>DASZZO010000268.1:0-2444 GCA_035544915.1 Gemmatimonadaceae bacterium | reverse complement strand
AAGCCCGCGCCGCATTGGCTCACTCGGCTGTCGGAACGCCGGAGAGCATCCGCGCCATCTGGAACAGCCCTCGGGGGGATGATCGGATACCTGCATGGAAGCGTGAGCGTGTCACGGGTGGCGGCTCGCTCGTCGAGCTCGCAGTTCATCTCTTCGACCTCTGGCGCTTTCTCCTGAACACGGAAGTGACTGAGGTTTTCGTGCTCACCCGGCACGGGCGCCGCCACGACGAGAGCGCCGTCGTGTCCGCCAAGCTGGCCAACGGCGTCCTGGCGAGTGCAATGATCTCGGAACGCACGAGTCACGACATCGAGCTTGAAGTCTGCGGAGACCGTGGTCGCCTCCGGGTTTCCGCTCAGCGCTTTGATGGCCTCGAACAGTTCGGTGTCAAGGAAACTGGCGGCATGCTGCAGCCGCGCCTGCGTCACCTGGCCAACACGCTGCGCGAGTTGCCGCGTGGCCTCTCGGGAATGCATACGCTGGGCGATTACGGCGACTCATATCGCGCCCAGTGGCAGCACTTCGTAGATGTCATTGCAGGCAAGGCCCCGCCGGCCTGCACGCTGGAGGATGGGCGTGCGGCGTTGCGCGTCGTCCTCGCCGCCACGGCTTCCGCGAGCCTCGGCAAGCCGGTCATGGTCGCCCAGGCCCCGCGTGCCATTGTGGCTGTGGGTGCCCATGGTTGATCCGGCGCCCGGCGCCACCACCGAGGCGACGCCGATTGCCGTCGTCCTGGCCACTCGGAATTGCGCAGTGGGGGCTGATCTCGCTGCCAGATCCGTGATGGCGTCGCGTTATCCCGCATTCAGACTGTTCGTGGTGGACCAGAGCGCGGATGATTCAACGACAAATGCGCTCCAGCACTTTGCCGATGACCGCCGCGTGACAGTCGAGCGCATGCAGGCCCGGGGACTTGCCGCTGCGCGCAATTTCGGAGTCGCGCGAACCGACGCCCCGATTATTGCCTTCACCGACGATGATTGCGAAGTCGAGCCAGATTGGATGCGGGCAATCGCCACCGCCTTCGCAAGCGACGAGCGCATTGGCATTGTCTTCGGCGCCGTGCGCGCCGCCAGCTATGATCGCGGCGCGGGCTTCATCCCGGCCTACGCCATGAACCGCGCACTCACCGTGCGCAGTATTTCGCGAAAGGCGCGCATTGAGGGTCTCGGCGCCTGCATGGCCGTTCGACGTTCCGCGTGGCAGCTGCTCAACGGCTTTGACGAGCTGTTCGGCGCCGGCGCTCCACTTCGCTCGGGCGAAGAGAGTGACTTTACGATGCGTGCACTCTTGCGGGGTTTCTCGGCCCACGAAACGCCAGCCGCAGCTGTCACGCACCATGGCTTCCGCACCTGGGGCGAGGGGATCATCCTTATCGACGGCTACATGTTCGGCCTTGGTGCCGCGAACGCCAAGATGTTGCGGCTTGGCGGATTGCCGGCGCTCAAGCCGGTTGCAGAGCTCGCATGGCGGTGGCTCACGGGCGAGCCCGTTGTCGATCTCAACCATCGTCCTCCGCGGCTCCGCAGACTGGCGGCATTTCTCCGCGGCACGTGGTGGGGATTTCGTATGCCCCTGGACACCGCGACAGGACGCTTCAAGTCCGGGCATGAGAGCATCGCTCTTATGAATGAGGCCGCCGCTCGCTAAGCGAATCCGGGCCAAATGGACATCGGGCGTGCGTTCGTGGAAGATCAGGCGCCGACCCGCGTCTTATGACCTAGCCCGCTCCGGTGCCGGCGCGCTCGAACCACGCGATGGCTTCGGTGCGATTCTGGGGTACCCCCACGCCGAACTCATATGAACGGCCCAGAGACGTCTCGCACCGGCGATTGTGCTGGTCGGCAGCCATCCGGTACCATCGCGTCGCCATCACCCAGTCCGCTGCTACGCCGGTGCCGTTTTCGTACATGGTGCCCAGATTGCACGCCCCATTGCGTTCCCGAGTTCCGCAGCGCGTCCGTACCATCGGGCGACCTCGGCATTGTTCCGCGGCAGTCCTTCTCCGAACTCGTACTGGTAACCGATCTGAACCTGCGCCTGCGAGTTTCCCGCCTTGGCAGCTTCCCGGGTTCCCCTGCGCTGCCTGCTGTCCCAGCCCTTGTACGTTGGTAGTCGAGCACTGGTCGAAATCGTTTTGAGCTCGCGCCTGGGGCGTGACAGCGCAGACCAACGCGAGCGCGACAGCGGCCCGATCGGAGGGCCGCAAGTATCTAACGCGCTCCGGCAGGTACTGATTCCTGCGGTGGACGATAGCTTCGCAGATAGAGGTTGAGCGAACCGATGGACATTTTTGTCTTCAGCTCGACAAGCAGCCGTCGCTTGTCGGTGCTGAGCCACATCTCCGCTTCCCCGCCTTCAGCAAACAGGCCGCCTGCTTTGATCGATGGCCGGATGGCGAGGGCCTCGAATTTGCCGGCCGGCACGTCGATTGAGTCGACCCT
>DASZZO010000267.1:0-7041 GCA_035544915.1 Gemmatimonadaceae bacterium | reverse complement strand
GATCGACCATTGCGCTGCAGCAAGTGCGAACGATGGTCGGCTCAGCGTCCACGACGGCGGACTGAGGGTCTACGATGGTTGACGGAGAGCCTACGATCGTGAGCGCAGAGTCTACGACGGTGGGCGGAGCGCCGACGACGCTGTAGCAAACGCGAACTGCGCCGCGTGGAGGGGCATCGATCCAGCGACGAGCGCCTATCGAACTGCGCGGAGTTTCCATTCCGGTGCCCGCACTCTCAATGGGGCTCGGGTGAGGTCCTTCTCCGCTGGGCGTATCGGCAATCGTGCTCCGCGAAATCTCTTCATCGCTTTGGTGAAGTTCTTTGTTCCTGCACGAAATGGACTCCAAGGCACGCGAAACGCGTTTTCCACTCGGAATGTGATAGCCCGAGGAAGGCAGAGCGGGCGCCGAGGCGCCGAGAGCTGCCATTGTGGCGCCGGGAGTGGCAGATGAGGCGGGGCGAGAGGGGGCCGCGGTCGCATCACCAGCGCTCGCGGGACGCGTAGCGCGCAGAAACGAAGCAAGCATCAGCGCCGTGCTGCCCAGAGGGGCGGCGACGGATCAATTATTGACAGCCGAGGCTCTCGGAGCGCAGGCTGAGGGACACGCAGCCGGCTCAATTCATGGAGAAACGGAGGCCAAGGCACACGAAACGGACGCAATTGTCCGAGAAACGCATTTCCCGATCGGAAAATGGCTCTTCGCGGAAGCCACAAATATCACATTCTGAGCGAGGCGGTTGAGTCCCAGGTCTGGTTAAAAAGAAGGTGGTGCCGCGGTACAAGAACGTGAATCCGGCTAAGGACTCCACATCGGAGCTGTTTGCAAGATCTCCTGAGGAGAGAGGGTCTGGGCTTATGCCATTCGTAATACAGGTCAATACCGCGCGCGAAAAGCCTCGATCGCGCGCCGTGTAAAGTCGGAAAGCATCATCGCGCCGCTCAGACCGGCCCGGACAGCCAGAAGCTCATCCCATTTTTCGGTGCCGGTCCAGAACACTTTCTTGAGATGTGCCATCGCTTCCGGATTCGACTTGGAAAGCGTCGCGGAGATCGAGGCTATCTCTGCATCCAGCTCCCCGGCATTGCCGCAGAGCCGCGAGAAGAGTCCGTGGGTTTCGCACCAGTCGGCGTCACGCCAGTCCGCATCAACAGTCATCGCGCTGAATGCTGCCAGGCCAATCTTCCGTTCGATCACCGGTCCGACAACGAATGGGCCGATCCCGAGCGCGAGTTCGCTGAGCCTGACCGACGCTGAACGCGCAGCAAGGGTATAGTCCGACGCGGCCACAAGTCCGATCCCGCCGCCGGCCACTCGTCCCTGCACGCGCGTCACGATGAACTTCGGCGAACGGATCATCGCCAGGATGACTCGCCCGAATCCACTGAAGAACTCGGCGCCGGCCGCGGCGTTGTCGACAGCGGAGAACTCATCGAAGGATGCGCCGCCGCAGAACGCTCCTGATCCCGCACTGCGCAGTACAATGACCTGGGCATCCGCCCGGGGGCCGACGGCGGTGATTTCACTTGCCAGGCGCGTGAGGAGCAAGGCGGGGAGCGAGTTGCCTTTGGGATGATGAAACTCAACCGTCGCAACGCCGCTCGCGACGCTGACGGTCACGCTCCCGGCCTGGCGGCTCGCGGCGGCAGATGCCTCATCGCTCGTCGACATGCAGTGAACATAGCGGGACCGCTCGATTGTCCAATCCCGCGCCGGGGCCTATAGATTTACGGTATGGAGCAGAAATCTCCTCAGGAGGGAGTGGCCGACGACCCCGCAATGGTCGCCGCATTCGAGGCCCGCATTGCGAACGGCGAGTCCATCGAGCCCAAGGACTGGATGCCGGAGCGGTACCGCAAGCAGCTCATCCGGATGATGTCGCAGCACGCGCATTCCGAGATCGTGGGGATGCTCCCTGAGGGGAACTGGATCACGCGCGCACCAAGCCTGCGCCGGAAGATGTCGCTCCTCGCGAAGGTTCAGGACGAAGCCGGCCATGGCCTCTATATCTACTGCGGAACGGAGACACTCGGCGTCGATCGCCACGAGCTGGTGCATCGTCTGCTCGATGGAACCGCGAAGTACTCAAGCATCTTCAATTACCCGACGCTCACGTGGGCCGACATCGGATGTATTGGCTGGCTGGTGGATGGCGCTGCAATCGTGAACCAGACAGTGCTCGCGAAGGCGTCGTACGGGCCCTATGCGCGCGCGATGATCCGGATTTGCAAGGAAGAGAACTTCCACAAGCGCCAGGGCTATGAGATTGTCGCGACACTCGCCAGCGGAACACCCGCGCAACGGGCGATGGTGCAGGACGCGCTGAACCGCTGGTGGTGGCCCTCACTGATGATGTTCGGGCCCAGCGACAAGGATTCGCCGAATACTGCCGAGCTGATCCGCTGGCGCGTGAAGCGCAAGACCAATGATGAACTCCGGCAGCGGTTCGTGAACCTCACCGTGCCGCAGGCACAGGCCGTGAACCTCATGCTCCCCGATCCGGATCTCAGGTTCAACACGGAGACGGAGAACTGGGAGTTCGGACCCATCGACTGGGACGAGTTTTTCCGCGTGGTGAAGGGGAATGGCCCGTGCAATCGCGAACGGCTCGAGGCCCGCAGAACGGCGCACGACAACGGGGCGTGGGTGCGCGCGGCCGCTGCTGCATACGTGGAGAAGCGCGCACGGCGCTCGACGGAGGCCGCCTGATGCCGGCGGGGGACGATCCAGGAGAGCTTTCCCTCTGGGAAGTCTTCACGCAGCCCGCCCAGGCCGCTCCGCACGAGCACGCCGGCAGCGTGCACGCCGCCGATGCCGAGCAGGCGCTCCAGAACGCACGCGACGTATATGCACGACGCGGCGAAGCGATCAGTCTCTGGGTGGTGCCGTCAGACGCCATCGTCGCCTCGTCTCCGGGTGATGCAGGTCCATTCTTCGACCCGGGCAATGACAAGGCGTACCGGCATCCACAGTTCTACAAAGTTCCGCGGGGAGTGAAGGGCTTGTGACCCGCGCGCCGGTGGCCGGTCCGCGGGAGACGACCGTTGCGAACCCGCTCTTCGAGTTCCTCCTGCGATTGGCGGATGACAGGCTGGTACTCGGCCACCGACTCTCGGAGTGGTGCGGACACGGGCCGATTCTCGAGGAAGACATCGCGATGGCGAACATCGCCCTCGACCTGGTGGGACAGGCGAACGCCGTGCTCAGGCTGGCGGGCGAAACCGAAGGCGCGGGACGCGACGAAGACGCGCTCGCGTATCTGCGGGACGAGACCGGCTTTCGCAACGCGCAGCTCGTGGAACTGCCCAAGGGCGATTTCGCATTCACCATGGTCCGGCAGTTCCTCTTCGACGCGTTCAGCGTACTGCAGTGGGAGGCGCTGAAGCAGTGGAAGCTCCCGACGCTGGCGGGAATCGCCGCCAAGGCGCTGAAGGAGGACACCTATCATCTCCGGCACACCAGCGACTGGCTGCTCAAACTCGGGGACGGAACCGGGGAGAGCCACGCCCGTGCGCAGCGCGCACTCGACGACAGCTGGCGCTTTACCGGTGAGCTGTTCGAGTGCGACGCAGTGGATGGGGCTGTGGCGGAGCATGGAATCGTCCTGAACTCCGCAACTGCGCATTCACGGTGGCACTCCATGGTGTCGGACGTCGTCGCGCGCGCAACGCTCGATCTCCCGAAGGACACACCGATGGCGACCGGGGGACGTCGCGGACGTCACACGGAGTTCCTGGGCCATCTGCTGAGCGAAATGCAGATCGTTGTGCGATCGCACCCTGGGGCCAAGTGGTGAGCCGCGCCACTACGTCCCGTGATGAAATCCTCGGCATCCTCCACGCCGTGAAGGACCCGGAGGTGCCGGTACTGAGCGTCGTCGAACTCGGCATCGTGCGCGACGTGATTGTAGAAGGCGACGTCGTGACGGTGCGCATAACGCCCACGTACTCCGGCTGCCCTGCGATGCATGAGATCGAGCGCGACATCGTCGGCGCCCTCGAAGCGCAGGGCATCACCGGCGCGGTGGTTGAACTCGTGTACGCTCCGGCGTGGACGACCGACTGGATTGGCGCCGACGCGCGTGAGAAACTCCGCGCGGCCGGCATCGCACCGCCCGGCCCGGCCGACCACGGCGCGGTCATTACGCTCGCCCGGCGCCGCGCTACCGTCCATTGCCCGTACTGCGGCTCCGCCAGTACCCAGCTCAAGAGTGAGTTCGGCTCCACAGCCTGCAAGGCGATTCACGTCTGCAACGCGTGCGACCAGCCGTTCGACGAGTTCAAGGCGTTCTGACCACTCGCACGGCAGACGAGGGACTCTTCGGGTGGTGGCGCGTGGCGAGGCCCCCCGCCCGCCGCGCCCTCGTGGCGGCCTCGCTGGGCTGGATGCTCGACGCGTTTGACGTGATGCTCTTCTCACTGGTGCTCGCGTCGGTAATTGCCGATCTCGGGCTCACCAAACCTCAAGCGGGGCTCCTGGGCTCCGTGACGCTCCTCGGAGGAGCCGCGGGCGGGCTCATCTTCGGCCACGTAGCCGACCGTTTTGGCCGCACGCGCGCGCTCATGGCCAGCGTGCTCGTCTACTCTGTGTTCACCGCCGCATGCGGACTGTCGCAGTCGCTCTGGCAGTTTGCGCTCTTCCGGGCATTGCTGGGTCTTGGCATGGGGGGTGAATGGGCGAGCGGCGCCGCACTCGTGTCGGAGACGTGGCCCGCCAGGCATCGGGGTCGCGCCCTCGGTTTCATGCAGAGTTCGTGGGCCATCGGCTTCGCGGCCGCCGCGATTGTGACGGGATTCGTGCTCCCGCGCTGGGGCTGGCGTGCGGTGTTCTTCGTGGGTGTGCTCCCCGCGCTATTCACGATCTGGGTGCAGCGCAACGTTGAGGAGCCGGAGGTCTGGATGGCGCTGCAACGCGCGCGGCGGGAGAGGAAGCCCGGAGTAGCCCATGCACAGTCGCCGCGATTTACCGATGTTTTTCGCGGCAAGTTGCTCGGCGTCACAGTTGCGGTGACGCTCATGAACGCGTGCGCACTGTTTGGCTGGTGGGGCCTCAATGGCTGGGTTCCGGCCTATCTCTCACTACCAGTGACCCAGGGCGGCATCGGACTGAGTGCGGTGGCGATGTCGTGGATTGTCGTTGCGATGCAGGCCGGCATGTGGCTCGGGTACGTGTCGTTCGGGTACATCACCGATGCGATCGGCCGCAAGCGTGTTTATGTCACGTACCTCCTGATTGCGAGCCTGCTGCTGCCCCTCTACGGCGCGATGCGGAATCCGGTCATTCTGCTCTTTCTCGGTCCGTTCGTGGCGTTCTTCGGCACTGGTTACTTCAGCGGGTTCGGCGCGGTCACCGCCGAGCTGTATCCGACGACCATCCGTGCAACGGCGCAGGGCTTCACGTACAACATGGGTCGGATCGCGAGCGCGGCGGCGCCCTTCACGGTGGGTTCGCTCGCTGCATCCCGCGGGTTCGGCACGGCATTCACCGTCACCGGATTGTCGTTCGCTCTCGCTGCGCTGGTGTGGTTCTGGATTCCGGAGACTCGCGGCCGCGAGCTGGCATAGATCGGCGTTCAGACCTTCTTCTTTTTCCAGCCGCCGCGGCGGAACAGCACCGCGCTCACGGCCGCGAGCAGGACATACGCTGCCAGCACCGCAATGAATACACCGCGGCTGCCGGCGCCGAACTGCATCGACATCACCCAGGCAATGGGTATCTCGAACAGCCAGAACACTCCGAGGTTGATCTTCGTAGGCGTCCACGTATCTCCGGCGCCATTGAACGCCTGTGTCAGCACCATCCCGTACGCGAAAAGCGGAAATCCCGCTCCTACGGTTCGCAGCCCGAACACAGCGACGTCGGCCACCGCGCGATCCGACGTGAAGGCGCCAACGATGACGCGCGCGAACAGCTCGAATAACAGCCCCATCGATCCCAGGAACACGAAGTTGTAGCGGGCGGCCGTCCACACGGATTTCTCGGCGCGTTCGGGGTTCCCGGCTCCCAATGATTGGCCGACCATCGTGGCCGCCGCATTCCCCAGTCCCCACGCCGGCAGCAGGGCAAAAAGCACCAGGCGGATCGCAATGGTGTAGCCGGCCATCGCCACGCTCCCGAATCCCGCCATGATGCGCACCAACCCGATCCAGCTCATGGAGCCGACAAGCACCTGGAACGTTCCGTTCACGGACATGCGGAGCATGCGCAGCATCGTGGCCGGCTCGAGACGCAGGTGCCGCCGCCGCACCGCCAGATGCCCGCTGCCGCGCGCGAGGCGGCTGAGTGCGAAGAGCACGCCAGTCCCACGTCCGATGGTCGTCGCGATGGCGGCACCGGCGACGCCCATGCGGGGCAGTGGCCCTACACCGAAGATGAGCAGCGGGCCGAGCACGATATTGATCGCGTTCGCGAGCCAGAGCACGCGCATTGCCACCGCCGCATCTCCCGCGCCGCGAAACGTTCCATTGATGATGAAGAGCAGGAACGCGGTCGAGCTGCCGCCCAGCATCACGCGAGTGAACTTCGTACCTGTCGCCAGAACCGATGGTGACGCGCCCATGGTACGGAGCAGGGCAGGGGCGAGGAATGCGCCCGCGGCCGCGAGCGCCCCGGAAATGATCAGGGCGAGCGTGATGACCTGCACAGCGGACCGGGCCGCGGCCTCCGGGTCGCGTTCGCCAATGCGGCGTGCCACGGTTGCCGTGGCGGCAATGCTGAGGCCGACCGCCAGCGTGTACACAATAATCATCATCGACTCGGTCAGCCCTACTGTGGCGACGGCATCAGGTCCCAGGCGGGCCACCCAGAACACATCCGAGACGGCGAACAGGCTTTCCATCACCATCTCGAGCACCATGGGGACGGCCAGCAGGAAAATGGCGCGCCCGATCGGCCCCGACGTATAGTCGTGGCGCACGCCGCGCACCGCCTCGCGCAGGTCACGCCACGTGGACGCGAACGAGCGGTCGGCGGGAACTGGGATGTCGGTCGGACTTGTCACAGCAGTGCTCCAATCGGGCAAGAAAGCGCCCCACTCTCTT
>DASZZO010000266.1:0-1883 GCA_035544915.1 Gemmatimonadaceae bacterium | reverse complement strand
CGGCGTCACCCCCGACGTGGTCACGGACCAGACAAGCGCCCACGACATGCTGAATGGCTACGTACCCGCGGGCATGACGGTGGCCGAAGCAGGGGCCCTGCGCGGGTACGATCCGGCCGAATACCTGCGGCGCTCCACGGGGAGCGCCGTCATGCACGTCAGAGCAATGCGGGCGCTTCAGGACCGGGGCGCGGTGGTGTTCGACTACGGCAACAACATCAGGACGGTCGCGCTCGATGCTGGCCTCACGGATGCCTTCAGGATTCCTGGCTTCGTCCCCGAGTACATCCGTCCGTTGTTCTGCGAGGGGAAAGGCCCCTTCCGCTGGGCCGCACTCTCGGGCGATCCTGCGGACATCGCGCGCACGGACCGGCTCGTACTCGACCTCTTCCCAAAAGATGCACTACTGAGATTGTGGATCGAAAAGGCCCGTGAGAGAATCCGGTTCCAGGGATTGCCCGCGCGCATCTGCTGGCTCGGACAGGGCGATCGGGCAAGGCTTGGCGTTGCGATCAATGACCTCGTCGCCAACGGCGAGATCAGTGCGCCCATCGTCATCGGCCGCGACCACCTCGATACCGGCAGCGTCGCATCGCCGTTTCGTGAGACCGAGGGAATGCGAGATGGCAGCGATGCCATCGCCGACTGGCCCATCCTCAACGCGCTGCTGAACGTGGCCAGCGGCGCCAGCTGGGTCAGTTTCCACCACGGCGGCGGCACCGGGATCGGCACTTCGCTGCATGCGGGGCAGGTCATCGTTGCGGACGGCACGCCGGAGATGCGCGTGCGGCTGGAGCGTGTGCTGACCAACGATCCCGGGATCGGCGTTGCCAGGCATGCGGACGCGGGGTACGAAACCGCCCGGGCGACGGCGCGAGCCGAGGGGATCCAGATCCCAATGGCGTGAGCGCGGCTGATGCTTTCCCGGAAGTACAAGCCATGGCACCTCATCCCCTTCGCGTACAAGTACGCGAGGCTCCGGGTGCAGCACCGCCCCGTGCTCGTGCACTTCGAGGTCACGATGCGCTGCAACGCAGGGTGTACGTTTTGCGACTACTGGAAGACCAGCCCGGCGGCCAGGGCAAGCGAGCTCAAATCGTTCGCCGACGCGGCCCGGCGTTTCTCGCCCATGATGATCACGTTCACCGGCGGCGAGCCGCTCCTCCGTAGCGATCTCGAGGACATCGTAGGCGAAGTGGAGCGCGCGGTACCGTACACGTACCTCACGCTGATCACGCATGGCGGCATGCTCTCGCTCGGGCGCGCACAGGCGCTCTGGAACGCGGGACTCGACCAGCTCAATATTTCGCTCGACTATCTCGACGAACGCCACGACGCCGCGCGCAGAATCCCCGGTCTCGCGGCCAGGATCATCGCGCTTGTGCCCCGCCTCACCGAACGGGGAATGACGGTCCGGTTTAATACCGTGATCAAGAACGACAATCTCGACGAGATCATGCCCATCGTGCGCCACGCCGCGAGCGTGAACGCCGGGGTAAACCTCTCCCTGTATACGGATTTCAAGAATGGAAATGCCGAGTTCCTGGTGCGGCGCGCGGGGTTCGAGCGCGTGGACGCCCTCGTGGCGGAGTTGCTGGCATTCAAGCGTGTCCGGCGCGGAGTGATCAGCAACTCCGATTGGTACCTGACGCAGCTTCCGCGGTTCATTCGTGGCGAGATGCGCGAACCCTGCCGATCCGGAGAGACCACGATTCACATCGATCCCGCGGGCCGCGTGCGGCGCTGTCCGGACTTTACGGCGGACCACCACTGGACCGAGTATTCGCGCTACGAACCCATCGCCTGCAACCGGTGCTACTATGCTTGCCGCGGCGAAGCGCAAGCTCCGCTGACGCTCTCGAGGCTCCAGGATCTCTTGGCGG
>DASZZO010000265.1:0-18657 GCA_035544915.1 Gemmatimonadaceae bacterium | reverse complement strand
GATAACCTTGCCGTGCGGGTGCTGCACGAGCGCATATATGCGGCGGTCAAGAGCGGCGCGGCTCCCTGGTTCGGGTCCGCTCTTCGGCGTCCCGAAGAAGTGGGGGATTTGACTGACAAAGGGCGACGAAAGATGCCGCCCATGTTGCGCGGCGCCGATAGCCGCGCCTTGGCGCTGACCCGCCGACAGATCAGCAAGGTCGTCAAGGCGGTCGCCCTCGACGGGCGTGGTCACGTGAAGAATTCGAGGAGCTGAAAGATGAAGACCGAACCACGTAATCAAATGGCAGACATTCTCCATCGCGCCACCGGCAACCCGGCTACCACGTTGCCGAATACGGCCATTTCTAACTGCTTCCCCGGCCTGGAGTACGACTTTAGGCAGTTCTGGAAACGCGCGTTCGTAGGTCTGGTCTTTCTCGAATGGGACAACCTGGTCATTGATATCGAGGATCCGAAGCTCAACAAGTGGAAAGGTCATCGATTGTTCAGAATTGCAGGCAAAGATGTCATCGTCCCCATGAAGGGACCGGTCATCCCGGGAGGCGACGATGATTCGCTGCCCAGCGATCCGCCTATCGTCGTAATGATGGAGTGGTCGAACCTGCTGGCCTTGATCCACCATCGACAGGGGCAGAAGGTCAAGTGCCAATTCAGCGCGATGCCTGCGCCCAAAGCGATCCCCATTCCAACCGAAGCCAGTCAGATCGTTGAGGTCGACCTCGAGATTCGCAAGTTGCTGGACGGCATAGTGCCCGCAGAGGAGACGCTTCGCCCCGGCGAGTTGACGCAAGGCCTCTGCTCGCCTTGGCAACATGACTATCGCGAATGCGCCTGTTATTACTGGCCGGCCACGCGTCCGGATTACGTGAACGTTGAACCCGGACCTGATGGAGTCAGTCGCGGCGACAATTGGATGTCGAAAGTACGCACCGGCGAATATATCCAGGATGATCGGCGCGACAGTCGCATGGTCAGCTATACAGATCTATTCCGCGAATGGGAAAAAATGCTAAGGTTTCAAATCAGGGGTCGGGACGCCGAGGAAGGCTGATCGATGCGCAAATCGCTTTCGCTCCCGTTGTTGTCGGACTCGACGCATTCAAGCACGCCTGCGCTCGCCGCGCATCGTCCGCGGTCACGGCACGTGGTCTGGAGTCGCATGGAAGACCACAACCAGATCTTTGTTGCGAACGGCAGCCGCGTGTACGATGTGGATGATGAGGTGATTGCTCGACTCGAGGCAGCAGTCACGATTGGTGACGATGCCGTCGAAGGCGTTCTCGACAGCTGTGGTTTGCTGTTGCCGCGATTGATCAACGATCTGCCCCTGACGTCCCCGCCGCTTCGTGCCATATCGTTGGCGATCGCGCAAAAGTGCAATTTGGGATGCACCTACTGCTATGCCTCTCAAGGCGACTTTGGCGGTCCTCCAAAGGACATGACATCGCAAACGGCCGAGCGTGCGGTAAGACTGCTGATCGATGCGGCGCAGCCCGGAGACCGTGTCAATGTGGCGTTTCTGGGCGGCGAGCCGATGACAAATCGCACGGTGCTTCGGGCGACGACAGAATTTGCGGCGGCCATGGCCGCAGCGCGGGAGGTCCGCATCGGATTCTCAATCACAAGCAATGGAACGCTGCTAACCGCGGATGATGCGGATTTCTTCGAGCAGCATGGTTTTGCCGTGACCATCAGCCTCGACGGCGTTCGCGAAGATCACGATCGTCAGCGGCCGTTCAAGAACGGGAATGGCAGTTTCGACCGAATCATTGATCGGGTGAGGCCCCTTCTCGCCAGACAAAGGAAGATGCAGGTCTCTGTGCGCACAACGATCCTGCCTGGCAACGTTCTCCTCCGCCATAGTCTCGAGTTCTTTCTTGATTTGGGCTTTCACTCTGTCGGTTTTTCTCCTGTCTTGCGATCGCCGAACGGGCACGGCGAATTATCGGCCACGGATTTGGAGTCTTTTCTCGACGGAATGATCGAGTGCGGGCTCGAGTTCGAGCGCCGAGTCCTCCGTGGCGAGCGGTATGCCTTCGCGAATATCATCAACGCTTTGCGCGAGATTCATCGAGGTACGCACCGGCCGTATCCATGCGGGGCTGGTGCGGGGTATCTTGGCGTTTCTGCAGACGGCGAGCTTGCGGCTTGCCACCGCTTTGTCGGTGATAGTGAGGGGCGCATGGGAGATCTTTCTCAGGGCATCGATCGCGAAAGCCAGAACGTCTGGCTGGCGGAGCGCCACGTGCACTCGCAATCACCCTGCGGCGAGTGCTGGGCGCGATATCTCTGTGCTGGCGGATGTCATCATGAAGTGATCGCGCGGGGCAGACCAGCGTGCGACTTTATTCGTGGATGGCTTCGTTACTCCTTACAGGCGTACGATCGCCTCTCGAGGCTTCGTCCCGAATGGTTCATGGAGCTTCCGGCAGATCGTGCTTCGACCGCCATTCCACGTCAATAAGGCCGCGTTAGTACTGCCGCCTGGGTCGGACCCGCCGCCTTTGCCAGCCGGAATGGTGCCTATTTAACGACCTCGAGAATCTGGTTTTCGAGCAGCCAAGCCGAAAGCCCGTCGGCTTTCGCCGTGGGTATTCGCGTCGACCAGAGGGCGCGTAGCGACCCCAAGGTCGCACTGCTAGGCACGAAGGCCAATAACTGCTTCAGAGGAAGCCCTTCGACGAATGCGACCGGCCGAGTCAAGCTTGGATGGACTAGCGCTGAATGTGCAAGGATTTCGTCGCCGACAATGCATGCACTATCGACAAATCGAGCCGCGCTAGACACGCGTACGCGTGCACTCTGGCTGACGGATTTGAACTCGCGTTCTGACGGAGTGAGCGACAGCTGCGGAGCCGGCCCGCGTGACTCGGATCTAGCTCGCCAGAATGGCCGTTCGCCGTAACGTTTGACGGCGCCATAAAACTCGAGCGCCCACGCGGTGTGGGATGTGACTGTTTCAAGGTGACGGTCCCGACAAAAACCCACGCACAGCTCTCGGCGCTCCGGCCAACGAATCATCGTGTGCAATGCGATCGCCGCACGACAGCCTGATTGCATTGCCCTCTCCACGCCGGTCGAAGACAGCGGATCCAAACTCAGACTTGCCTCGCCAACCCTTACAAAGTTCTCCCCAACAGGATCGAGCGAATGTTCTGTTGTCGCACTGTATGCCCGTAGCGGTCGAACTAGGGGTCGCTGGGCAAGGCGGTTGAAGAGCTCGGTCGTCTCCAGTTGCGATCGCCACAACCTTTCTAGTTCTTCGCCTCGCCGGTTGCGCACCGCTGAGTGGTCCAGGAAAACCATCGTGCTGAATAGACTTCCTGGAATCGGTGCTCCCCAACACCAGCCGTCCGGAACGGCTTCTACGCGCGGAGTTTCGACCGGGTTGTCATTTGAGAAATAGCCGCAGAGTGCGACGGTCGGTGGCGACGTGACCGCGCATCGACCGCGTAGAAACCGGCTTCGGCCACTTGCATCCACGAAATAAGGTGCATGAATCCAACAGCTCTCGCTGCCGGCATCAACACGAACCGTCCAGCCCGACGCATCGCGACTTGCTTCACGTGCCTGTGCCGGCTGAATAACTCCTACTCCAGTAGATTTCGCTGCACTAAGTAGATGCGCATCGAAACGTGCTCTGTCCACCAGCAAGCCGATCCCGCTCTGATCTCGGCTAATTGCCTCCGTGTATTCCTGGCTCCAGCGGATGGATGCCCTGTCAGCATCGAGGTAGCCGGCCCGCAACACCGTGTCGCGCAATTCGAGCAAGTCGATGATCGCCCAGATACCCTTGGTAAGAGACTCCCCGACGTGGTATCGCGGAAAAGCGTGGCGCTCCACAAGCCCGACACGGTGACCAAGCTTTGCAAGACGCAAAGCAGTCACCGAGCCCGCGGGCCCGCCTCCAATGACGCAGACATCGACATTAATGACTCTGCCTTTGGAGTCGCTGGGCCGGTGTTGTCGCATTCGAAGCTGCGGAATATCCAAGACTGGGTGAGCCGCGACGATCGTCGAACTAAGGCGCTTTGACCGCCTCGCGAATGAATTCTGCCATGTCGAACGGCCTAGGGTTCTTCTCATCTAAGACCCCAGCAGGGCACCACGAGGGATATTGGGCGAGAAACGAATGCGAATCCCCCATCATCAGTCCTACAAACACCTCGGCGACGATGCGAGCCCCAACGCCGCCAAGCTTTGTGTCGTTCTTGTCTCGCTGTGCTTCCGCCAGGATGTAATACCACAACGGCGCGTTGTGCTCAAACTGCGGGTCAACTTTTATCAAAGGTGTCTGCTGGTCCGCCTTATCGCCGGTGGCCTTTCCCACCACGAGCTCTTCGGGCTTGAGCTGAACCGCGCCAATGCGTCGAGCGACTGATTGGCCCGAGGGCAAACCCATCTGCAACCCCCGAACGAGGTTTCGGTACGCAAGGTTCCGTTGAACGGTGGGTTGAGCCGGCACTATGGGGTTCGGGAGAGACTTCAGCGGGTTCACGATCGATGTATCCATCTTATACGCTGGCTGCACGCGATCGCGCCCGAGCTTGGGCCGCTCCTCGATAGGAAAGAAGAGACGCCAGTCAATCGCCCAGATGCTCGGGAACTCACGGAATCCAACAAGGCTATCCGTCGGATCCTTCGAGAAAATGTGGAATCGCCCAGGAAGGGTGCTATTGAGGCGGTAGATCGGCCGCACCATGGAATGACCGAATCGATACACGGCCGCGCTGAACTCGACTGGCATGAAGGGCGACTTGCGCCAATTGAAGATCCTCAGGTTAGGGCGAAAGTCTTCCGGTAGACGTTTTTGTGGTACGAACCCCGGCAGCACGTCCGTCAGAACGGACATATCGACGATTCGTGGTAGAAAATCATGCAACACTACCCACTGATAGTGCCAACGAACCTCCTGCTGAACGTCCGAGAATTGCGTGTCGGAACGGGCGGCGAGCATCTTATCGGCCATGCGGTTGTGAAACCGTAGGAAGATTCCCTGAAGCTGCGAGACGATGACGTTTTCGTCGTTCCGCGGATCACCGATGAGAGCACGTGGGTCGCCCGAACGGCCAAGCGGGCCGTGCTCAGGGTTGTTCCGTGGCAAGTCCCGTGTGTTCGCATCGAACTCGCTTCCGGTAAGCTTGCGACCGAGCAAGAAATGGAAGTCGTCTGCGTACATGTATGGTTGATCCGCCGGTCCGCGGCCGTAGACCGAGTCGAGATCAAACCGCGGGGTGCGAAAATCAACGAGCGCCTCGGGGTCGTTCAGCTGTTCCAGACTGCTATTGGGGTCGAACGTTAGATCGTGATCGATGAATTGACCGAGGTAGGTATACCCGGCCGGCAGCCTCTCATTCTCCTCGCCGTCACGCTTGTCCTCTGGCGTTTCGTGATCTTCCGGCTCCGCCGCCATTACATCGGCCAACTTCTCGAGCATGCCGATGGTATTCTTTGCCGGGGGAAGGGTTCGAAACATCCTTCCGAAACGACCCTCAGTGAGATCCGAACCACGCTGAGCGAGTTCGCCGCGAAGTTCGCGACCGTGACCACCACGCTTCTGGGCGGCAACTTTGGGCGGAATCGGAGCGGCTATGTATTCCATTATGAGACCTCCTGGTTAAAGGCAATGCGAATGCGAAGCGGCGCGCACAAATCCCTCAGCGGTAACGACCCCGCGCAGAGGGGCTCTTCTTTTCTTCGGGCCCTGCTTGGTATTGCTCCGACATCTTGACCCACTCCTCTGCGATTTGGCTGGATATCCATACGCCGCCCGCCGTCAGAAGTCCTCACAAGTCGCCGCGGAAGTGTACGTCTTCCCGGTTCCGTTAACACGTTGACGGCGAGAACCCGCCTAAGATCGCGGGCCGAGCAGCTGATGACACAAGCCACCCTGACTCAACGAGTTGTCGGGTATGCTCGCCCGTTCGGAGGATTACTGCAAGCGTGCTGCGGGCGGGGTGACCGCATTCGACCGATCCGCCGAGATGCAGCGCAAGGAACTCGGCTCCTTTCCAGTGACCATGAGGAGAGCCGAGTACACGACCCAGAATTCTCGAAGTGCCTGGCGGCAGGGTTTGAATACGCAGTGCTTTTGAGCGCAGACGAGCAGACTCTGTCGGAGGCTCGGTCGCTTTTCAGCCACCCCCGCAACCGCTGCGCGGGGCGTCGTCATAACAGCCATTGAATCAATAGCTTACTCAGTCGGGACGACTGGATTCGAACCAGCGACCTCCTGCTCCCGAAACTTGCGCCGTAGCGGGATCAGGTCCGCCGGAAGGTCCGTGCTGTCGGGATACAGATAGTGCACCGTGCATTCGACGGCCGGCAACTCCTCGACGGGCGGCAGCATCGCGACCGCGCTCGGCACGCCTAGAATCCTCCGAGGAACGCCGCCGCCGCGATTGCTGGCAGGCTCGCCGGGCGCGGCACGAACGGCTGCGCGCGCTGGCCTTCGTGCGGGGCGGCGAGTTGGACACGCTCGTCCACACGTTGCGTGCAAATCGCGACCGTCGCGGCAGCGGAGATCACGATCCAGAGACGCGTGGCTCCGGGCGTCGGGAACCGCGGCAGCCCAAGCGCCGCGAGGACCGGGCTGTTCGTCCCACCCAGTGCATGTCGGAGTCGTGCCGTGTGCGCGACCAAGAGGTGCGTGTCGCCCGCGTGGCAGAAGGCGAGATAGGCCACCGACGCATCGAGCACCACGGGCGCGCGGCCCGGCGCCGCGATCGCAAGCCACACGCTCTCCGCCACGGCGTGACGGGCCGGGTCGCAGAGGGCGCGCTCCCATGCGCCTTCGCTGGCGTCGACATCTCGGAATGCTATGCGTGCCGCTGTGACCCACGCGTCGACCGGTGCGCACGCAGCAGCGGCGTGCGCGGCCGCGACGCGCGCCGCAGCCACGTCGAGTGCGAGGCGGGGCACGACGTCACTCGCGAATGCATCCGTTGCTGAGTGCCCACAGCGCGGACAGACTACGCGCACGGCCGCCTGCTCGCCGCGACGATAGCAGGTGGCGACAGCAACGGCCGCGCCCGTGCTCGTCGGCGCATCGAGCACGCCGCCACCGAGCCACGCAGCCGCGATGCGCGGTGTCGCGGTCGCTCCCCCGTCTACTAGCGCCTGGGTGGTCACTGTTTGTGTCGTCACCTCCGCGCGAAACGTGCGGAGTGCCGGGCGTCAGAGCAAGGCGCAAGACCCGTTCGGCGGATCTGCTGCCTAACGGGGACCTAACGCCGTGACTCGACGTTGCAGCATGAACCGCGGGCCTCACTCCCGCTGGAACGCCCCCGTCGCGCGGCCGTTCCAGATCCCGAGCGGCTGCGCGATATGACGGCCGCGGCGGGGACCACGCTCTCGATCGCCGTGCTCGTGCTCACGCTCGTCGCGCCAGCCGTCGTGCCGATCACGCGCGCACTGCGTCGCGGCCGCGGCCGCGATGGCCTCCCTCGTTGGCCCGACGACTGGGCCGCGCGCGGAGACTATCTCACTCGCTCGCTCCCGGCCGGCCCGGGTGCCGCTTGGCCCCGAGGGCCGGTCGCGAAGCTCCGGCACGCGATCGCGGTCTGGTACTGGTATGTCCAGGGGCGTCTCTGGCCGCGCAAGAGTGAGCTGGGCCTCTACGGCGCCCTCACACCGCATGCGCTCCTCGGATCGGGCGCGCTCCGCCTCGGGATGCTGTATCCCGAGAACGCGTTCGAGCGCGCGCACCCGTTGCAGGTGTGGCTGCCGTTCGACGTCCACAAGGCGCACTTCGCGCTCGTCGGACCGACGAACGCGCGCAAGACCACCACGCTCGGCTACTGCACGGCGTTCTATACGGCCTATCATCAGCAGAGCTTGGTGGTGAACGACGTCAAGTTGCCGACGGAGTACTTCGCGGCGTTCGCCGCGCATTGGCGCCGGCAGGGCCGACATGTGTTGAACATCAACCCGTGGACACGGGGCGAGGCCCTGGCGATCGAGCCGGTGCATGCGGCGACGCGCGAGCAGCTCGACATCATCGTCGAAGCGATCCTAAACGCCAGCGGTCAGGGCGCCGCCAAACACCGGTCCACCGGAGGCGGGGACGGCACCAACGCGGTCTTCGAGCAATGGGCGCAGCAGCTCTTGCGCGCCCTCGTCGTGTTTCTCCGGTATCTCCCGCGCCGCGCCTGCGCATTGCCGACCCTGTATCGGCTGCTCTCCATGGGCGCCAAACCGGTGATCGAGATGGTGCGCTGGATCGAGGAGACCTATCCCTCGTTCGACGCCACGCGCGATGCGGTCGAGCGTCTCCTGCGCGCAACCGATGCGGAGCTCGAGGCGGAGACCGTGCTGGACGACGGGTCGGGGACCCCGCGCCATCCGGACACGGCCGCGGCACTGGTCCTCATCGACCGGTCCGGCCACGAGATCCAGGAATGGCTCCGCGAATGCCGCGCCCGTGTCGCGCACAAGCATGGCCGACTCGGCGCGCTGATCAACCTCACCGCGCCGGAGTGGCACGCGGAGCTCGCGAGTTTGCAGGACCGCTATGACACGCGCGCGCGCTGGTTCCGCGAGACGGTGCAGTCGCTCGGCACGATCTTCGATCAGCCGGACACGACCTTCAATAACATCGTGGCGTTCGCGCTGAACGGCGTCCGCTTTTTCCAGTACGAGGAGATGCAGGCCGCGTTCGCGCGGCCCGAAGCGGACCTCCGCGATGTCGTGCGGCGCCCAACGTTGTGTGTGATCGGCGCGCCGACGGCGAAGGCCGACGTCGGGGCCGCGTTCGTCTCCTCCGTCTGCTGGCAACTCATCCTCAACCACGTGAAGACGCGCGGCGCCGAGCCCGACTACGACGCCACTACTGCCGTACACGTGGTCGGCCTGCTGGACGAAATGCCCGCCGCTGGCGTGCGGAAGTTGGCGGAGGAGCTCGCGATCATTCGCTCCGCCGGCATGTCCCTGATCGGGATCTACCAGTCGGACGGCCAGGGCGTCGAGCACTACGGCGAGGCCGCGTGGGAAACGAGTCTCGACAACTTCACGAATGCCGCGGTGCTCTACTCCACCGCGGGCACCGCCGCGAAACGTGCGGCGGAACGCGTGGGCGAGGCGATCATCGTCAAGCGTACGCGCTCAGGCAACAGTGGCGCCGGCGGCGGCTCCACCGGCTGGTCCGACACCCGCGAACGCGTTCGACGCATGAGCGACAACGACATCACCAACATCGATGTGAACGGACGCTCGCTCGGGTCGCGCGCCGGCATCTTCACCGGCAAGAAGCACCCGGCGTTCATCTTCCAGCAGATCCCGTATTACGAGGACACCTTCCTCCTCGAGCGCATGCTGGCCACGCGGGATGCGACCGGCACGTGGCGCTTGCCCGTGGACCGCGTGCCATTTCGGCGCGCACCGCAGTTTCGCGTCACCAATCCGCGGAAGCGCGCAGAGGATCCGTGGGAGTTTGTCCGCAGCACACGGGGCGATCGCGTCGTGGATGCGCATGCGGTCGATGCGCTGCGCCAGACCGTCGATTTCCTCGCGCCGCCGACGCACCGGGTCCTCTACGAGGACGGCCCGTTCAATGTCGACCTCGCCGCGATCGGCGTCCGATCGCTGGTCACAGCTGATGCCCTGCGCGCCAAGCTGGAGGCACGAGCCAACCCGCGCGCCCCAAGCCCCGCCGGCGTCGCACCGGCCACCCCACTAACGCGCAGCGACGACGACACCGGTGCAGGTCCAAGTAGCGCCTACTCGTATTTCCCGATCGTACGCGATCTGCTGGCAAGCCCCGCGGCTCGTCCATCCCATCCCTTCCTCGCGCAACCACCGCTCGAGCCGCGGCGGTACGGCTGGCGTGAGGCCGGCGGCGTCCTGGTCGACGCGCTGAACGGCGGTGCCCTCGTCGTCCCGGCTCCGCGCGCGAGCTCCGCGCCGGACGGCGCGGTGCCGTTTGAGGAATACCTCGCCGCCGGCATGCACCACGCCCTCGACATCCCGACGTGGGTCTTCTACTGGGCACCGAACCCGGATGTCTCGCCTTGGCCGGACGGCGCGGCCCTGCAGCACGCGCTCGCCGGAGCGGTCCGCCGTGTCGATGCGGCGGGCGGCATCCCGATCTACAGCCCACTGTGGACGTTGCTGCTCGGCCTGGAGCGGACCGTGCCCGCCGGCGCCGTCGATGGCCTCCTGCATACGCTCGAAACAGCGCGTGATCGCATCGTCGCGGCCACACCGCTCGCGCCGCTTGCCGCCGCACCATCGCTGGCGGCGATCAGCGGCACCTTGCCCAAGCAGTACGCGGCGCAGCTCGCGAGCCGCTGGGCCGAGAGTCGTACCATGCTCTATGAGCTGCTCCCCGAGCCGCTCGACGACTCCACGGCGCTGTTCGCTTTCGGCGCGGGGCTCCTCCTGGACCTCGCGGCGCTCGGCCGCGCGTCCCTGCTCGATGTGGCATGCCTCGCCACGCCGACGCTCATCCCGCCGGCGGACTTGATGCAATCGATTGAGCGCCAAGGATACAGCAGCTTCCTACGAACGCAGCTCTTAGGTGTGCTGGAGCACGATGGGCCCGGGCAGCTCGCCGCCGCGATCGGCCGGGACGCGGCGCGCGATGCTGGCGCACGGCGCCTCGAGGAAGCCGTGCGCGCGTATGACCTCGAAGCCTCCGTCCGCACAATCCTGCTCGGGTAGACCGCGCGACAATCAGTCTGACCGCACGTGCGCGGGCGTCCGATCGTTTGAGAAGGTGCACCGTTATCATTGTTTGGACGACGAACCTTTCATAGAGAGGCGCCCGTTCATTGGCCGCGTGGGCATGTCCACGGAGAGCACCGAGACCTCGAGCCGCTGCCCGTACGTCAACACACACGGCGGCGGCGATACCGAGGCGTCAGCGCCTAGTCTAAGCGTTTATCGGCTCGTCGACCGATCAAGCCACTCTTCGGATCCCGTGAGCTGCATATTAGACGCACTCTCGCAGACGTTGAGGCCATCGTAACTGGGGCTGACCCGATCAAGCACGTCGTGCTCCTGATGCTCGGGAACCATTCGTTGAGGAGCGCTGTAGGCGGTTGGCCCTGAGCACCATAGCGTCGACCGCGAGCCAGCAGGTCACGTCGTGACAACTAGGGAGGAGACCATGGAAGTCTGTGTCACAGGTGCTCAGGCCTTCGCAGGGATCCCCGTTGGGCAAGTTAACAAATCAGGTGGATTTGGTGGAGCGAACGGACACGATGTCAGCGTCGACAGCAACAAGTCTGAAGGAGTTGGTGCCTCGGCGGAGATCTCGCGCTTCTGCTTTGAGGTCGACTGCAACTGCAATGGGCCTTTGCTGCAGCCCGGCGACTGGATTGAAGTCCGCAGCGATTTCGTGTTGTTTGTCGATGTCGGGAAAATCGAGTACAGCCTATGCGGCGGCACTTGCCACGGAAGCACCGGTAATGGGCTGCGCGGCGTGGGAATTGGCCTCTCTATCAGTAAGATTCGCTGGGTTATCAAGAACTAGCGGATAGGTTCGCAGGAACGTGGAGTCAGCGACTCGCCCCCGAGAGGGAGCACACTATCACACGGAACTCGCCACTCGTTTCACGCCGTCTAGGCTACTCGTCATCCACAGATTCTGGAAAGTCGGGACCTGTTGAAACGTCCACTTGCCGCCGCGATCACATCGTTGTTGCCGCGACGACTGTATTGAAGCGGCGAGGGACGCTGCACGCTCCAGACGACTCCGCGCCGAACCATGCGCGCATCCGGCGCGCCCGTCGCGCGGATGCCGGTGCCATCGCAGGTTCGCTGTACGACGCGTTTGTCGAGTACGAGTCGCGCTACACGCCAGGGGGATTTGCTGCGACCACGGTGACGGCGGAGGAAATCCTGAGGCGCTGGGACGAGGGGCCAGTTTGGGTCGCGGTCGTCAACAGCGCGATTGAAGGGACCGTGGCAGCAGCGCCGAGGGGACGCTCGTTGTTGGTGCGCAGCATGTCGATCGTACCTGCCACGCGTTCGCTCGGCATTGGTGTGTCATTGCTTCGCAGCGTGGAACGGTTCGCTCGCAAGAACGGATTTGACCAGCTTTCACTCACGACAACCCATTCCTGCTTCGCGCAATTCGACTGTACGAACGATTCGGCTTTGCGCGGAGTGGATCGGGAGTGCTCGACCTGTTCGGCACGCCGCTGTTCACGATGGTGAAACCGATCAGACGCATCACGTCGGCTGGTCGGTTACGAACGGCGGCCGGCGATGGCTGCTGATACAGGTGAAGTCGAGTGAACCGCAACTGTAGTACTAGGCCACATCGCGCAAGAGGGGCGTGTCGATCGCGCCCAGCAGCTGCTGAAAGAATCGTCGTGGGAAATGCTCGGTGACCGCCTGCGTCACGGCGGTCACCGCGAAGCGTTCCACCCCGCCGCCGGCGACGGCGAGGGTCACCTGCAGGCCGACGGTGTCTCCGTCGGTCAGGCGCGCGGCCGGGATCGGGATCCACGTGACCCCCGGTCGACCGAGATAGCGATGCACCGTCAGCATCAGCAAATCGCGATCGACGCCGCGGATCACACCCGTCGTGGGCACGTGCTCGCGAAAGAACCGCACGCGTTCCACCTCGGGCGACCCGGCGAGCGCCAGCTCGACACCGAAGCCTCCCTCGGGGAGGGGCGCTGTTGTCAATGTCCGTCCCTGCCCCGCCCGATACCGCGCGCCACCAATGCTCATGGCCACCATTCCTCCGTGCGAGTCACCCGAGATCCTGCCCGTCCAACCATACCGATTCCCGCGCAATAGGAGACAGCGTTCGCGGTCATCCTAGAACCCCAGGCCGAGCTGGGCTCCGACCGCCGTTCCCATCGGCGACGCCGCGCTGACCTCGACCACCGTCGGCGCATTGATGGCCGGCGCGCCGGCAATGAACGCGTCGCTGATGCGCGCCAACCAGTCGCCCCGCACGTCATCGGCCGTCATCACCTCGTCCTCCTCGCGCAGGTAGGCGCGCACGGCCGGCGACGTGAGGGCGATGCGGGCCGCTTCCAAGCCGGCCTCGACTTCGCTCTCCAGCATCCCCATGGCGGCCGCCAATGCGTCCTGGGTCCACCGACGTCCGCCGTCCAGGCCGAGCGTGCGCACGAGCAGCGTCCGGCTGCCCACCGGGATCATGGGCATCGCCTTGAGGAGTCGCGCGCGAATGAGATCCCCAGTGTCGCGATGCACCTCAACTGCGAGGTGCTCACCGACAGTTCCCGCGTTCGTCCCGTCCTTTCCATCGACGGGCGCATCGAGCGAGACGCCCGCGACATCAAGCCCAAGAATCGCGTCGGCGGTCTCCACCGTCACGCCGGCGCGCGCGGCCACGGCAGTCGCCCAGTCGCGTCCGACCTGTGCTCCGGTGGCTAGTGGCGCCACAACGCCGTCGCGCGCCGCCCGGGCCAAAAAGGCCCCGAGTCGCGCCTGCAACGTCGCGCCAAGCGTCGTGCGCGTCGGCGGCTGCGGTCCCTTCAGCGCCTCGCGGAGGCGATCCACCGCGAGCGCCTTCGCGTCGGCCACAGGGAGGCCGTGGATCGCGCGGCGGAGGAAGAGCTCCGTTTCCCGCAGGACCCGCAGCAGGGGCGCGGCCCGGCGCGCGTCGTCGGCTGACGCGAGCTCGGACAGAAACGCATCGGTGACGCGAGGGGAGAGCGTAAAGACCGCTCGGCGGTTCACGCGAAAGGGCGTTGCTCCCTCCGCTCGCGTCGGCTCCCGGAGCGCGGCGGCCGCATCGAGCACCTTCGCGCGCTCGTGGAACGCCCGACGGGAGAGCCGCACTGGCGCGCCCAGCGCGGCACGCTCGCCGAGAATCGCGGCCTTCCGATACGGCGCGAAGAACGCCCAGAACGGCACGCCGCGACCCGGATCGTAGGTCCCGACCGCGCCGTAAAACGCCTCCGCGAGCGCGGATTCCAGATCGGAATCATCGAGGGGGGCCGATCGACTGCTCCGAGCGCGTTCCGCGCGGGCATCCCGCTGCGCGCGCGCGACCGCTTCATGCCAGACCGGGAGAATCGCGTCCGTGTCCCCGGCCTGGTACCGGCGGATCGCATCGGCCGTGCCGGCATCCGACGGCGCATCCACGCCGGTCGGCGCGGCACCGCCGGCCTCGCGCGCACGGCCCTCGCTGGCCGTACGGGCGGCAGCGCTCCGATCGAGACTACTGGTGACGGTGTGCAACGCTCGCTCTCCTCATTGAGGAGAACAGGACGCCGACCGGCGCGCGTTCTACTTAGAGCGGTCCCTTCGCGTCAAAATCGGGCCCGAGACCGACCACCTCGCCCAGCGAGGTCTCGCCGCGCAGCACCCGCAGCAACCCAGACGCGAAGAGCGAGCGCGCGCCGTCGGCGTACGCGATCTCGGCCATCTCCGAGCGCGGGGCACGCCGCTGGATCGCGCGCTCGAGCTCCCGCGTCACCTTCACAATCTCGAACACGCCCTGTCGCCCGCGGAATCCGAGGTTGTCGCATTTCTGACATTGGCCCGGGTGCCGAAGGCCGTGGTAGTCCAGGATGCGGGCCGCGGCCACCGGCGGTTTCTCATACGCCCCCGTGCGCCGCTTCTCCGTAAGCGCACTATGGCCTTCCCGGAGATCCTCGTCGGTGAGCCCGAAGTCCGCCCACCGGATGCTCTCGGAGTAGCCCGCATCGGTGAGAATCGCCACGAGCTCCTCGCGATGGTGGCCGTCATCCTGGCTCTGCGCACACCAAGGACACAGCCGACGGACCAGCCGCTGCGCCATGAGCTGTCGCACGCTCGCGGACAGCGAATACGGATCCATCTCGAGCTGCGTCAGCCGCTCGATCGCGCCCAGCGCCGTGTTGGCGTGGACCGTGGTGAGCAGGAGGTGCCCCGTCGACGCCGCCTGCAGCGCGATGCGCGCGCTGTCGACGTCGCGGATCTCACCCACCAGGAGCACATCAAAGTCGTGCCGGAGCATCGCCCGGAGCAGGTCTGGATACTCCTGGCGGAAGTCGCCCATGCCGGTCCGGACCTCGAACTGCTGCCATCCGGACACGCGGCGCTCGACCGGGTCTTCGATGGTGGCGATCGCGATGCCCTCCCGATCGAGCGCCCGCAGCATCGTAAAGAGGGTCGTGCTCTTCCCGGACCCCACCGGGCCCGTCATGATCAGCATGCCGTCGCGGTGGCGCAGCCCTTCACGGACGCGCCGCAGCAGCGACGGCTCGAGCTCCCGCGTGTCGAGCGTCTCGGTCGTCTCCTGCGTGCGGAGCAGCCGCAACACCGTGGCGAGCGCCATGTCACCCCACGCGGTGCGCGCGGCGTTCGCGCGCACGTCGATCGGCGTGAACTCGGCTCGCCGTTTCACGTCACCCTTGAGCGGCCACTCAAAGCGGCCGGACCGCGGCTCCTGGTTCGCCTTCGACCAGTCGATCTCGGCGATGTTGCACACACGCCGCGTCAGGGCCTCGCGGAACGTCCCCAGGCGATCGATGGCAATCCGCATCGTTTCCGGCGGAACATCCTGCGCCTCCGTTTCCACGAGGCTGCGCCAATCGTACCATCGGATCGTGCGCAGGCGCCCGTCGACGCGAATGCGGACGCGCACCGCGCTCTCCGCATCCGGCTCAAAGTGGATATCCGAGGCCTCCGCGCGCACCGCCTCTTCGACGATGTCGTTCACGAGCGTGTTGAGCGATTCGTCGGTATCGTCCGGCTGCAGCGTCCGCACGAGCTCGTCATCGCCGTCCGCGCGCCCCGTCCAGGTCGGCTGCTCAAGCGTGGTCGTCACGCCGCTCAGCCGCTTGTTCTCGCGCGCACTGCGCGAGAGCAGCCGGATGGCACTGGTCACGGCGCCGAGCGGACCGATCGTGATCGTGGCCCGGGTGCGTCCGATCCGGCTCAGCAGCTTCTCCGTATCCGGGAAGCTGGGATCCGCCACGACGATCTCGACGGCCCCGTCCGCCGGCCGAAAGCCATGCGGGAGCGCCACCGCGAGCTCGAGCAGTTCGATCGTGACGCCGTCGCCGCCACGGCGCGCGCGACTGTCGGGCTTCAACGCAGCGACGTCCACCGCAGTGAGCACCTGGTACCGGTGGCGCAGGGCGATCGCCGACGCGACCTGCTCTTCGTCGATGAAGCCGAGGTGACACGCCGTCCACAGTTCCTTGTGGTCCGTGCGCGTTTGCGTCTGGCTCCTGACCTCGACATCCACGCGCGCCCACTGCGCCCGCGTCAGCGCGATGCCCGAGCGCTCCTCGACGTCTGGCGCATCCCCCGCGGTCGCGACGGCGGCCCCGGTTGCACGTGACCCACCTTGGTTCTCGTCGTGCCGACCGGCCATTCGCTCCGTCTCCTCGATAGCGCGGAGACCCCGCCTGCGGCGGGGCGATGATACTGATGTCTTGACCCCTGCCCCCTAACGCTCTTCCCTACCCTGCAAGGATAGACCCGCGACTTGCGGTGCGCTACGCGCCCGCGACCGGCCCGTCCGGCACGACAGGTGGCATCGTCGGCGCGTCGATCGCGGTCCCAACCACGGCACTCGCGCCCGCACCGGCCATCCGCGCACCAACGCGCGAGGCATCGGCGACGATCATCGCAAACGGCCGCGTCCCCTTGGTCACCCGTTCGTCCGTCCCGACCGCAACCGCCAGCGTCGCGCGGTCGTCCGCCGGCAGCCCTCGATACCGACTTCCCAACTCCGGTGAGATCAGCGCCGCTGCGACGCTACGCGCGAAGGCGTTCCCGTCGAGCCCTGGCTGAAGATGCATGCCTTCCCACTCCTCGACGAGCGCCGGCAGCGTGTGGCCGGCCTGACGCATCTCGGAGGTCCACATGGCGGCGGCGCGCATCGTCGCGACCGGCAAGAGCGCGTATCCTCGCGGCGCATTGTTCCCCGTGCCCCTCTCGAAGAGGGCCCGGCCCACCAGATTGGCGCGCTGCGCCAGTTCCCCCGCCTCCGGCGAGATGAAACGAAGCGTGCCCGCTGTTTCGTCCCCGGCCCCGATGTCTTCGGCGACCGTGGTCATCAGGCGCGGCATCGCGGCGAGTGCGGCGGCCTCCGCCGCCGCATCGGAGAGGCCCGCCGCTCGCCACTGGATCGCGCAGTGCGCGACGCCCGCCATCCCCATCGCGTACACGCTCTGCACGAGGAGGTCGGCGTGCGACATCCCTTCTTGGAGCGCGGGCAATGCGGCAGACGACGAGTGTATGGTCACGGGATTCCGTCCTGACAGAATATGTTACCATCTATAGGATGGGCCACTGGCCATGTTCTACCGGGCTGAAACGCGGCGTCACGCCACCCAGTCCCAGCACAATAAAGTCGATGGCGTCGGCGATTCCTAAGTGCCGACGCGCCAGACGTTTGCAAGCGAGCGGTGGAAAAGTCGGTGGGGGGCGCCGATCGCGGGTGCGGGACGGATGTCCCTGCAGCGCCGCGCGTTACCCGCGTTCACGCCTGCCCACCGACTCTATTGTCCTGCGGGCGATTGGGGAGGGTGCCACTGGCCTGCGGGGCGCCCCGGAAGCTGGCCCATCCGATGGGCGTGGACGGCGTCCGCCGCCGCGATGGGCGGATCTCTGCCGGGGGTGTGTCATCGCATGCGCGGGCGGAGGAACCGTGGACCGAAGCCGAACCGGCGCTCGATCCACGGGTACAGGAACGGCACACCCGCTTCGGTGCACATGTCCGCCGCGCAGTGACTGATGGCGCCGACGAAGAACGCGGCGCCGTGCGCGATGGCCCACTCCGCCAGCGTCCAGCGTCCGAGACCGAGGGCCACGTATCGCGCCGCCTCACCGAGGTGCGCAACGACGCCCACGCCGGCGCTGGCGATCCCGGCCGTCACCAGCAGCGTGACCAGTACACAGGCGAGCAGCGAATGCGAGAAACCACGATGGCCAACCACGCGCCGCACGCGGCGGCGGCCGCAGGCGAGCCACGTGAGCGGATTAGACAGTGCCCAGTGGCCGAGGAGGATCACCGGCCAACACCAGCGCCCCAGCGTCGACTGTGTCGTGTCGAGGTCCGGCGCCAAGGCGCCGAGGAGACAGAGCGCGATGATGCTCGCGCGCGGCAGTGGCGGCAGCTGCGCCGGTAACTGCGCCACGACAATCCCGGCCGCCACGCCGCCAACGAGAAGATGTCCGCGCACCCTCATCCGTTTCGCCTCCTGGTGACCACTGTCGTACGCGACGCCCGCCGAAGCGCCTGCCCAAACGGATGCAGGTTCCGGATCGAGAGGGCGCCGTTGGTGGCGACGATCAGTTGGTAGCGGCCCGGCAGCGGCAGAGTGGCCGACGCGGGGAGTGGCCGAGCGCGCGTCAGCATGCGCGGGTGTCCGCCGCAGGGTCCGGCAGATCGGCCACGATCCGCGCCATCTCGCGCCCCCTGGTGGCCGGGTGCTGACGATGCCGGAAGACATGCACCCATCCGTCGCCCGACGCGTCGCGCTCCGTGCAGAGGTATTGCCAGACCTCGCCGCTGTGCGGATCCTCGGCCGCGCGTGCGTCCGCGAGTCCCACGTTGCGTGGGGTCGGCGGCTAGCACCGTCCACGCGCGTTCGAGCTCCGGACGCTCCGCTGCGTCTGCGCGGTCCAAGACGATCCAGCGCGACGGTGGCTGCGCGGTCACGCCGAGATCGCCGACGGTGCGACCACGAACACGGCCGTCCACGCGCCATCGTGGCCGCGCAGTCCGAGC
>DASZZO010000264.1:0-9939 GCA_035544915.1 Gemmatimonadaceae bacterium | reverse complement strand
GATCGTTCGCCAATGCGGCCTTGCTCTCAGCGATCGCCTTGTCGATGAGTTTGAGATTCTTGTCGACTATGCCGACCGTGACAGGATCGAGGTCGCCCCGGCGACTGTCCACGAGCTTCCGGAGCGCCTCGATTTCACGGTCAAATGTTTCCGTGGCGCTACGATGCACGACAGGCTGCACCATCGTGCTCGGTGCTGGAGACCCGACGGCCGCTGGATCGCGAACGGCAATATTCAACGAGGATCGCGATGTGAGCGTGTAGGTCACGCCCGCCGTTGCCGCCATAAGGAGCGATGCTGCGATGGCGAAGCGCTTCCATGGCACGGTTGCCGCGGCAGGCGCCGGCGCGCCGGACGGCAAAACGGCCGGGGTGCCCTGGATGACGGCATCCGCAGGCTTCGTCGGGAGCGCGACGACCGGGGCCTCGATGCGCGCCTCGATTCCGTCCCATAGCTCGCGGCTTGGAGTCAAGGGCGGCAAGTCACGCGCATCGCGTACGATCGAGCGCAGGTCGGCCACGAGCGCGGCGCATTCTGCGCAGCCAGCGATGTGTGCCTCGGCGGCTGCGCGCCGTGGCGGGCTGAGCGCATTCGCCTCGAGGTAATCCGGAAGCAGCGCCTGGAAGCTGGCGCAGGTTGGCATTGGAGTAGTCATGCGGTAAGTGCCTCTCTCAACAGCATTCTGGCGCGGTGGAGCTGCGCTTTGCAGCCGCCTGCGGTGACGCCGAGCATGTCACCTATTTCTTCGTGCGTAAAACCCTGTACGTCGTGCAGCACGAACACCTTTCGCGCTCCCGGCGGGAGTCCAGCTATGGCCTTCTCCAGGTCAATGGAAAGGCCCGGAACTCTCACTTCGTGCGGCCGCACATCGCCGTGCGACAGCGTGTCTACATCCTCGACTCCGTCACCGTGCCGCTCGCGCCGGCGGCGCTCCACCTGGCGGTCGTTCAGCACAACGTTCACTGCGAGCCGGTGAAGCCACGTCCCAAACGCGCTGTCGCCGCGGAACTGGGCCAGCTTCTCCCACGCCCGAACGAACACGTCCTGTGTGAGCTCTTCCGCACGGGAATGGTCGCCCACCATTCGGGCGCAGAGCGAGAAGACCCGCCCCACGTGTGTACGGTAGAGCCGTTCGAAGGCACGCCGGTCCCCGCGCGAGGCGAGGGCGGCATCATCCGGCGATGCTTGAACGGGCTCGTTCACGGGTCTGTATCGAAGCGCCACAGGCATTTGGTCATCGGTCCGTGTCTTCCCGTCGTTTCAGATAGACCGATGGTGTCAATGGTTTGAAGGGTTCCTCCCCTGGTGACACTTCGATGCGGTACCTTACGTACGGCACGGAGCAGACTGAACCGAGAGCGCCGGAGTCCCCATGTCGTATCAAGCCGCCCGACAGGGCGCGCCACCCCCTCTTCCTCCCATTCCGAAAATGGAGCCTGCCACGCCAGTCGCGCCAACCGTGCCCGGCCTGAGGAGCGAGATTCGTCAGGCGGTCCGGGAAGCGGTACGGGACGCCAGGACGGCGGCAAAGGATGCCAGGACCGCGGGAAAGGACGCTCAGACGGCGGTAAGGGATGCGCAGGCGCCGCAGGGCGGCATTCCCACCACGGCGCCACCACTACCGCCCGGCGGTGACATTCCCGACATCCCCCCCCAGGTAGTGAACGTGGTATCCATGTTTTTCGTCTTCGTCGGTGTGCTCGTGCTCGGCACGCCCATCGTGCGCGCGCTGATGCGGCGATTCGACCGGAAGACGGAGGCAATGCGGGTGACCGGTCCCGACCTCACGCCCCATCTGCGCCAGCTTCAGGAGTCCGTGGACGCGATGGCTATCGAGATCGAGCGCATTTCAGAAGGGCAGCGATTTACGTCGAAACTGCTCGCGTCCCGCGCGAACGCCTCGCCACTTGCGAGTGCCCCACAACTCGCGGAGCAGCAGGCGAAGGACTGAACAGCAGCAGCGCCAGAATCTCGCCGGAGGCTGGGCTGTCCTGGGGCAGGAGACCAGGGGCTTCGATCGCCATGCGGCGTTCGCAAGTGTCGATCCACGCGAGCGCAGAGGACGATGCCAGCCGTGCGAGCTCCAATAGCAGCAGCTCGGCTCCGGCACTCACCGCGGCACCGAGCCGCGCTCTGAGGGCGACGACGCGCGCAGCTGTCTCAGCTCGCGCGTGGGCGGGGGATGTCGCGACGGTGGCGTCGGCGCGCTCAAGAAAGAGCCGTCGCGCGCGCGATGCGGGCTTGCCGGCACCGCTCGAGCGCCTCGCCAGACGAGCGGCCAGCCATTTTGCTGCCCCGGCGCGGGCTCGCCTTTCGAGAATGGCCGAGGTGGGGAGTTCTATCGTGCCGGCTGCATGCGCGGCCGCTGAGACCTGACTGGGGGCCTCGCTGAACGTCCACACGCCGTGTCGGTCAGGCGCGCCACTGATCGTGAGCGTGCTGTACCCCACGCGGACCACGGCGAGTGCGCCGGCACGCGGGGCATTCACTGTTGCCACGAGGCGCGGCTCGCTCAAAGGACCGGTCTGCCGGGCGCCGTCGGCGCGATCGCCAACGGCCAACCGCCACCTGGCGACGTGCGTCCGCAAGCGCTCCATCTCAACGGCGGCCGCCACTGCAGCCACGCGTTCGGCGTCCTTGCTCACGAGCCGGGACTCCAGCCTGAGCAGCCGTTCGGCGCTCCGCGAGGGCGAAAGCCCGTGCACGTGCACGCGCTCACATGCTGATCCCATTCTGGCCGCCCTCCCCACTCGCTGCTCGAGGCCTGCGGGTGTCCACGGAATGTCGAGATGGACCACGACCGACGCGCCCTGCAGATTCACTCCCTCGCTCAGCAGGTCAGTCGCAACGACGAGCGAGATATCGTCGAGCCGGCTGCGAGTTGCGCCGCCGCCGCCGGACAGCGCCGCCAGTATGTCGTCGCGAGGGCGTACGCCTCCGGCGGTGCGGGCGCCTCGCGCCGTGAGCAGGGCCACTCCCGTCGCTCGCCGCAACGCGCGGTAGATCGCTTCGGCGGTCGCCGCGTGCGCGGTGAAGGCGACGATTCGCCCCTCCGGATGCTCTGTGCGCAGGGACAATAGAAATGCCGCCCGCCTGGCTGCATCGCCGCGCACGAGCGGCGCAATGCGATCGCGGAGTTTGTGCACGGCGTCGAGGTGCGCACGCAATATCCCGCGCATCCGCGACGTATCCAGCTCCGCGTGTGCTGCCAGAATCGGAAAGGCGAGCTGCACCGAGTCATCGCCCACCATCCACGCCCGGAACTCATGCCGCGTGGGGAAGCGTCCGGCGTCGAGCACGGCATCCAGCGCCGCACCCCGTTGCAGCCGGCGCCGAAGAGCGGCGTCCAGCGCGGCGAGACTCGAGGCCCAGCACCGGGCGAGCGACATCGACAGCAAGGCTTGCGCCTCGCCGCCATCGAGTGCCGGCAGGGGCGGAGGCAGTCCTCGAATTCCGGAAACCAGATCCGGCATCCGGGGCGGAGCGTGCCAGTGTGGCCCATCAATTTCGGGGATGACCGCGAGGTCGGCTTTGCGCCGGATCACCACCCGCGAACGCGCGGCCGGGTCCATGGCGCTCGTACCGGCCCCGAGAAACAACGCGAGCATGGCATCGAGCTCGCTCCGGCGGTTGCGGACGGGCGTCGCAGAGAGCAACAGAACGCGTGCACCCTTCACGAGCCGGGCGAGTCTCGCGTAGCGCGCTGCGCCGGGGTTGCACACGTGGTGCGCCTCGTCCACTATGACCAGGTCCGTGGGCAAGTCGATCTCGCGCCGGCTCAGCGTCTCGAGCGAGACAAACCTGACGGTTGCACCCGCTCGCAAGGCCGCGTCGCTCCACATCGAGCGAAGCGCTACAGGAGCGGCCACGGTCGTGGCTGCGAACTCCCGCGCAAGCGCCAGCGCCACGTAGGTCTTCCCGAGTCCGGGCTCATCGGCCAGAAGCGCGCCGCCGAATTCGCGCAGGGCCGCCTGCACCCGGACGAGGGCGTCACGCTGGTGATCGCGGAGCGTGACATGGCCGATGCAACCACTCGTCCCGACAATCTCGCCCAGCACGGCGCGGGCAATGGCGTCGAGCACGCCGGCTAGCGCAGACACCATGTGAGGAGTGGACCAAGGTCGTGCGCGCGCACGCGATAGGCGCGAATGGCCGCGTCGGCGAGCGTTGCGGCGTCGGGAGGCGAGCCGCCGATGGCGGCGCGAGCCAATGGCGCGAGGATTCGCACGGCGCGGGACCATTCTCGTGGGAGCGGCAGCCGTGCCAGCGTCCAGCCCAGGTAGCGATGGTACCCCCCGCGCGCTGGTTCGGCGATGGTGGCGAGCCACGCTGCCGCGACCGAAGAGTTCAGGAGCGCGCACAGCGCGAGAGCGTCGTCGTGCGAGGGCGTGCGGACGACGTAGCACGAATTGAGTGGAACGGTTGGATCGCCGGCATGCAGCACGAGCGCCCGGGGTGTGCGACCGATGTCGCTCCAGACCACGCGGGGGCGGTCGCTCCGGGCGGCCTCGGTGCGAAAGAGTGACCACCATCGGCCGCGCCGCCGGGCGTCCGAACGTGCCTCGAGCTTCCGCCGGAACGGAACGAGCCACGCCGCGGCGCCGGAAGGAAGATGTACGAGCGGGGCGTCCAGACTGTCATGCGTCCATAGCAGAACCGAGTCATCGGGCCGCGCCCGCCACGGACGCACGGCCTCGCCGCGCAGCAGGGGACGGAGGAGTGTGGCCTCCACGCACTGCTCGCGCGGGCCGTCCCGAACCGGCCACGGCTGGTCGCCGGCCTCGTTCCACCCCGGCCGTGGCGTCACGATGAACGCCTCGTTGCATCCACTCTTCACGCCCAGGAGTGGACGGCCGAGCGGCGAGTGAGCGAGAGGAGTACCAGCAGCAGCCAGACGATCAAAGCCGTGGCGCACGTCGGGCGGTACCAGTATCCATGGCGCGCCCGGCGTTCCATCGAGTGCGATTGCCGAGCGCGGCAATGTCCATTCGAGCGCATCATGCCGGCGGTGCACGGCGACGCGAACCTTTCCAGACGGAAGCGTGGCGGCGTCGGCATGGGCGACGACCGTGGAAGCAGGACTTGCAGCAGCCCGCCGTGTGGCGAGCAGGAAGGAAGGATACACCACGGCGTCGAACGCCACCGCCGATTCCGTCCAATCCTCGACCGCTTGCAACTCTGCGCCATTGGCGAGCACGGACCGCACGCCGCCGCCCGCCAGGGACCGCCAGAGCTTGGCCGGGAGCAACAGCGCCACGGCCCCATTCGGCCGCACAAGGGCGAGCGAGCGTTCAACGAAGAGCGAAGAGAGATCCGCCTGCGCGGCAAACCCGCGGCCGGCCCCTGTGTCTGCGGCACCGGGCATCCAGGCTGCCTCCCTGAAAGACCGGTAGCGTGCGCGGAGCCCAGCTTTCATGGAATGCGGGATATGATGCAGGCGCACCCACGGCGGATTCCCGATGACAAGATCGAACCCGCCGCCCGCGGCGGCGTCCGCAAAATGGACGGGGAACGAGAAGGGGAGCGAGGCACCGGAGAGCAGTGCGGCGATTCGGCGCCGCACATCGCGCGACGCCCGCCGCAGGGCGTCCAGCTCGCGTCGATCGGCGGCCGCCGGCGTGATATGTCCGGCGAAGAGATCGCGCGTGCGGAGCGCACAAAGCAAATCCCGGCGGCGGGCGGCAAGCGAATCACATTCGCGCCGCGCCACCGCGACCGCTGCACGACGCTCCTCCCGGTCGAGGGCGCGGGCAAGGGAGCGCTTACGGCACCCGGTCGAGCGCGCATACCGGCCGCGCAGCCGGCCAAGCGCCATCGGCGCGGCGATGCGCGGGATGTCGTCAAAGGCTGGGCCGGCGAGCGCGTCCCCAGCGCGAATGTGCCGGTCGAGGTTGGGAAGTGGCGCCACTCGCAACGGATCGCACTCAGTGGATTCAATCACGACGGAGAGCCATAATCGAAGCTCGCAGAGCCAAACTGCCGTTGGATTGACGTCCACGCCGAAGATCGAATGCGTGAGCACGTCACGCCGCCGCTCTCCCACCGGTCGCTCATCGCCGGAAGCACGGACAAGGTCTGCGATCCGTTCGAGCATATGAACGAGGAATGCTCCGGAGCCGCATGCAGGGTCGAGGACCCGAAGGCCCACGAGTGCGCTGCGAAGCCGCGCGCGCTCCCGCGGCGGGAGAGCCTCGTCGTCGCGGGCGGCCCGCAGCAGGTCCCGTGGCGCACCACGGGCCGCAAGCACTTCGTCGAGCCCCTCGCCCGCCACGCGCACGATGCACGTGCTGGGTGTATAGAAGGAGCCCGAGACGCGGCGGTCTTCCGAGGCCATGAGGGACTCGAAGGCCCGCCCCAGCATCTCGGGGTCCACAGCCGCCTCGCTCCACGTAGTCGAATCCTCGCGCGCGGTCACGCGGAAGCGCGCAAGCAGGCCGCCAATGAGGGCCCCGAGGGCGTCATCCGGGAAGTGGAGCGTGCGGTGCCGCTTCTCCAGCGATGTGCGCGAGAAGAGGCCGCCGTTGAGGAAAGGGATGCGTCCGAGCGCTGTCGCGGCAGCCGCGCGGCGCGAGACCGGCGTGTTGAGTGTGCCGAAGAAGAGCGGTTCGAGCAACCGCCGGTGCACGTTTCCTCCTCCCGCGCACCGGTCGTCAAACGCGCGCCGCAAGAAGTCGCGGTCTTCGTTGAGCCACCCCTTGGCCTCCAGGAACGCCAGAAAGAGGAGTCGCGAGGCGTAGAGCAGCGCAATTTCGCGTCGTGCCGACTCGCGTGCATCGCCGGTCGCGGCGGCGGCCAGATCGGCTACGACTCCCTCGAGCTCTCGATAGAACCGGCGCGTGAGCGCATCGCGACCGAGCAGTTCGCGCCAACGATGGTGAACGAGCAGGTCACTCCCGGCCGCCGCTGCCTCCATGGCTGCCCAGGTTTCGGCATCGGAGTCGACTACGCGGCGCGTGTCCACCATCAGGGCGCACACCTTCGTATGCGTGCCTGGCGCGGGTGCCGCGATGACGACCACGTGTGTGGAAGGCTGAACGGCAACCAGGAGCCAGAGCAACTCCGGCGACCGGGAGGCGAGTCTCGCCGCTGCCCGCGACACGTCCTCGTGCACTACGGCGTCCGCGCGAAGCTCCGCAACGAGCGCTCGCAGCGTTCCGTGCCCCTGTGCCACACTCGCGTGCCGGATAGGTGCTCCGAGCCCGAGCGCGCGCCGCGACTCGACATCGAGCGGCAGTGGGGACTCGAATCCCAGCGGTGCGACGAGTGTTGCCAGTCCGGGGAATGTATTGGTGCGCGACAGCAGCGCGGCCGCGTGACGAAGCGAGGACACGCGCTCACATAGCGCAAGGGTTCGCGCGAACCTGTCATCGCACTACCGCCCCGCGTGCCGAACTATTGCACGTCTACACCCTCGATCAACGCCAGCACTCCCGGCAGTTCCCGGATATCGGCGATAAAGTGCGCCGGATTCGCCACCGCGATCTGTTCGCGGGTAAACGGACCCCACAACGCTCCAATGGTCGTCACTCCCGCCGCGTTTCCCGACGCAATGTCGTGCGGCGAGTCGCCAACGAAGGCGGCTGCGTCGGCACTCACGCCGAGGCGCTCGAGCGCGAGCAAGACCGGCTCGGGTCCAGGCTTATGCTTCGTGACCGCATCTGCCCCGACGACCACCGGGATGAACCTGGCCAGGCCGGTGAGATCGAGTCCCCGCCGCGCGAGCGCGTCCATCTTGGAAGTGACGAGCGCCATGGCCAGGCCGCGCCCATGCAGCGAAGCGAGGACGTCCGTGGTACCCGGGAACTCGCGCACGCGGGTGTCATGGTGAATCGCCTGGTACGACCGGTACCGGTCACGAAGTGTCTCCAGCTCGGCTCCGTTCCGGGCGTATAGTGCAAGCTGCTTTGAGAGCGGCGTGCCGATGCCCGCCATCCAGTCCGTATCGGCTGGGGTGGGTCCGCTGAAGCCTTCAAAGGCGTGGTGCATCGCGTCCACGATCAGTGCGATCGAGTCGATCAGCGTGCCGTCGAGGTCGAAGAGAACTGCGCCAAGGGTGCGAGGCATGCGCGAAACCTAGTGGCAGCGCAGTGTCCCCTCGGCTATGCCGACGTGTACACGCGGCCCTTCCATTCCACGCGGTCGCCTTTCCATGCCGCGCGTGCGAAGATGCCGAACATCGCTAGCGCAGCGAGCGGATGCAGGAATGCGTACCGGAGAGGGACACGCATCACGTGGTGCATCACGAGCCAGTACGTCGTCGTGAACACATACGAGATCGCTCCCCATGCGCCCACAGCCGGCGACACGGCTCCGAAGAGCGACGCTACGCCGAGCGCCGCCGGCATGATCTCCCACAGAGCAGGCGCGGGGAAGGTGGCGCGGAGCACCGTTCGCCCCATCTTCCCGAGCGGCAGGGTGGTGCGCCCCGCCGCATAGATGTTCTTTCCCCACCCCAGAGCGATTTCGCGAAAGCCGTGATACATGCGTGTCGTCATGTAGTCGACGCCCGGAACCACCTGCACGGACAAACCCGCGCGCGTCCACTGCTGCGCCATCTGCAAATCCTCGGCCACGTGCGACCGGACGGCTTCGTGCCCGCCTGTCGCCACATACGTCTCGCGGCGGACCAGAATGAACTGGCCGTTGGCGAGCTTGTGGTACGGGTTCGTCGAACGACTCATCCGCTCGGGTGACCTGAAGCGTGCCACGATCATGGCGAGTACGTGTGGCTGAAGCAGCAGTTCCCAGAACGTGTCCAGCGCCTGCAGCCCGCCGACGGAGAAAAGGTCTGCGCCTCGCTCTTTCATCGCATTCACTGACCGCGCGAGAAGCTCTGCGGAGTGCCGCGTGTCGGCGTCGGTGAACACGAATGCGGCGCCGCGGGCCGCCCGAGCGCCCGTGTGGCACGCCCACTGCTTGCCGAACCATCCTCTGGGCAGTTCCGGCGCATCCATGGCGCGCACGCGCGGGTCCTCATGGGCAATGCGCCGCGCAATGTCGCCAGTGCCGTCGGTCGAGTGGTCGTTCACAACGATCACCTCGAATCGCGGCCACGTTGAACGGAGGATGGAGCGCACGCACGCCTCGATGTTGCGCGCTTCGTCGCGCGCGGGAACTATCACCGAGACCAGTGGCGCGTCGCGCGGCGGCCGCGCCGGATAATCGTCGAGCGACTTTCCGTGGCGGAGCGGCCACAACAGCGCAGCAGGCACAAGCAGCCACGGCAGCGCCGCGAGTGCAACCAGCGCCGCCACGCTCACACGGCGCCCGCCGGATCCACGCCAACGGACAACCCGCGATCGCCCCGTCTGGCCAGGATCACGGCCGCGGTCAGGTCACCCGTGACGTTGGTGGTCGTGCGGAACATGTCCGGGATGGTGTCCACCCCGAGCAACAGGCCCACGCCCGCGGCAGGTACGCCCGCCGCGAGGAGAACCGGCACGATCATGATGATCGAGCCCCCGGGAATGCCGGGTACCGAGAACGTGGTCACCACACTTGTCACCGCTATCGCCGTAAGCTGTCCAGGGCCGAGCGCCACGCCGTACAGTTTCGCGACGAAGAGCGCACCGATTACTTGACCGATCGCTGCACCGCAGCGAAAAAGTGTCACTGCGAGCGGAAAGAAAAACGACGCAAATGGCGTACTCAATGCAAGCCGGTCGCGCCCCGACTCGAGCATGGCGGGCAGCGCCGCAAGCGAAGACCGCGAGGAAAATGCCACGGCCTGCGCCGGAAGTGCGCCACGGGCAAACGTGCGCAGCGAGACGCCGCCGAAGACCAGGGCCGACGGGTACAGCACGAGCACACAGAATGCCACGGTAATGCCGACCACGAGCACGACATACGTGGCGAGTGCGCCAGCCGCCGCGAGCCCGAGCTTTGCCCCGACCGATACGGCGAGTGCAAACACGCCAAGCGGCGCCACCACGAGGATCG
>DASZZO010000263.1:0-12792 GCA_035544915.1 Gemmatimonadaceae bacterium | reverse complement strand
AGTCCCGCTCTCCATCGTCGGCACATTCGCCGTGATGTATCTGCTCGGCTATAGCCTGAACAACCTCTCATTAATGGCGCTGACACTTTCCGTCGGCTTCGTGGTGGATGACGCAATCGTGATGCTGGAAAACATCGTCAGGCACATGGAGATGGGAAAGAAGCCGCTGCAGGCCGCGCTCGACGGCGCCGCTGAAATCGGCTTCACGATTCTCTCAATGACGCTGTCGCTCACGGCAGTCTTCATTCCGCTGCTGTTCATGGGTGGCATCGTCGGCCGGCTCTTCCGGGAGTTCGCGGTGACGATCGCCGTGGCGATTCTGGTGTCGGGCTTCGTGTCGCTCACGCTGACGCCGATGCTCGCGGCCCGTTTCCTGAACGAGCGCAATCTGCACGGCTCCCACAATGTCATCTTCGACGGCTTTGAGGCCGGGTACCAGGCCGTCCGCAGGTTTTACGAACGGACATTGCGCTGGGTCATGCGGCACCGTCCGGTCGCGCTCGGATTCTCCGCGCTCACCCTGGTGCTCACGGTTATTGCCTTCAGGCTCGTCCCGAAGGGATTCTTCCCGTCGGAGGATACGGGCCTCATTCGCTCCACGACGGAAACAGCGCAGGGGACCGGATACGACGAGATGGTGCGTCACCAGCGCGATGCTGCCACTGCCGTCCTCGCTGATTCGAACGTGCTGGCGGTGAGTTCGGCCGTTGGCAGCGGATACGGCGGCTCGGCGTCGACCGTGAATGTCGGCAGGCTCACGCTGCGCCTCAAGCCGCGGAAGGAGCGGAAACTCTCGGCCGACGAGCTGATTCCGCAACTGTCCGCGCGTCTCCGGAACGTTCCCGGCATCACCGTCTACCTGTCGAATCCGCCGACGATCAATATCGGAGGCAGGGCCGCGAAGGGGCTCTATCAGTACACGCTCACGAGCGCCGATCTGCCCACGCTGTACAAGGCCGGCGAGCAGATGGAGACTGGAATGCGCGCGATCGGCAGCCTGACCGACGTGAACACGGACCTGCAGATCGCCAATCCGCAGGTGTCGGTCGAGCTCGATCGCGACGCCGCGGCACGCTATGGAGTCACGCCGGAGCAGATCGAGCAGGCGCTCTACAACGCCTATGGGTCGAGGCAGGTGTCCACGATCTACACCCCGAACAACGAGTACTGGGTGATTCTGGAGCTCGCGCCGGAGTTCCAGAGGGACATGTCCGCGGTGCAGCTCCTGTACGTGCGGTCGCGGACGGGCACACTGGTGCCGCTCGCGTCCGTGACGAGGACATCACGCACGGTGGGCCCGATGCTGGTCAACCACACGGGGCAACTTCCGAGCGTGACGATCTCGTTCAACACCAGGGCGGGCACGTCGCTTGGCGACGCCGTCAGCCAGGTGGACAAGACGGCTCGCGCGGTACTGCCCGAGGGCGTCACCGCGGCGTTCTATGGAGCGGCACAGGCCTTCCAGGACACGCAAAAAGGACTTCTCGCCCTGTTCGTCGTGGCGATCTTCGTCATTTATATCGTGCTGGGCATCCTGTACGAGAGCTTCGTACATCCGCTCACGATTCTCTCCGGAATACCGTTTGCCGCGTTCGGCGCGCTGCTCGCGATGCTGATCACGCGGACGGAGCTCACGGTCTACGCCTGGGTGGGCGTCATCATGCTCGTCGGCCTCGTGAAGAAGAACGCCATCATGATGGTGGACTTCGCCACGGAGGCGCAGAAGAAGCCGGGCGTGAACGCATTCGATGCCATCATTGAGGCCTGCCTGGTGCGTTTCAGGCCAATAACGATGACGACAATGGCGGCTCTGGTGGGGACGCTGCCCATAGCCCTGGGCGCGGGCACGGGCGCGGAATCGCGGCGACCGCTGGGCATCGCCGTGGTGGGCGGCCTCGCCTTCTCACAAGTCGTGACGCTCTACGTCACGCCGGTGATCTATACCTATTTCGACGCAGCAATCGCCAGGTTCCGTCGTCCCACCACAGCGGGCGCTGCAGCGGGGGAGGGCGGTGTCAGGCTGGCCGCGCCGCCACCGGGCCACGGTCAAGCGCCTCCTGAAGTGAGGCCGGCGTAATCGGCTTCGCCACGTAGTCGTCCATGCCGGCGTCGAGACAGCGCTCGCGATCGCCGGCCATGGCGTTGGCGGTCATGGCGATGATCCGGACGCGCGGCGTGGTCATGCGCTGCCGGATGCGACGTGTCGCCTCGAGCCCGTCGAGGTTGGGCATCTGCACATCCATGAAGATCACGTCATAGGGCACCCGCCCGGACATCTCCACGGCCTGCACGCCGTCGGCGGCGACGTCCACCACGCAGCCCAGTTTCTCCAGCATCCTGGTCGCCACCAGCTGGTTCACGGGATTGTCCTCCGCGAGCAGCACCCGCCGGGCGCCGTCAGCGTTCCCGGGCGGGTTCGCAGGGGGCGTGGGCCTGACCGGCGGTGGCAACCGTCGCTCGTTGAGCGAGTGCCGCGTGATGATCGGCTCCTCCACTCGCCAGCCCGGGGGCCGCGCCAGCATCGTCTCGAATGCGGCGAGCAGGGTCTCGGGGCGCATCGGTTTGGTCAGATAGGCGTTGAAGCCCACCCCGTGGAACCGGTCCGCGTCGCCGCGGGTTACCGATGATGTGGCGAGCACGAGGGCGGTGTCGGCGAGCTGCGCGTCGGAGCGCACCTTTCGTGCGAGGGTGTCGCCATCCATGCCGGGCATCAGGAAGTCTATGATCGCAACACGCACCGGGTCCTTCTCTGCGGCGGCGTCGCGGAGCACCGCGAGTGCCTGGTCGCCGCTCGTGGCAGTCTCCACCCGCATGCCCCACGAGCGCATCCATTCGCGCATGATGAGCACGTTGATCTCCACGTCGTCCACGACGAGCGCGCGTACGCCTTCGAGCGGCGCGGCCGGGGGCGCGTCGGAAATCGGCGAGTGATCCACGGGAAGAGTGACCGTGAACCAGAACGTCGAGCCCGCGCCGATGCCGCTGCTGCGCACACCGATCTCACCACCCATCAGCTCGACAATCTTCTTGCTGATCGAGAGTCCGAGGCCCGTTCCCCCGAATCGCCGGGTGGTCGAGGCGTCGGCCTGCGTGAACGGAGTGAAGAGCGTGGCAAACTTCTCCGGCGGAATCCCGATGCCCGTGTCGCTCACCTCGATCCGGAAGGTGCACGGCGTGCCGGGGCGGAACACGCCGTCGACCGCAATGAGCACGTGCCCCTTCTCGGTGAACTTGATTGCGTTGCCCACGAGGTTGAGCAGAATCTGGCGCACGCGTCCTGCGTCACCAATCACGCGGCGCGGCGCGGTCGGCGAATAGCGCACCGCCAGTTCGATGTTCTTCTCGACGGCCCGCGGCATCAGCAACTCGGCAACCTCTGCCACCGCGATGTGGAGGTCGAACGGAATCGGCTCGATGGTCATCCGGCCGGCCTCGATCTTGGAGAAGTCGAGGATGTCGTTGATGACGCTCATGAGGAGCTGCGCGGAATGCCTGGTGGCGTCGACGAACTGGCGCTGCTCGGGGGAGAGTCTGGTGTCGCTGAGCAGGCTCGTCATGCCGAGCACGCCGTTCATTGGCGTGCGGATTTCGTGGGACATCGTCGCCAGGAAATCGCTCTTGGCCCGGGCGGCGGCCTCGGCGAGGTCCTTGGCGGAAACGAGGGCTTCTTCGCTCAGCTTGCGGGCCGTGATGTCGATGACGATCACGATCAAGCTTCGCACGTCGCGCGCGGTAAACTCCGACCAGCGCACGTCGGCGTTGAAGGTGCTGCCGTCGCCCCGCAGGCCCATGCTGTCGGTCGCGTCGCCCTCGAGGAACGCCTGTACGTCGCCGGACCACGGTACCGCCGTCCGTATCAGCGTGTCGATCCTCACGCCGAGCAGTTCATCGTTTGACCGGCGGAAGTTGTGCACGGCGGATTTGTTCGTGCGGGTCACGATGCCGCGCTCGTCGAGCAGCAGCAGGCTGTAGGGGGACGAGTCAACGATGGCGCGGAGCTGTTCCTCGCGCGCGATCACCTCTTCCTCCGCCTGCTTGCGATGCTGGCGCAGGCGGCGTGCGGTGCGCATGCCCCGCAACGATGCCAGGTTGAACAGGATGATCCCGACCGCGAGCGCGTAGTACACGGTCCGCAGTGTGTTGGGAAGTTCCATCGCTTCGCTCTTATCCATCTCGAAGGCGACGCCCATGGCGAGCGCGTCGATCCACGCCCATGCACCGACGACCTTTACTCCGCGATAATCGCGATATCCCTCGACGTCTACGCCGGCATCGCCCGCGATCGCCGACCGTACCGCTCGTGTGAGCGGGAGTGAATCGCGAGGGACCGGCGGGGTGTACCCCGTGGTCAGGTCACCACCGGGATCGCGCAGCGAAAAGCGCAGCGCCGCGTTGCGGCCGGGCACGATCAGGTGGAGGCGTGCGAGTTCGGGGTCGAAGCGCGTGCCCGTCAGCGCAACGCCTTCGCGATTGAAGGCATACGCATCGCCGCTCTTTCCAAAGCGCTGGTCGCGAAGCTCAGCCTCTATGTGAGCGTACGGCCTGAGCCGGAACACCAGCGCGCCAATCACCTGGCCGTCGGCGTCGCGAACGGGAGTCGCCACGAACATCACGGCGGGAACGGCCCGGATGGTGTCAGGGCCGAGGGGCGGAACGGCCGATTCCAGGAGAGGTGATATCATGGTTGACCCCGCAAGCACACGGGCGAGGTAGTCGCGCTGGCCTACGACCGTACGCGCGAGCACGCTGTCCGACGTTGCGGACTCGATGATCTGTCCCTTGGGGTCGACCAATCCGAAGCCGTCGTAGCGGCCCGCGGTGACCACGGGGTCGATGCGCGCGTGCAACGCGCGCGTCACGGCCGCGTCTCCCGAGTTGGTGACCGCGTCGCGGACCTCGTGCAGCGCGGCCCAAGCGGCTGCGGCGCGTCGCTCGGCTCCGACAAAACGGCGAAGCGAGTGCTGCACCGCCGTGACCCGTGACTCGAGCAGGTCCGAAACGGTCACCCGTGACCGCTCCTGCAGGAAATAGACAGCAAACAGCCCGACGACGAGATAGAGAGTAGTGAGACCCAGCAATGCGGTCCGGGGCAGCCACAGACGGCGGGGCTCGAACTTGACCTTGTCGAGGGGTACGGGTGGCGACCCCAGTGGCGGTGTCTCGTCGTCGGCCATTGCGATGGAAGCTATATGAGGGCGCCGCGCGAGCGCTGCAAGGGTGGCTGGAAAGTGTCAGTGCGAGGCGAGAGGTGGGGCGGGCGATAGCCGGGCGGGAGCGCTGGAAACCGACGGGTCTTCGGGGGGGCGGCGCGGTTCGATCATGATTCGACTCACTCGCAATCGCGTTGCGGAGTTGGCGAATCGGGCGCCGCCCACTGCGGTCATGGCTTCGGCGGGAGCTGATCAGGCTGGGCGAGGTCCGAATGACGGTCGGACCGCCTCGAATCGGGCACCGCGCACTCGCAATAGCGGAGCGCCCAGTCGCGATCGCCGAGCGCCGACTCGTGATCGCCGAGCGCTCGCTCGTGATCAAGAAGCGCGCGATTGCATCTGCGGACCGCCCACTCGTAATCGGCGACCGCTCACCGGTAATCCAAGAATGCGCGATCGCGTTTGCTGACCAGCGAGTTGCGATTGACGACCGCTCACTCGTAATCGCGCTGCTCGCATGTGGATTCGCGGTCCGCCCGGGGGGCTTGGTGCAACGCACGGCGGACGCCGACGGACGCGTGAGGGAGCGCGATGACGGAAAAGCGCCGCCGATGGACAAATGGTGGCCGGCCACCGACAAGCGGTGGCCGTGAACAAGGACGGGGTGAGCGCTGACTATGCCCCGAGGCGTCTTCACCGACCGGGCGGCGCGCTCCGAGCAACGCTTGCCGGGCGCCGACGACCCCGCGATCAGGCCCGATGAACAAAAGGCCGCGCCAACTACCGCAGGTCGGCTTCAGAGGAACTCGTGGCGCGCACCAACCCAACTTGCGGCGCTCGCGGAGGAACTCACGTCGCGGGCTGTGCAAGTCGCGCCGGATCTTCTGCGCTTTTCCACAGCCGGCCAGTAGCCTCGAAGTTGTCCGGCTCCGGCCCTGCGGGTACATTTCTGGCTCTGTCCGCCGAGCGTCAGGCGACGGGACGTAGCGCAGTCCGGTAGCGCACCTGAATGGGGTTCAGGGGGTCGCGGGTTCGAATCCCGCCGTCCCGATGGATTACTCGAAGCGTCGTACGCACTTACGCGTACGACGCTTCGTACTTACATAACGCGATACCCGTTTCGGTACCCGTTTCCCGCCTTGCTATGCCACGGTGCGGACCTCCGAGATTCTGCGCGGATCGCTCATTACCGCGAGTAGCGTGTGCTGGTCTGCCTGCTGGTAAACCTTCAAAAGCGTGTCCGTGTCGTTCCAGCCACCAGCCGCTGCGACGTCCCTGAGCGGGTGGTGCTTTCATTCGGTGGCCCATTTCCGACGATACGGGTGCCACAAGCCACCGCGGAGCTTGGGGAGTTCGGCCTTTTTCTCAGCGACTACCAACCACTTATCGAACAGGTGGCGATCCATTGGCTGGTCGCTCTTTCGCTCGCCGCCAAATATGAGTCCTCCAACTGCGCCGAGTCGACGGCGGAACGACTGAAGCTCGGCCGCCAAGTCCGTCGGAATCGGAATCACCCATTCTTTGCCCTTCTTGTCCGCCTCGGCACGCCAACGAATCTGAGACTTGCCGAAATCAACGTCTTCCCAGTGCAACTGGCGTATTGAACCAAGGCGCCGCCCGGTAGTCTCGGCGAGCACCAAAGCAAGCTCCGTCTTCAACCATCGTGTACGCTCGCGATCCGACTTACCCTCGACGCCGAGCGCTTGCATAGCCACCCGTGTCGCTGCATAGCGCTCGCTGCTCGCCATGGGCTGCCTCGGATTCCTTTCACGCGGACGACGTACACCGAAAAGCGGGTCGAACGACAAAAGCCTTCCCCTTGTCGGCGTCCGAACCGTCATCGCCCAACGAGTCATCGCTCGCAGGACATTGATGTCGGCCTCGACCGACCGGGCCCGCACGGGCGGCGTCACGCCACCGCCTTCGTAACTGATGCCGCCAGCAAACCGTTTCCTCGTGTAGGAATCGACGTCATTCTGCGCCAGCGATGACACTTCACAGTTCGCACCGAAAAACGCAATCAATGTTTTCATGCGTGCGTCGGCATCCTTCTTGGTCCTGCTGCTGTTGTCGAGGTGACTTGCCGCTTCGGCACAAAACCGCCGACACAACTCTCCGAGAGTGAGCTTAGGAGCAATCTCGGAGGGGGTAGCTCGCAACAACTCCGCGAGGAGGGTCTTGCCGATTCTCTCGGCGTCGTCTCGGTCGCGCGTCTGAATACAGCGTCGAGTCTTTCCCCGCTCGGGAATCCAAACGTCTCGAAAGAACTTGCCGCCCCTTCTCTTTTGAAACAGCCGGACCCGCGCGCCTCGTTCACCGAGGCTGCGAATCCAACACCCCTTCTCTTGATGCCATTCGTGGCGCTTTCGCGGTTGGGACATATCGTCTCCCTACCGTCGGCTCGCGAGGGCCCGGGCGTCGGCGACGGATCATACACCGGCGCTAATTGGCTGGCAATGGTTGGCGGCTTCCGCGGCAGATCGCCGACGCGGACGCGCGGACTACCGAGACGTCCAGCATTCGGAATCTTTCCCTCTCGGACCTGCCGGGCGAGGTGCTCCGCGCTAAAACCGCTCGCGTGTGCGGCCTCCTTCAGCGTTAGCCGCGTCTCGGCCTGGAGTTGTAGAGCCTTCGCCAGTTCATCGACGGCGCACTCGTAGGCACTGGCCGCCCCGTCGGCGGCGTGTCGGCGCAGAGCGTCAGCGCGGGCCCGCCAGATAGCGGGCAGTTCCGCGATTGGCGACGGTGCGGCGCCTGCGTCGCATGAAAGGGTAGGGAGGTGCGTAGACATTTGGTTTCATTCTCGACCCTGCCAGTTTGAGGTGCGCTCCCGGTAGTTCCGTATCACCGTGGCGCGTTGTGGTTGACGTGCTACGGTGCGGCGGTGGCTACGACGATATCGAAGCCACTCGTTTGCCAGGTCGGGGTTTCCTCCCAGGTCAGCGGCGCCGCGAACATGCGCTCGAACGAGGCTCGGCACTCTGCGAGGCTGGGAAATCGGTAGACATACTCCCGCATTCCTCCGGCTCGCCGCCGCACTTGTTCGATCCCGCAGGACTTCAGAAGCTTGCCGCAGGCCACTCGGGAGGCTCGGCGCGCGTGACCTCTTCTAGTAAGAAATAGTTCGTAATCGGCGTAAACCACGTCTGCGGTTGCGACGCCCTCGCTAGCGTCGCCGCCCGGCACAGCACCGTCGCTCAACACGTCGTAGAGCCAACTCCGCTCCGGGTCCATCGACTGCACTTGCTGATCGCGGAGCGCGTCGGTGCTGATCGGTCGCGCAATCAAGTCAAGGTCGACGACAACCTCGTGCAGCAGGTGGTGCAACAAGCGAGCGTTCCCGCCCTCCTCGAACGTCTGCCGTCGAAGCGCGCCGAAGTACTCGCGATCGGGCGCGCGCGCCGGATCAACGTCAAGCCGTCGCGGCGTTCTATTACCCGGCGAGCGCCCCCGCGCTGGCGCCGTGGGCGAAGTGGGCCCTTGGCGCCGACGACTACGTGACGAAACCCTTCAGCGTCGAGGAGCTGCTCGTTCGAGTGGAAGTGCTGCTTCGGCGTACACGGTCGCGGGAGGTGACGCGGGAGGAGCCGCCGGTTCAACTGAGTGCCGGCGACCTGGAGATCGATGTCGCGGCGCGAGTGGCGCGGCGCGACGGACGGCCGCTCGAGCTGTCGCGGATCGGATTCGACCTGCTCGCGGTGCTGGTCCGGCGGCAAGGCGTCGTCGTGTCGCGCGCCGAACTGATGCGCGAGGTGTGGGGATATGGAGAAGGTGTGATGAGCCGGACGCTCGACACCCATATTTTCGAGCTCCGCCGGAAGGTGGAACCCGATCCGGCGGCGCCGACTCGGATCCGAACCGTGTGGCGCATCGGCTATCGGTTCGAACAACTCCGAGGCCTACTTTACTTTCTTCACCGGAATGTCTTCACCGAGCTGATGGAGAATGAGCTGAGTCACGAGTCCCTTCGCATCTGTTACGAACGTTATCTGCACGTCGACCCGCTTCATGAAGAACTTCGTCTCGGACTCGGCGAAGAGCTCGACCGTCGGCCGGTTGATGAAATCCATATAGAGCCGATCGTTTTTCTTCGTGATGATGAGGTTACGACCGGGGCTGCGCTCGTACTCGCCGACGTACGCATCGAGCACATTGGGATTGATGGCAATCGCCTGGCGCTCGGCGATGACCTCATACGGCTGCCCGAAGACGATGGCCGCCAGGTCGTGGGCGATCTTCACCGACGGGGCATCGCCCAGATTGCTCAGCACGACGATCGTTAGATCCTCGGCGGGATATCGGGCCATGAACGATGTGAAGCCCTCGATGACGCCGCTGTGACCGACGTACGGCCTGCCGAACTCCTGTCGCAACATCATTCCGTAGCCGTAGTCGTTCAGGTAAGGCGTCGTCATCGCCCGTAGCGACTTGGCCGACACCAGCCGCCCGTCGAGAAGGGCTTGAGTGAACGTGTATAAGTCTTCTACGGTCGAGTGAAGGCTGCCGGCCGAGAATGGGACCGACATGTCGACGTACGGCGCGTTCACCGGTTCGCCGCCCCGACGGGCATACCCGGCCGCTCGATGCTTGATCACGTCCGTGGCGTCATCGACGTCCGTGGCGCTCATATCGAGAACTTTGAAGATGTTTGTCTTCAGGAACTCCCGGTACGAGACACCGGAAACGCGTTCGATGATGGCACCGAGAAGAATGAAGCCGGAGTTGCTATAGCTGAACTTGGCGCCCGGCGCAAAATCCAGTGGCCGCGCCGCGATGCGCGCGACGAGCGCCGCCGGGGCCGTAGGTGATATTTTGAGGCTCTCGAAGTCCGGAAACGTGACGATGTCCGGCACACCGCCGGTGTGTGACAGCAAGTGGTGTATCGTCAGTGCGTTCCAGGTCGGCGGACACGGCGTCAGGTATTTGCAGACGGCGTCGGTGACCGCAAGCTTGCCGCGATCCTGCAAGAGCAGGATCGCCGTTGCTGTAAATGGTTTCGTCGCCGAAGCGATCCTGAATACGGTTGCCGGCGTAATCGGGATGTCGAGCTCGCGGTTGGCCATACCGTACCCGTTGCTGACTACGACTTCCCCGCGGCGCGCGACGAGGATCGCGCTGCTGAACTGGCCGACCTTTGCGCCCGCATTCATGTACGTGTCGATCGCCGCCGCGATGTCCGGCTTCTGGGCTGTCGCGCGCCCGGCGTGCCCGCCCGTCGCCAGCCACAACATTCCAATCGCGAAGGAGCGCGTTGTCGCGCCCGGGAAGCTCACCTGATCACCCTGGAGAACGAAAATCCGGGATCGATGGACGGGGGATTCTCGAAAACGATGCCGCCCCAGCGGCCCTTGCCCGATAGGGTGCCGCCTGCGAGCGTCCCTTCCCAGAGCATGACACCTCGCGGCGTCATTCCGTTGAGTCGTCCCCACGTCAGGCCCCGAGGCGTAACGCGAAGGTAGTCCACCGCCGCCCACCCGGCCCGTTCCGCGGGCGCGGCGACGTTCATGGTCTCGGCAATCACTCTTCCGTTGTCGATGCGAACGCGGAAATGCAGGTTGTTGCGCCGCGGTTGGTTGGGGTTCATCCAGAGGTCGCCGACCCATTCGCCGATGAACTCCCGCGCCTCGTCGGGCGCGGGAAACGGCGTCTTCAGGAGTGACTCGACCGTCTCCGTAGGTTGGGGGCTCGCCTCCACCTTCGCGATTCGCGCGAGGAGCGTTACCGTGTCACTCGACGATCCGTAGCCCGACGCCAGGGCATTGTAAACTTGGCGGGCAACGGCACCGCGCCCCTCCGAGAGCAGGGCATCGATGGCGTCCTCGAGCAGCGAACGCGGAGGGACCAACGGTGCGCCAAAGGACTCGCTGACCCTGGCGTAATACGCGAGCCTTTCCGACGCCGGCGTGGTCACGGCGGCCAAACGTGAGTAGTCACTGAAAATATCGCGCAAGCCGATGTACGCGGACAGCATGTAGCTGGTCTCGTGCCCCTCGAACCGCAGCCGTTCGCGATGGAGTTTCCACGAGGGCGGCGCCGCGGAAGCGAACTCCTGCCAGACCTTATCCGGCCATGGAAACTGGCGCTCACCAGCGCCCGCCTCGAACACCATGTAGCGCAGGGGCGCCGTACTGGCGGACGTCGCGCGCGCCGTCAGCTTCTTCACCAGCCAGAAATCCTGGAACGCGACCGGCCCTTCGATGTCGATGACTCCTCGAAACGCGGGACGCGTTGCGGCGGCCCAAGTCGCCAGGATCCCTCCCGACGAGTGACCGATCACGAGCCGAGGCGGCGCGCCACGCAGCTGCCGGTCCACGGCGGGAAGCAATTCCTGCTCGATGAAGTCGAGAAACTTGTCTCCCCCCTGGTTCAAATCGCTGCCGCTAACGGAGAGTCCGGGCGGCGTCAGATCATACACGCGACCCGCGAACGGGTCGGTATTCTCGATCGCGACATAGATCATCTCCGGGATGGCGCCGTTGCGCACGAGCTCCTCGCTGACGGCCGCGATCGTCGGCAGGTGCGCCTCACCGTCAAATACAATGACGACGGGGTACCGCCGATTCGGTCCGGTCTCGGAGAACGACGGCGGGAGAGCAATGTCGATCTTGCGGGTCTGCTTCAAGATCGACGAAACGATTCGAAACGCACGGCCGCCGCCGCCACGAGAGTCCTGAACTTTGCGGCTCGGTTCGGCGATCAACATGGGCGCCGTCTGCGCGCGAGCCTCCGTAGCAACGAGAAGCCCGATTGACAGCCGAGTAAACCAGGAGAAACGCATCATCCCTTTCCCGAAGATTTCCCACACTATACGGAGCAGCTTGCACGGCAGGAAGGTTGTACGGGACGAATGAACAGTTCCTTGGGATGGTTTACGACTACGGACTGCCAGGCGTCGCCGAGGAAATTGCGTGGTCGGCCGATGGCGGCGCGATCGCCCTACAACATGCGCTACGGCACGACTTTCGGTTCGACGGCAGGCTCCCCCAACCGTAGCCGTTCGCTCATCGCCAGCCCGAGCGGCGGGCACCGCGGTTCCAAACGAGGCTGCATCGGCGTCGTGCCTCGATCGACGTAGGTCTCGAGAAACCACAGGGTGTGCCGAGTCACGCATTCGAAGCCGGGCACCGTCAATGGATCGAATTGCCAAACATCGCCGCCACAATATGCCAAGAGCACCCGGCCGTTTCGTTCCTTCGCGTCGGTGATTGAACCCCATCGGTAGCGCCGCGGCGGATAGAGACTCGTCACCGTTTGATCGATGTCTCGAAAGACAACGACGTCCTGATCCGGCGACCTCGGTAGGCTGACCAAGGTTTTATCCGGGCCACAGAACCAATGCTCGGACTCGCGAGTGATTGGTAATTCTTCACTGCGCCAACTTTCTTGCGTCTTGTCGGGCCGAATCCATGTTAGCGGAGGTTCGCCGTCCTTCACGTACTTTGATCTAACCAAGAAGTCGTCGTCGCTCCATCCCGCCATTACCTCTAGACTACGCTCATTATGACGTGACCCCCAATCCTGATCCGATTGTCATGTCGGTCTGGTGATGGGGTGAGGTGAAGTTGTGACCCCGACGAGCTTGCGCGCAAACTCGCTGGGGGGTTGATCGGCAAGACTGCTGTGCGGCCGTCGTTCGTTGTAG
>DASZZO010000262.1:0-16466 GCA_035544915.1 Gemmatimonadaceae bacterium | reverse complement strand
ACGATGAGTGAGGATCGCAGCCGTTTCTGCGTTGCGCGCGGCTCGAACTTCAACGCGCAGGCCGGCGTTCAGGATTGCCTCCAGACGGTGGACATCTATGCCGAGGCGCTGCGCGTCAACCAGGGCAGCGATCCATTAGTTCGTGCGGATGTGACGCTTCCGGCGGTGAGCTTTCTCACCGATGGCGGAATCGGTCTCATACCGACCAAGACGATGCTGCGCGGCCTCTTCATGGTGAACCGTTATCCCATCACGTACGACCCGGTGTCGTCGATGCTCACGCACGGCCCGTTCCTGAACACCAACGTCGACATGACGGGCAAGTTCGGCCGCGCGAACTTTTTCGCGTCGGTGGGAGATGACCGGGAGAGCGGCAGCACCGTCTTTCTGGACGGCTACCGCCGGAACAACATCCGCCTGAACGTGGATAACACGCTCGGCGGGGCCTGGACGATGTCGATCCGTACGTTCTATGCGAAGATCACCAACGACAACAATCGGGGTCCCAACTTCTTCAGCATCACGCGCCAGCCGGCCTTCGTGGATATTCTGAAGCGCGACAACTTTGGACGCCTGTATTTTCGGTCGGTCGTCACGAACCAGGGGATCCAGAACAGCAACCCGGCGTACGGCTTCGAACAGCAGCGATCGATCAACGAGAATGATCGCTTCCAGGGCGCAGCCTCTGTACGGTGGCAGCCGTCCTCCTGGTTCGACGGGGCGTTCGACTTCGGGTACGATCATAGCAACACGCAGCAGCGCCAGCAGACGAACGTCGGCTATCGCTCGACCTCGGCCGGCGGCACGGCGTATCTCGGCGCTGCCGATCGAACGAGCGGATTCGCGCAGTCTTACAATGCCTCGGTCAGCGGGACGGTCCGCAAGGACCTGCTCAAGGACCTCGCCGCGCGCTTCACGGCCCGGGCGGGCTATGAGGAGCAGGACGACAATGGCGAGTTCCTTCAAGGCACCAATCTGGCCGTAGCAGGCCTCACGACCGTAACCGCACTTACCCAGAACCAGGCCTTCACTTCACAGGAATCGTCACAGCGGGCGATCGGCTTGGTCGGCAGCCTGAATCTGGAATACAAGGAACGCTACATCGCTGACTTGAGCGTCCGCCGCGACGGGCTCTCGGTTTTCGGCGCTGCGCATCGTTGGCAGAACTACGGCCGTGGGTCCTTCGCATGGCGCGCTTCAGAGGAGGGATTCTGGAAGCCGATGTCCAAGGCCGTCAACGACTTCAAGCTTCGGTACTCGGTCGGCGAGGCGGGCAATCGCCCGGGGAACTCGTCGCAATACGAGACGTTCACGATCGGAACGGGTGGCGTACTGAACCCGAACACGCTAGGCAACAAGAATCTGCGTCCTGAAGTCGTGACGGAGACGGAGTGGGGGTTCGACGCCGAGCTGTTTCATAGGTACGGCCTCACGGTGACGAACGCCCGCGATATCACGAAAGACCAGATTCTGCTTGTGACCCCGTATGCCGCGTCGGGCTTCACCCAGCAGTGGAAGAATGCCGGCACGCTCGAAGGAAACACGTGGGAAGTGTCGCTGAATATTCCCCTCATCGAGCGCCGCGACCTGACCTGGTCCGCCCGCGCGAACTACGATCACATCACGAGCAGGATCACGAAGCTCGACATCCCGACGCAGTACTATAACTGCGGCGATGCGCAGTGCCGATACGCACTCGGCGAGAAGTTCGGCACGATGTACGGGCGCAAGATGGTTCAGTTCTGCAGCGAGCTGCCGGGCGCTTTCCAGTCGCGCTGCGGCACGGGCAAGGAATGGCAGAAAAACAGTGACGGGCTCATCGTGTGGACCGGCGGCCAGAGCCTGGCCGACGGAATCACGCGGAACCTGTGGGGCGCTCAGAATCCCGCGGCAGCTTCTCCCTGGGGTATGGAAGAGGGTTGGGGCCTGCCGATCGTGGTACGCGACAGCACTTCGCTCAGCGACCCGAAAGATCCGCTTCTCAGTGCGACGGGCAAGGCGCTGCCGGACTTCCGGTGGTCCGCGTCGCAGACGTTCACGTTCAAGCGCTTCTCGGCCTACATGCTGCTCGAGGCGGTGCACGGGAAGGACGTATACAACGAGGAGCGCGCCTGGTCGTTCGGCGACTTCATGACGCGCGAAGAGGACCAGAACGGCAAGAGCGTGGGCGACGCCAAGCCGATCGGGTATTACTGGCGTGGTCCGCGGCCGGCCGCAGGCATTGGAGGCCTGTATGACGTCCTCGGCTCGAACATGTTTACCGTCGAGAACGCCTCGTACCTGAAGTTGCGCGAAGTGAGCATCGGCTACCGCATCGGCAAGGTGGCTGGCGCGGGTGACTGGACCGTCTCGTTTGTGGGCCGGAACCTCAAGACATGGAGTCCGTACCGGGGCTATGATCCCGAGGTGGGACTCACGGGGGGCAACGGTGGCTCGGCAGTGTTGAACGCTACCGACGGCTTCTCTACCCCCAACTTCCGTACATTCACGATTACCCTGAGCACGAGCTTCTAGGCGACCGTCGTGGCCGTCCGCCATCGGCGGACGGCCACCGTGACCCCCCACGAGGATTTCAGATGCGTCCAATATTCATCCGTCTGGCGTCGGCCATTCCGGTCGCGGTTCTGCTGTCCGGCTGTCAGAGCAACGCGCTCGACGTGCCCAACCTGAACAATCCTGACGTCGCGCGCGCCTACTCATCACCCTCAGGCATTGAGAGTGTCATTCTCGGAACGTACAAGCAATTCTGGAACGCGACGAACTCGTGCCTCGCGGGCGCCGCGATAACTTCAGATTGCATAAACACGCAGGCTCACCTCATGGCCCTCGAGGGATTTTCGGAGCTGAACAACTTCGGCATGGGGCAGCGGGCGGCCATTCCACGCAACACGCTCAACAACGATCGCGGCAACGGGCAAGCTGGTGCCAACTATAACGCGTTTGGCGGACTCGCCAGGGTGGGGCGGACTTCGGTAAATGCCATTATAGCCCTGAACGCGCTCATCAAGGCAAGCCCGGGCGGTTACGCGCTCTCTTCGAAGGCGCAGGATGCGCGGGCCCTCTCGTTCGCTTACTTCACCCTCGGACTTTCGCTCGGCGAGCTCGCGGTGGCCTACGACTCGGCGGCAATCGAGACCCCGTCGCAAGTGTCCGACCTTCCGCCGCTTTCGGGATACCGCGATGTCGCGAAAGTGGCGATCCTGATGCTCGACACGGCGATCGCGATCGCGCCGAGCGCGAATGCCACTAATGGCGCCAGCGGCTTCCCGCTCCCCAGCTCGTGGATCAACAGCAACACTTTCACGCAAGACCAGTTCGTGCGACTTGTGAAATCGTACCGGGCTGAGATCCGCGCGGCCATCACACGGACGCCGGCAGAACGCGCTGCTGCGGATTGGAATGCGATCATCGCGGACGCTACAGGCGGCATCCAGGCGGACTTCGTCATCACGATGTCCCCGTCGCTCGGCTGGGCGTGCAACTACGACTGCAGCCAGATGTACCAGGAGTCGGCGTGGGGACTGCTGTCCGCGATGATTTATGGAATGGCCGACACGTCTGGTGCGTATGCGAACTTCATTGCGACGCCCTTCGCGTCACGCGACGGCGGTAGCGTGCTGATCCGCACGCCAGACCAGCGCTTTCCGCAGGGTGCCACGCGCGCGGCGCAGAACCTGGATACGCCACAGCAAGTGACCGGGCGCCGATATATCTACAATCGTGCTCCGGGGCTCGACACGCCTGTGTCTGGTTGGGGCTTCTCACAATACGACTTCCGGCGGTACTTCTTCATCCGGGCGGCACAAGGCAACGGGCCCTACGTCGCCATGAGCAAGGTGGAGATGGATATGCTTGCGGCGGAGGGGTATATCCGCGCCGGTAATTTTGCGTCGGCCCAGACGCTCATTGATGCATCCCGCGCGCGCAGCGGGTTGCCATCAATCGGCACCATTACTAGCGCCTCGCAGGCCATTCAAGGCGGTGCCAATGGTTGTGTGCCGCAGGTTCCGCAGCCGCCGGGCTTCAATACGGTGGGCTGTGGCAACATCATGGAATCAATGAAGTGGGAAAAACGGATGGAGACTGCGTTCTCATGCACGTTCATGTGCTGGTTCAGCGACAGCCGCGGCTGGGGTGACCTCCCGGCCAATACCGCGCTGTTCTGGGCGGTGCCGTACCAGGAAATGGATGCACGAATACAGCCGTTCTACGGCACGGGCGGCGGAATAGCGGGGAGCAGTGCTGCAAAGGGAACGTACGGATTCTAGAAAACTCAACCGGACTGCCGGCGCTGTGGTCGCAGCGTGGTCGCTCGTGCTCCAGGGCTGCTACGAATCGCTACCGCTGCGGCAGGGCACCGCGCCGACCGCCGTCCGCGTGGAGTTTGTGCTGAACGATCAGGGTCGTGCCGCGCTGTCGGACAAGCTCGGTCCGGCGGTGCAGAAGATTGAAGGAGAGGTGGTTGACCAGAATGATGGATCGTACGTTCTCTCGGTGTACCGCGTGACGAGCTTCGACGGCAACTCGGCGGCATGGACGGGCGAGCGCGTGAACGTGGCGAAGGAACAGACCTCTGGATATCAGGTCCGGCGGCTGAGCAGGACGCGTACGACGCTGCTCGCTGCAGGTGTGCTGGCCGGCGTTACGTTGGTTTTTTTTGGCAAGTCGCTCGGCATTGGTGGCGGATCGGAGACGGTGCCCGGGCCGCCCCCGCCAATACCAGTCAGGTAAGGCAACATCCCCCCACTCCCTTACTCATCCGAGTCTGGAGCAAGCCAGATGCGATTTTCTCGTAAACTTCTCGCAGTTCTTTCCGCTGTCGCCGTTGCCGCATGCAGTGATACAAATAAGAAGGGCATCGTCGCAGTCAATCCGCCGTTGGCGTTCGTGCGCTACTTCAACGCGGTGGGCGACACGCTGCCATTCGACTTCCGCCCGATTGACCAGATCGAGTTCTCGACGCCGTTCCTCGCCGTGCCTTACCGCGCTATCGGCCTGGGTAACTTCCAGGGATACGAGGCCAAGTCGCGGCACATCCGTGTCTTCCCCAACTCCCTTGACCTGGCCACGACGTCGTCGGTGATTTTCGACACCACCATGACGCTCACTGCCGGCTCCTATTACACGTTCCTGCACACCGGCTACACCCGCACCGGTGCGAGCCCCAGGGTGTCCATGACGGTGATGACCGACGTCTTTCCGACGCCGGGCGCGAACATTGCCCTCCGCGCGATCAACGTGGGTCCGGATCTCGGCGCAGTGGACATTTACGTGACCGCCACCGCGACAGATCCTCTGCCGGCCGCGCCTACGTTCGCCGGCGTCGCGTTCAAGTCCGCCACGCCGTACATCACGCTTCCGCCGGGGCCGGCTGTCCTCCGCGTATTCGCGGCCGGCACAACGTCGCCGGCTATCGCCACTGTTACGGCAGCACCAGGCACGGCGGGTACTCCCACCTCGAACCCCATTGCAGGAGCCAATGTCGCCGGGTCCGTCCTGACGGCAATGGTCTACTCCAAGGCAGTACCGGGGAGCAAGGCGGAGATTACGGCTGGTTCGGGCGTCAACACGGCTCCTTCGCTGGTTGTGTGGATTGACCGCAGTCCGCCGAACACCGCGCCATAGGCCTCCAGTTAGCCCGCATTGGCGAGCGAACCGATGACTCGCGCGAGGCCGTCGGGACTCCATTGACTGGCGGCCTCGCGCGCGTTTCATGGACTGGAGCCGCCCGCACTCTCGCGACTCTTGCGACTCTCGTCGCCTTCGGCGCCGCGGCCACGCTTGCCAGCGCCCAGGTGATTCACGGCACCCTCCGGACGCAGCAGCTCGAGACACCCGTGACCTCGGCGCGCGTGGCCGCCAACGATTCCGCCGGAATAGAACTGGGTGCAACGACGAGCGACGCGCGTGGTTATTTCATCCTCGCAATCAGGAGCCGCGCTCCGTTCCGGCTCAACGTGCTGAAAATCGGCTGGCTGCCATCCTCCAGCGCTCTCATGACGGCAGCGCCCGGCGACACGCTCGATCTCGACATGCTCGTGCCGGCCGATCCAACGGCGATCGCTGCGGTCGAAATCAAGGGAGAGGGGAACAAGAGCTTCAATACCCTCCATTTCGAAGAGGCGCTTCGTCACGGGTGGAAAGTCTATTCGCCCGAACTTGTGGAGTTTCATCGAAACAACTCCGCGAGCTTCACCGCGTTGATGCGCGAAGTCGGCGTCTCCGGCGTGCAGATTGACGATCACGCCAACAGCAGCGGCCAGTTCTGCGCCCGCGCGGTGCGCTACATGACACAATACGGAAAGCCCCGCTGCCTCGCGTACATCCTCGACGGGGTGCCTTCCGGAAGCTTCGTCTATGTGAACCCGCGTGATGTATATTTCTTCGCGGTGCTCAACGCTTCGGAATCGGCCTCCCGGTGGGGCGACAAGGCGCCATGGGGCGCGATTGTGATCTACACGCGGATGAACGGGGACAAGAAGAATCCTTAGTTCCAGATCAAAGGGCGGGGCCCTCCCTGCCTCCATGGCCACCCTGATGCGGCGCGCGGCAGTCCCAGCTCTCCTGGCGCTCCTCGGCTGCCGCATCCTGCCCGCCCAGCAAGGCCTGCAGATCCCGCCTCCCCGCGGGATGGTCAGTGATTTTGCCAATGTGATTCCCGCCGACCAGGCCGCGCGGATCGAACGCATCACGCAGTACGTGCGCGACCGCTCCAAGGGCGAAATCACGATCGTGACGCTGCCGGATATCGGCTCGCGCGACCCCGGCACCGTGGCCCTCGAGATCGGACGCCAATGGAAAGTCGGCGCCGATGCGAAAATCGGCGACGCCGCGCGAAACGCCGGCACCGTCATCCTGGTCGTGCCCAAGGAGACCAGCACCAGCGGTCATGGAGAGATCGCCGTCACCACGGGGCAGGGCACCGAAGCGTTCATTACGGATGCCACGGCAGGCGATATTCGCCGCGAGGCGACCCCGCTGCTCCAGCAACGTCGCTACGGCGATGGCCTGGAGCTCATCACGCTGCGGGTTGCCGAACGTTACGCCGGCGCGTTCGGATTTTCGCTCGACTCCGCCGGGAGCGTCTTCCGGCCGCAGCCGCAGGGCGAACGCTTGCAGGTCCGCCAACAGTCACGCGGGGGCCGGAGCATCCTCTCCTGGGCGCTGCCGGTCTTCTTCGTCATCCTCGTGCTGCTCTCGGCGTCGGGCCGCGGAGGCGCTGGACGCAGCGGCTGCCTGTGGTTCCTGTTGGGACAGGCGTTGGGGAGCGCAGGACGTGGCGGCTGGGGTGGGGGCGGATTCGGTGGCGGTGGTGGGGGCGGAGGCGGATTTGGTGGTTTCGGCGGCGGTGGTGGTTTCTCAGGTGGCGGCTCGAGCGGGAGCTTCTGACAATGGCGAAAATGACTCTGGATGAGCTCGTCACACAGTTGCGCGCGGCATACTCAGGCGCGCTGCGCGCGGTAGTCCTCTACGGCTCGGCAGCAGGCGGCGAGCATCACGCCAAACACTCGGACCAGAACGTGCTGGTCATCGTGCGGGCACTCACGCTCGACGCGATGAACGCTGCGGGCGCCGTCGCGCGCGGGTGGACCGGCGCGGGCAATCCCCCGCCGCTCACTCTCACCGAGGCCGAGTGGAAATCGAGTGTCGACGTCTTCGCCATGGAACACGCCGACATCCGCGATCGCCACAAGATGCTGTACGCCGAGCCGGGCTTCGATCCCCTGGCCGGGATGCACGTCGCCTCGCGCGACATCAGGCAACAACTCGAGTATGAATCGATGGCGACGCTCCTCGGGTTGCGCGGCCAGATCCTCTCGTCCGATGGGGGCGAGAAGGACAGGATTCAGCTCCTGGCCGACAGCCTGAGCCGCGTGCTGGCCCTCTTCCGCGCACTCCTTCGCCTCACAGGCGAGAAGCCCGGCGCCGACAACGCCGCCGTCTGCCGCGCCGCGGCGACCGCGGCGCGGTTCGACGCCGGGCCCTTCATTGCCGTCCTGGAACATCGCCGCGGAACGACAAAACTCGCCGGTGCCAAAGTGGCCGAAGTGTTGTCCGGGTATCACGATGGCCTCGAACGAATGGTTGCTTTTGTCGACGCGCTCCCGGCGGGGCAGTAGGTTGTTAACGGCAGTCGACCCGAAACTCCCGACGCTCGACTCTCGTCTGAACTCTCGACTCTCGACCCTCGACTATTCTCCTGGAGCTCCGATCCCAATGAAGCGCCGATCTCTCGTTCTGACCGTCCCCCTGCTGCTGCTAAGCGCCTGTGGTTATAACACCATCCAGAGCCTCGACGAGCGCGCAAAATCGGCTCAGCAACAGATCGCCGTGCAGCTTCAGCGCCGGGCCGACCTGGTGCCCAACCTCGTGAGCACGGTGAAGGGTTTTGCGGCGCAGGAAGCCGAAGTTTTCGAGACCGTTGCGAAAGCGCGCGGCGGATTGCTCGGCGCGGTTGCCAGTGGCAACGTGGGTGAGATGGCGAACGCGAACCAGCAGCTCACCGGCGCGCTCGGCCGGCTCCTGGCAATCTCGGAAGCGTATCCAACGCTCAAGAGCGACCAGAACTTTCTGCGCCTGCAGGACGAGCTGACCGGCACGGAGAACCGCATCTCGCAAGCGCGGCAGGACTACAACCAGGCCGTGCAGGATTACAACGCCTACATCCGGCGGTTCCCGCAGGTGCTCACGGCGAAGGTGACCGGCGCCAAGCCGCGCGAATATTTCGACGTCGCCAACGCGAGCACGCGCGAGGCGCCCAAAGTCGACTTCGGCAAACCGCCGGCAAAGACGCCCTGAACGACTTGTTTCTCCTCTTCTCTTTTTTTGAGTAACGAGGATTCCTCGCAAGAGCTTTCTCGGAACTCGCCGCGCCAATCTGTCTCCACGGCCGTTGTCCGGCAGGTCCGCGGCTGACAGCTGGTCGTTCCAAGCGCCGTTCACTCACGCCGCCTCGAACCATCCAAGAGCCCTTGCGCGCGCCACCATAGCGCTTGTCTCGCTAATGGCGCTCGCCTGCTCGCTCGCGGGCCGCACCGACACCGCCTGGCACCAGCAGCCCGGCTACCGCTGGCGTGACCTCGCCATTCCCCGCCGCGGACACCCCGGTTTCACCCAGCTCACCGCCGCCGCCACCGGTCTCACCCACCGGAACGACGTCGACGACGAACACGCGCTCGCCAACCGCAATCTCCTCATCGGCGCCGGCGTGGCGGTGGGCGACGTGGACGGAGACGGCCTGCCGGACATCTTTCTCGCGTCCGTCGAAAAACCCGCGGCGCTCTACCACAACGACGGCCACTATCACTTCACCGACGTCACCGCTGCGAGCGGCCTCGACGGAAAGGGGCTTGCAACCACGGGCGCCGTGTTCGCCGACGTGAATGGGGACGGTGCGCTCGACCTCATCGTCGGCACGATGGGCGGTCCGCTCAAGCTCTGGCTGAACGATGGCAAGGGCCACTTCACGGACGCTACAGCGTCGAGTGGCCTCGACAGCGGCTACGCGGTGACCACGCTGACCCTTGCTGACATAGACGGCAACGGCACGCTCGACCTCTACGTGGCGACGTACAAGAAGCGCAATGCGCTCGACGTCTATCCACCCCAGGCGAGAGCGTTCGACCAGGTCGTGAAGAAGTACGGTGGCGCGTACAAGGTGATGGAACAGTGGAAGGCCGAGTTTCGCATCGAGAAGCGGTCGGACTTGGGGGGCATCGTGCGATCGCAGCGCGCGGAGCCCGACCTGTTCTACCTGAACGATGGAAAGGGACATTTTACGCGCGAGCCGCTGGCGGGCAACAAGCGGTTTACCGACGAGAACGGCAAGCCGCTCGCCGCGGAGCCCGATTATTTCACGCTTGCGGCGCGTTTTTATGACGTGAACGGCGATGGTGCGCCCGACCTGTACGTTTGCAATGATTTCGAAGATCCAGACCAGTTCTGGCTCAATGACGGAAAGGGGAACTTCCGCCTCGTGCCCTATCTGGCCCTTCGGCAGACGAGCAACACGTGCATGTCCGTGGACTTCGCCGACGTGAATCGCGACGGCTATGTGGATCTCTTCACGGCCGACATGCTGAGCCCCACGCTCGCCGCGCGGCAGCGCCAGATCCCGACGCACACGCCACTTCCCAAGCGGGTCGGCCTCACCAACGACCGGCCCCAGTGGATGCGCAACTCGCTCCAGCTCGCCCGCGGGGACGGCACGTGGGCACAGGTTGCCGATTTCGCCGGCGTTGCGGCCACCGACTGGACGTGGGGTTCGGCATTTCTCGACGTCGACCTCGACGGCTACGAGGACCTCCTCACCGTGAACGGACACCGCTGGGACATGCGCGACGCCGACACCTTCGAGCGCATCCGCAACAGTGTCCCGCTCGTGCCGTGGAACAGGGAGCAGGGCGAGTTCCCGCGCCTCGCCACCCGCAGTGTCGTGCTGCGAAACAACGGCGACGTGACGTTCAGCGACATGAGCCAGAAGTGGGGATGGGGCGTGGACGAGGCCGTTTCGCGGGGGATCGCGCTGGCCGATTTCGACGGGCACGGCGCTCTCGACGTGATTGTAACCCGACTCGACGGGACGCCCGTGGTGTATCGCAATGAGACAAGCGCGAACCGGATCGCGGTGCGGCTCAAGGGCGCGTCGCCCAATAACAACGGCATCGGCGCTGTCGTCACGGTGCGGGCTCCGTCGCTCCCTGTGCAATCGCGCGAGATGACAGCGGGCGGGTACTATCTATCCGGGAGCGACGCAGAACTGGTCTTCGCCACGGGGCGGGATGCGGCCGCCACCATCGAAGTTCGCTGGCGCGACGGGCGCTTGAGCACGATTCCGGCAGCGCGCCGCAATCGCCTGTATGAAATCGACCAGGCCGGCGCGCAAAGCGTGCCAGCTCCAGCAAGCATGCGGCCCGACACTGCCCCGCTCTTTGAGAATGCCACCGCGCTGCTCGGCGGCCACACGCACGTCGACTCTATTTACGACGATTACCGTCGCCAGCTTCTCCTCCCGGGCAAGCTCAGCCAGCTCGGCCCGGGAGTAAGCTGGATCGACGTGGACGGCGATGGGCGCGAGGATCTGGTCGTGGGCACCGGTCGCGGCGGATCGCTCGCGATCCTGCGGAACACCGGAAACGCCTTCACGCGCACCTCGCCACCGGGCGGACCCGCCAGATGGGACCTCACGACGATCCTCCCGGTGCCCGATGGGCACGGCGGCACGACACTCCTGGCGGGGCAGGCGAACTACGAGGCGAACTCGCCGGCGGAAGCGCTCAGCGTCAACATGGTCCTCGGGTTTCCGCTGCGCGGAGGCCTGCCCGGTGCGCAGTTCCCGGTGATACCCGCAGACACGGGAAGCACCGGGCCGCTCGCGCTCGCAGATGTGAACGGCGATGGCCGGCTCGACCTCTTCGTCGGCGCACGCGTGATTCCCGGTGCGTGGCCCGTGCCGCGTCCGTCACGGCTCTACCTCGGTACCGCAGACGGCCGCTTTGTTCTCGACACCACCAACGCGCAGGTACTTGGGTCACTCGGCCTCATCTCGGCGGCTGTCTTTGCCGATCTCGACGGCGACGGCTGGCCCGATCTCGTTGTCGCGCCCGAGTGGGGTCCGATTCGCGTGCTGCACAACGACAAGGGCCGTTTTCGCGACATGACGCGCCCCCTGGCTCTTGCTGATACGACGAGCCGCTGGAACGGACTCGCCGTGGGCGATTTCGACGGTGACGGCCGGCTGGATATCGTTGCGACGAGCTGGGGACGCAACGTCCCATGGCAGGCCTCGGAGCGACGTCCGTATGAGCTGCTTTCCGGCGACTTTGGCGGTGGCGGTCCCGGTCTGCTTTTTGCGCGGCTCGACTCAGCGACGGGAAAGCGGGAGATGCCACTCGAGTCCTTCTCGCGAGTTGGTACCGCCATTCCCGCGGCAAGGATCCGCATCGCAACGTTCACCGAGTATTCCAATGCGGGCGTCGACAAGGTGCTCGGCAACGACCTCAACAAGGCCGTTCGCGTCGGCGCGACGACCTTCGATCACACCCTGTATCTCAATCGCGGTGACTTCTTCGATGGCGTGTCACTTCCGTCGACGGCACAAATCGCTCCCGCGTTCGCGGCCGTAGTGGCCGATTTCGATGGGGACGGACACGAGGACTTGTTCCTTGCGCAGAACTTCTTCCCGACTGAAATGGGGACGCCGCGCTTCGATGCCGGCGCGGGCTTGCTATTGCTGGGCGATGGCAAAGGCGGGTTGCGCGCGCAGAGCGTCCGCGCGTCCGGCATCTCCGTGCTCGGCGATCAGCGAGGTGCGGCCGCGGCCGACTACGACGGCGACGGACGAGTGGATTTGGCAGTAAGTCAGAATGGCGCCCCGACGACGCTCTGGCACAACGTGCGCGGCAACCCGGGCATCCGGGTGCGCGTTGATGCCGGGCCCATGAATCCGCTCGGAATCGGCGCGCAACTGCGCGTCATCGCCGGCACCGCAAAAGGACCCGTGCGCGAGATCCACGCCGGAAGCGGCTACTGGTCAATGGATGGAGCCACGACGGTGCTCGCCCTTCCGGCTGGGGCGAACGCGGTGTGGATCAGGTGGCCGGGCGGGCGCGAGGAGACGGTCCCGATCGCCGCGGGGCAGAAGGAGATTCAGCTGCGGGCAAAGCATGCGGCCCCGCCGCATCGATGATGCTCAGTCCGCGATCTTGCCCGGCAAGATGAACTTTAGCGGGTCGACCGGCTTTCCGTTGACGTGCACCTCATAATGAAGGTGAGGGCCCGTGGAGAGTCCACTGTTGCCGACGGCGGCGATCAGCCGTCCACGAGCGACCGATTGCCCCGAGCGCACCATGATGCGCGAGCAGTGCGCGAACTTCGTGACAATACCGTTTCCATGGTCGATCTCGAACGTGTTCCCGTAACCGGGTTCATAGCCGACCGACCTGACGACCCCTGACGCGGGGGCAACGATCGGCGCGCCCATGGGCGCCGCGAGGTCGATGCCCTCGTGTGCGCGATGCTCGTGGAGCATGGGGTGGAACCGGCTGACAGAGAAGTGGCTGGAAAGCCAGCCACTGCTCGGCATGATCGAAGGGGTGTTTGCGCTACGCTCGAAATGGCGCTCGAGCGTGTCGCTCACGGTACGGAGGCTCGCCGAGAGTTCAGTGGCACGCCTGATCATGCCCTCGATGTCCGGCGTGCCGGAAAACTCCAGGCGGCCGAGGAAAGGCCGGAGGAGTTGCCGCTCGGGCACGATGCCGGCCAATGTGAAGACGTCCTTCCCTGGCGCGCCGGAGCGCAGGTCGACCACGTCGACAAGACCAGAGTCCGTCGGCATACCGGCCATCACGCGCAGCTGCTGGTCGCGAACGCCGATCGCTGCCAGCGTATCGGTGAGCGCAAGCAACCGGGTGTCCATCTGGGCGAGTCGCGCGCGCAGACGCGCATTCTCCACCGCCACGACGCGTCCACCGGGCGTGGCATATGGTGTGAACAGGATGCCGAGCGCGCCGATGACGAGCATCCCGAATGCACTCGTGACCACCGTCAGCACGCGACGCATGCGCTGTGTGACGAGCATGGTGCGCGCGCGCTCGTTGCCTGGCGGGACGATGACGAAGGTCCAGTGCTGTGGCGCCATGGACCTAACAGTGAGGCTCTGGGCAGGATCCGTCAATGCGCTAAAACCATGCGACAAGAGATACGCCGCTGTCGACGAACCAGCGTGGTGCGAAGCATGTGCGGTGAGAACAATTCATCGACGGTGCACGAACGGTTGGTGACGGGGGTCACGATCTTTGGGCGGGAATTCGAACGTCGCTTCCGCATCAGCCTCGCTCGAACGCGACAGAATGTGCCGCGGGTTCACCCGCGATAGTCCGCGAAAACCAGCGGTTAATTCTTTTCTTTCCTTGGAAACAACGCCTCGCTCTTGCTGGCGCGCCATCCCGATGCATCAATCGAATCGGCCGCTGCGAAGAGCGTTCCGCGCGCCGTCCCGGGCGCGCCGAGCTGCCGCCATAGTGCCTCGGTTTTCTCCGGCATGAACGGCGCGAGATAAACCGCCTGCCGCGCGAGCGAGCGGGCGAGCGCGCCGAGCGCACTCTCGAGTTCCGCCCTTCGCGCGGGATCCTTGGCGAGGACCCACGGCTTGGTCTGCTGAATGAAGCCGTTCGCGCCGTCGGTAACCCGGCCGAGCGCGGCCAGGGCCTCATGAGGGAGATAGCCGCGTGAGCCGTCCATCGCGGCGCGCACCGCGGCAAGCTCGGCGGCGTCCATGTCATCCAGCGCTACCCGAGGAGCCGCGGGCACCACGGATCCGCAGTACTGCTCGATCATCGCAATCGCGCGACTCGCGAGGTTCCCGATGCCGTTCGCAAGGTCGGAGGCATAGCGATCGTCGAAGCGCTCGAGCGAGAAACTCCCGTCAGCGTCGAACGGGATTTCGCGAAGCAGGAAATAGCGGAACGCGTCCACCCCATGGCGCTCGATCGTCTCGACCAGGTCGATCTTCACGCCCTCAGATTTCGAGAAGCGTTCCCCGCCGAACGTGATGAAGCCGTGCGCCCAGACGCGCTCCGGGAGCGGAAGTTCCGCCGCCTGCAGCATGGCCGGCCAGATCACACAGTGCAGGCGCGTGATGTCCTTGCCCACCACGTGGAGCTGCGCGGGCCACTGCTCGCGCCATCCCTTCTCCGGGAAGCCGGTGGCCGTGAGATAGTTCGGGAGCGCGTCGAACCAGACCCACGTGCCCTGCGGCACACCGTCCGCCGAGGGGATCGGGAAGGGAATGGCCCACGCGAGCTTCGACCTGGTGATGGAGATGTCTTCCAGGCCCTTCGCGAGCAGGCCCAGAATCTCGTTCCTGCGCGACTCGGGCTGGACGAAATCCGGGTTCCTGGCCAGCAGTTCCTCGAGGAACTGCTGGTACTTCCCGAGCCGGAAGAACCAGTTGCGCTCCTGCGTCCACTGCAGCTCGCGCGAAGGATGCAGCACGCATTTGCCGTCGACAATCTCATCGTCGCGCTTGAACAACTCGCACCCCACGCAGTACCAGCCCTCGTACGACTTCTCGTAAAAGTCGTCGGGCGACGATTCACGGATACGCTTGATCAGCGCCCGGACGCCGATCCTGTGGGCCGGGTCGGTGGTGCGGATGAACTGGTCGTACGATATGCCGAGCCGGTCCCAGAGCGAGCGGAAGCGCGCGGCCATGCCGTCGACGAATGCCTGTGGGTCCATGTCCTGCCCTGCTGCGGTCTGCGCGACCTTCTGTCCATGCTCGTCCATGCCGATGAGGAAATGGACGTCCCGGCCGAGCTGGCGATGGAACCTGGCGATGGCGTCGGCGCCGATCTTCTCGAGCGCGTGCCCGAAGTGCGGATCACCGTTCGCGTAGTCGATCGCGGTCGTGATGTAGAACTTCTCTCGAGCGCCGCCCGTCACGATGCGGGTTGGCTCCCCGGGCCACCTCCGCGGCCCCTCCGCCCGCCGCGACGTCCACGCCTGCGGCGGCGCCCCTCCCTGTTCCCTGTAGGCCCGGCGCCCGGCTGGCCCGCGTTCGTCTGAACGGCTTCCGGCGCGGCCGCCAGTTTCTGAGCGCCTGGCACCACGACATCGAGGGGCGCGGGCTCCACCCATCGCGCCAGCGGCGCCGCGCCTTCCACGTGCGGCTGCGCGCGCTCGATGGTGATCAGGACTTTGGGCTCGGCCTGCTCCTCACCCTCCCCGTCGTCCTCTGTCTCCAGTTCAACGCGATGCTCCGCCGTCGTGGAGAGCGCGTCAGCCCCCAGTTCCTTGTGAAGCGCGGCGAGCAGCAGGACCCTCGTATCACCCGTCAGCGTGCGCAGGGTGACCTGTTCGCGAAAGATGTCGTTCGCAATCACCTTCTCCTCGCCGAGCGCGGTCAACAGCACTTTGCCTTCCTTGGGGAAGCGCCTGCGCTGCTGCACGTAGAACTCGTGCTCGTACCGGAGGCAGCACATGAGACGGCCACACGAGCCGGAGATCTGCGCGGGATTCAGAGTGGAGAGTCGCTGGTCCTTGGCGGTGCTCGACTTCACGGGACGGAGCTCGGGGAGCCAGCTCGCGCTGCAGTACTGGCGCGCACAACGCCCCACGCCGTCGAGGCGCCTGGCCTCGTCGCGCACGCCGATGTGCCACATCTGCACGCGGGTGCCGAACAGCCCTTCCAGCTGCCGAACCAGTTCGCGGAAATCCACGCGCTTTTCGGCGGTGAAGTAGATCGTCAGCTTCTTCTTGTCCCACTGCCACTCGCTGTCGGACACCTTCATCTCCAGTCCTTGCGCGCGGACTTTCTCGAGGGCCCGCTTCCGCACGTTGTCCTCGTCGGCCCGGAGCTGTGCCCCGCGCGCGATCTCCTCGCGCGTGGCTGCGCGCAGCACGCTGCGCAGATGGTCCGGAGCTGCCTTGCCGTGCGTCGTGCCCGCCTTGCGGCGCGCCGCAAG
>DASZZO010000261.1:0-17984 GCA_035544915.1 Gemmatimonadaceae bacterium | reverse complement strand
AGCTCCGCTGGCTACGCTCGCAGACTTCGCCACCGCGGACGTGCGGAGCGAGTATCTGCGTGAAAACCAGCAGCAGATGCTCACGCTGACGGCCACGGTCACCAGTCGTTCGCTGAGCGCGGTGATGGCCGATGTGAAGGCCATTCTCGCATCCGACCCGGCCCCGTCCGGCATTCGCGTCGAGGTGGGCGGGCGGTATGCCAGCCAGCAGGCCGCGTTCAAATCGCTGCTCCTGGTACTGGCGCTGGCCGCCGTGAGCGTAATGGCCGTGATGGTGATTCAGTTCCGTTCGTTCGTTGAACCCATGGTTGTCCTGCTCGCTGCGCCGCTCTCGTTCGTGGGCGCCCTGGCGGTGCTGCTCGTGACGGGGACGCCTCTCAACGTCTCGAGTTTCATGGGCCTGATCCTGCTCGTCGGACTCATCGTCAAGAACGGCATCATCCTGCTCGATTTCACCAGGCATCGAATGCAGACGGAGGGAGTAGACCTCGAGACGGGCATCCGCGAGGCAGCGAAGGTTCGGTTGCGGCCGATCCTCATGACCACACTGTGCACGCTGTTCGGCCTGCTCCCGCTCGCGCTGGGCCTCGGCGCGGGGAGCGAGCTGCAGAAGCCGCTCGCGCTGGCGGTGATCGGCGGCCTCGCGCTCTCGACGCCCATCACGCTGTTCGTGGTGCCCGTCCTGCTGGTGGCCATCCGGGGGCGCGCGTACCGGCTGCCGTCATCAGCCTGACATTGTCGCGGCGTAGTATCTGGAGTCCCACCCACATCAGGAGAACACGCATGTCCGTCCGTACCAGAATCGCCATTGCGGCGATCGCGATTTTCGCCGTGGCGCCCGCGCTGCATGCGCAGGCAGAGAAGATCAAGGAGACGAAGCCGGGCCTCCTGAAAAAGGCGAAGCTCACGCCGGATTCCGCCATCGCCGCGGCGCAGGCCAAGCTGCCCAAGGCAAAGTTCGACGCCGGTGAGCTCGAGGAAGAGGGCGGAAAGCTCATTTACTCGCTCGATTTCAAAACCGACGGCAAGACCGGCATCGATGAAGTGAACATCGACGCGATGACCGGCAAGCTCGTGGGCAAGATCAACCATGAGTCTCCGGCTGATGAAGCAAAGGAAGCGAAGGCGGAGAAGGAGAAGGCCGCTAAGAAAGCGGCGAAGAAACCGTAGTTCGGACTGCGCGGGCAGAACCGAGCCGAACGGAACGGAACAGAACAAAACGGAATAGAACAGCAGAACCACGGATATACGCGGATCAACAGCGTACCCGTGGTTCTGCTGTTCCCGTCGTTCCCCGCCGCACCACGCTGCACCCCGCCGCGCCCGAAGAGACAGCATGCGCATTCTCGTAGTTGAGGACGACCCGGAGGTCCGCGATTTTCTCCTGCGAGTCATTCGCGAGGCGGCCTGGGCCGCCGACTCGGCGGCCACCGGGCAGCGTGCACTCGATGCCCTGGCGGCGAACGAGTACGATCTGGCGGTCCTCGACGTGGGCCTCCCGGATTTTGACGGATTCGAAGCGTGCCGGCGCCTCCGGGCGCGAGGTGACCGCACGCCCGTGCTGGTCCTCACGGCGCGGAACGCGGTAAACGACAGGGTGCGGGGCCTCGATGCGGGCGCGGACGACTACCTCGCCAAGCCATTCGCAGTCAACGAACTGCTGGCGCGGCTGCGCGCGCTGGCGCGGCGGCCCGCCACATCCCTCGATCCCGTGCTGCGCATGGCCGACTTGGAGCTCGATCCATCCACCCGGCGCGCTCGCCGGGCCGGCGCCGACATCGCACTCACGGCGCGCGAGTACGGACTGCTCGAGTACTTTCTGCGCACGCCGCGCCGCGTTGTGAGCCGGGCGCAGATCCTGTCGCATGTGTGGGACGACAACTTCGACCCTGTGGCGAATGCCGTGGACGTCCTCGTGGGGCGCCTGCGCCGGAAGATCGACCGCGAGGGGCTGCCACCCCTCCTGCACACCATACGGGGCGCCGGCTACCTGCTGACCGACCGCCCAAGCGGAGGTGAGGACAATGCCACTTAGCCGGCTTCGCCTCCGGCTGGCCGGCGGGTTCGCGCTCGCCTTCGCGCTGGGGCTCGGGCTGCTGGCGGCAGGCGTGCTGGGCTATCTGTGGCGCGAGTCGAGCTCGCGCCTCGATGTGCGGCTCGCGGGTGTGACCGATGGAGTGGCGCGAGCCGTGGCGCGCGAGCTGAACGACGCCCCCGATTCGTCTCTCGCGTACGCGGCGAACGAGGTGGTGAAGGAGTGGCCGGCGAACGACGATGCGTTCGGGATTGTGGACGACCACGGGGTGCTCGTCGCCGGCGTGAATCGGTCACGGGCACTCGATGCGGCAGTGGGCGCCTGGGCGCGCTCCGGCGGCGCCGTGCGATTTACCATCTCGCATGCGGGCCAGGACTTCAGGGCAGGGGCCCTGCCGCTGGCGTCGTTTCGGGCAAAGGGCCATGAGTGGCGCTATGGCGTGGTGGCATTCGGTTCAACCGAAGGCATCGAACGCGACACGGAAGTGCTGGCGGGGGCCCTTGCCGTGGCGGCACCCCTCATTGTCCTCCTCAGTCTCGCGGGCGGCTATGTGCTCGCACGCCGGGCACTGCGTCCCGTGGACGAGCTGGGCGCGGCCATTGCGGCCATCGCGCCCACCGACCTTTCGCGTCGCCTGCCCGATGGCCGGCCCGGGGACGAAATCGGCCGGCTCGCCACCGAGTTCAACTCGCTTCTCGCCCGCCTCGACGAAGCACAGCGGCGGAACCGCGGGTTCGTGCGTGAGGCGGCGCACCAGATCCGCACGCCGCTCACCCTTGTGCTTGGCGAGGCGGGCCACGAACTCGGCGCAACGGTGCCCGATGCGGAACGGATGCGGACGACCCTCGTGCGCATTCGCACCGCCGCAGAACAGATGCGGCGTCGCGTGGACGAGCTGTTTCTGCTGGCTGAGGCACAGGCCGGCGAGCGCGTACGGCTCGAGGACGACGTTGAACTCGACGGGCTCGTCCTCGAATGCACCGACCTGATGCGCGGGCGCGCGTCAGACCTCGGCAGGACGCTCGCCATCGGGCGCGCCGAGCACGTCGTTGTGCGCGGCAATGAATCACTGCTGAAGGAAGCCATGGTCGAGTTGCTCGAGAACGGGTGCCGTCATGGCAAGCCGGGCTCGACGGTCACCGTTTCCTCCTACGCGGGGGCGGAAATCGCGCTCCTGGAAGTGCAGAGCGTGGGCGAGCCGTTCGGGCTGCCCTCGCGCGACGGCGCGCAGACGCCGAACGGGCTGGGCCTGCAGATCGTGGAATGGATCGCGCAATCGCACGACGGCGAGCTGCGCCTGTCCCGCGAAGCGGACCGGAATGTGTTGACGCTCCAGTTGCCCGTGCGGGCGAGAAAAGCAGGCGGAAGTCTGGAGGTTGAGAGTTGAGCGGGCTTACCCCCTGAGGGCCTGCCAGAACGCCGGCAGCGATCCAATCACCCACATCAGGACCCCGGCGAGCACGACCTTGCTCCTGGGCACCTTGCCGGCATAGACGAGGCCGATCGCCAGGAGCACGGTCACCCAGAGCGTGATCAGGTCCACTCGCCCCAACAGACTCAGTTGCCACATGGGAGCGGTGGCGGGATCGAGAAGGCGCGCCGGCCCCAGCTGGAGCTGGAAGTGCGAGGTCATCCTGCTGGTATCGAGCAGCAGGCCCTGCACGCTGATGAGGATGGCCTCGATCACACGTGGCATCCACGCGAACGACGCGATGAGCAATGCCGTGCCGTAGGCCAGCTTTCCACCCAGCACGCGCCCGACGATCCAGGCGGCGACCCCGAGCAGGAGAAGGCTGATCGGTACGAAGACGATGGCTCCGAACGCGGCAAACTTGAGTCCCATGGCCTTGCTGGCCGCCAGCTGGTCGGCATTGACGTTGGGGTTCTTCTTCATCGCCGCTTCCATCTGCCTGGAGATTTCCGCGTCCATGATGGACGCCAGCACGTTCCGGTTCACAAAGTAGAGAACGATGAGCAGTGCGGAGACAATCACGAACGGGAGCGCGGGGCTCGCGGCCGCGCGGCGCGCGAACACCTTCGCGGGAGAGACGAAGATGTCAACGAAGTCCTCGAACTTGCTTGCCTGATCCGCAGCGGGGGGAGGAGATACGGGGACGGGATCAGACATTTGGAGCCTCAGTCGGGGAGGGTGGGGGAATGGCGATGAAAGAGTGCGGGGCAAGGGTGGGTTACGCAAGCGGGAAGCCCCGTCCAGCCCGGCGACCACAATCCAGCCGGCACCCCGGTAGCCCCTTCCGGCCGCGGAACGCTACATTAGACCGCATGCTGGGGAGTCCCCTGATTCACCGCCTTGATGCCCGGGACCGAGCGCTGTACCTGCGCTGGGTGATCGGAGAATCGGCGTCGAGGGCGACGCTCATGTTCTGGACCATGCTGACCCACATTGGCGGCATTACGGCGAGTGTCGGCTTCGCGCTGGTGCCCCTCCTGCTTGCTGAGGGGCAATTCAAGATTGCGGCTGTACAGGCGGCGTGGGCTCTGGCCATCTCGCACATGATCGTCCAGGTCATCAAGCGCAATGTGGTGCGCGCCCGGCCCACGGAGCTGGTGAGCTTCAATCCGCACTGCAAGCTGCCCGATCGCTTTTCCTTTCCTTCGGGCCACGCGACATCCGTCATGAGTGTCGCCTTCATTCACGCCGCGACGTTCCACTCGCTCGGATGGCCCCTGCTCGTGCTCGCGGCCCTCGTGGGGTTCTCACGCGTGCGGCTTGGCGCCCACTATCCAGGTGATGTGCTCGTGGGACAGTTGATCGCGATCGCCACGGGCGTCGCCGTGCGCGCGCTCTGGTAGGCGGGGCGCGCACAGCGAGCGAAGTGCGGCCGCCGGCGGCCGCAGGTGAAGCGCAGGCGGCTGGCCTGCGCGTGGCGATTTTCAGCGATACGTATCCACCGCAGGTCAACGGCGTGTCGCGCACGCTCGAGCGCCTCGTGGGCGCCATCGAGGCCCGCGGGGGCGCCGCGCGCGTCGTGACCGTGGATGATCCCGACTCTCGCGCCGACCCGCGGGTGGACCGCTGGCCGAGCGTCCCGTTCTGGGCGTACCCGCAGCTCCGGATGGCCGCGCCTCAGCGCAACCTCGCACTGGACACGATCGACCGATGGAAGCCCACGCTGATTCACGCCGCGACGGAGTTCGGTGTGGGGCTGGGCGGTCTCGTCGCCGCGCGGGAAAGACGTGTGCCCTTCGTGTCGAGCTACCACACGCACTTCACTGCGTATCTGAAACACTACAAGCTGACGGCGCTCAATGCCGTGGCGTGGCCCTTTCTGCGCTGGTTTCACAACAGCGGACGCATCACCTGGACGCCAGGTCGAATCGTCGCAGACGAGCTGAGGGGGCAGGGATTCCGGAACGTGCGCGTGTGGTCGCGTGGCGTGGATACCACGCGGTTCAGTCCGTCGTTTCGCTCGCGAGAGCTTCGCGCGCGGCTCGGCGTGCCTGACGACTCCATCCTGGTGGCGTATGTCGGCCGCATGGCGCCGGAAAAGGGCATCGACGTCGCGCTCGAGGGGATGCGGCGCGTGCTCGGACGACACCCCGATCGCGTACGGTTTGCCCTGGCCGGAGACGGACCCGCAGAGGAACGCTGCCGTGCGTCCGCACCGCCGGGCACCGTGTTCATGGGACGTCTGGCCGGACGCGATCTCTCCGAGTTCTACGCCTCGGCGGACATATTCGTGTTTCCCTCGATCACGGAGACCTTCGGAAACGTCGTGCTCGAGGCCATGGCCAGCGGGCTCGCGCTCGTGGCGCCAGACTGGGGAGCGACCACGGAACTCGCCACGACGGCGACGGCCCTCCAGTTCCCCGCGAGTGACCCTGGGGCGCTCGCGGAGCGTGTGGAGCAACTGGTTGCCGATGTGTCGCTTCGCCAACGGCTGGCCGATGCCGCGCTGTCTGTGGCGCTGACGCGGACGTGGGACGCGGTGTTCGACCGGCTGGTTGCGGACTATCGCGACGCGGTGTCGGGCACGGTCTGATCGCGGACTATCGCGGCGCCGTCTTCCTCTCGACGTAGCGATACACCTCGCGCGAGATGTCGGCGATGAGCGCCTGCGCGTCTCGCTGTACGGGAATCTTGCGCGTGAGCACCACGAGCACGTAGGGCGGCCGGGACGGCGGATACACGATTGCGGCGTCGTGAAGCGTGCCGGTGATCCACCCCGTCTTGTGTGCGACGGGAGTGCCGGGCGGGATTCCTGCAGGAATCTCGGTGCTGAACTCCTGGCGCAGAAGCACCTGTTTCATCGCCTCACAGCTCGAGCGCGATGCCGCCGTGCCGCGCTCAATTGTGACCAGGAGCACACCGAGGTCGCGCGCCGTGGTCGTATTGTTGAGCCCCTTCTCGAACGCCTTGCCGTCTTCGACGCCGCGGAGCACCTGGATGTCGCGGGCGCCGAGGACGTGCGCGGTGGCGTTGACGCGTTTGGGGTCGAGGAACTGGATGACGGCGTTCGTGGCCAGATTGCTCGAGCGGGTGATCATGCGTTCGTTGAGCTCCCGGAGCGTCACGTTCTGCCCCACGCGGGCGTAGAGCGCCGAGTCGGAGTCGTCGCGGGCGTCGAGTGAGAAAAAGGAGCCATCAACGATGGACGCAAACCGATTCTGCAGGAACAGCTCGTTGTCGAGCGACGTCACGCGCGCGTCAACCCGGCGGAACAGCTCGATCATGACGGGGACCTTCATCGTGCTCGCGGCGTGGAAGGAAACGCCCGGATTGATCGCAACCGAGTCGCTGTTCGCGAGGTCGCGGAACCAGACGGCGACTTCCGCGCCCGGTTGCGCAGCGATGCGCCCGGCAAGGCGGCCCCGGAGCGCATCCGCTGGTGCTGGAATGGTGGGGGAAACGCCGCGCGTGGCCGCTCCCGCACAGGCGGTGAGAAGCGCGAGGGCTGGCAACACGGAGCGCATGGGCCGAATATACGGAATGAGGCGACCGGCCGGAGCGAATGTGCGCAGCGGGCTTTGCCGGACGATCGCGCGCGGCTTCTCGCGCGTCGCCCTGCTGGCGACGGCCGCCGCATGTGCCGGCAGGGCCGGATCACCGCGCGCGACCGTCCCGGCCCCCGAGGCGCGCACTGGGCCTGCGGCCGGCCCAGTGCCCAAGTCCGCTGCAGCGCTGCCCCAGATACCGGCGCGGCGCGCCGACAGCGCCCGCGCGGCCAGCGCGCGGGATTCGGCGCCGCCGCCCGCGGTTACCACCGCGGCGATCGTCCAGGAAGTCGTCAAGGTGTTCGGCGACTCCGCGATTCCGCCGATTCCGGCGAGCGTCGCACCGCCCGGCGCGGTATGGGACATCGACGTGCACTCGTACGAAACGCACGCGCGCGTGGCGCATTTTGTGGACGTCTTCACCGGCAGGGCGCGTGCGCCGTTCGAGAAGAGCATGCAGCGGCAATCGCGCTACGGCGCGCTCATCCGGCAGAAGCTGCGCGCGGGCGGATTGCCGGAGGACATGACCTACCTTGCGCTGATCGAAAGCTGGTACGACCCGAACGCGTATTCGAAGGCCGCGGCAGTCGGCATGTGGCAGTTCATGTCGGGAACCGCGCGCGGCGTGGGGCTGCGCGTGGATTGGTGGGTGGACGAGCGGCGGGACCCCGTCCGCTCGACCGAAGGTGCCGTCCGCATGCTCAAGGCGCTGCGCCGCGCGTTCGGCTCGCTCTATCTCGCCGCCGCGGCCTACGACGGTGGAGACGGCCGGGTGAGTCGTGGGCTCACCCGCTACGCACGCGCGCTGAACGGGGTGGAGGGCGACGACCGGTTCTTCGCGCTGGCCGACACGAAATACCTGCGTCCGGAGACACGCGATTACGTGCCGAAGCTCATCGCGGCGGCCCTCGTGGGGAAGGAGCCCACGCGCTATGGCCTGACCGTGGACTCGATGGCGCCGTGGGCGTTCGACTCGGTGCGTGTTCCGGGCGCGACGCCACTCGCGGCCATTGCCGAAGCCGGTGGCACAGACGTGGCCGCGATCCGCGACTTGAATCCGCAGTTGTTACGGGGCATGACGCCGCCGGGCGAACAGCTATGGGTACGCGTGCCGGCGGGGAGCGGCGAGGGATTTGCCGATCGCTATGCGGCGCTCGACACCGCAACGCGCAAGGGAGTTACCAGGGTGCAGTCGAAGAAAGGCGAGTCGATGGCGTCAATCGCGCGCAAGCACGCGCTGACGGTCAAGCAGCTCAGGTGGTACAACCCGAAGGTGGTACGGCTCAGGAGCGGCAACCTGAGTGCGGGGCAGACACTCCTCATTCCCGCGCGCGCAACCGCCGCGGCGGCGACCGATGTGCCGAATCCCTCGATCGAGAAATACCCGAGGCGGTCGCGTGCCGCGAGGAAGAAGCATCCGATAGCTTCGGGGACGAAGGGAGCGGTGGCCGCGCGATAGGCGGCGCCAGGGATCAGCCTTTGGCGCGATAGACGCCGCCCTTTCCGCCCGTCTTTTCGAGCAGGCGTACGCCTTCGATTCGCATTCCCCGGTCCACGCTCTTGGCCATGTCATAGACCGTCAGCAGCGCGACGGCAACCGCCGTAAGCGCCTCCATCTCCACACCGGTCTGGGCGACGGCACTGACCGTGGCCTCCACCCGTACCCCGGGCAGCTCTGCGTCAAGTGTGAGCGCCACGCTGACATCGGTGAGCGGAAGCGGGTGGCACAGCGGGATGAGGTCCGACGTTCGCTTGGCCGCCGTAATGCCGGCCACACGAGCGACGGCGAGCACATCGCCCTTCGTGAGGGCGTTCGTGCGAATGACCTTGAGCGCGCGGGCCGTCATCCTGATGCGCCCTTCGGCGCGCGCGCGGCGTGCGGTGGAGGCCTTCGGGCCGACATCCACCATGCGCACCTCGCCCGTGCGGCTCAAGTGCGAGAGTCTGACCGGCGGACGGGCGTTCTGCTTCAGCTTTCTTGCGCGCGGCTCCCTCACGAGCCGATCTCCGAGAGCCGTTGCAGGAGCTGGGCGCTGACGAGCTGCGGTATCGCGTTGCCTTCGGCAGCGCGCTTGGCGTCTTCCACGAACGCCACGGCACGAGCCGACGCCGTGGCGCGCGGATGATCGCCCGAACGGGCGGCGGCACGGGCGCGCTCGTGCAGCAGGACGGTCATGGCGTCGAGTACATCTGAGAACGCGCCGCGCGCCTTTGAACCGCCCTGACTGAACGCGGCGCGAAACAGCTGCTCGGGCCCGCCCCGCGCGGCCTCGAGCAGCGCGCGTGCCCGCTGGAGCACCACGCCGTGGTCCTGCGAACCCAGGAGCGCGCCGGGCGCGCCAAGCGCGAGGCGCACGAGGTCGTCAACCTGGGCCCCTTCGTCCCCCGCGCCTGCCGCCGCGGCTGCCGCGGGCTGGTTCAGAAAGGCGCGCATCTCCGCCTCTGCCAGTGGCGCCACCCGCACAGACACCACGCGCGACCGGACGGTCGCCAGCAGCGCACCCGGCTCGCTCGACGTGAGAATGATCGTCGTGTCCGCCGGCGGCTCTTCGAGCAATTTGAGGAAAGCATTCGCCGCCTCCTGGCTCGACGGCTGCGGCACCATGCGTTCTGCGTCACCTACGACGAAGACTTTCCGGCGTGCCATGGCTGGCGTGCGCGCTGCCTGCTGAACAATGAGGCGCGCGACATAGACGAAAATGCCCTGCGAACCATCGCCGCGCGCGTACAACCCCTGCGCACTTGCGCGCTCCGCGATCGCCTCCGCGTACTCATGGGCGACGTCTTCGAGTGCAACGTCCGTGGAGTCCCTCATGCGCGGCCGCGGAAAATACCAGCGGAGATCGGGGTGCACTCCTTCGATCGCGTAGCGGCAGTGCTGGCACTCGCCGCATGGCGGCATGCCGCCGGAGCAGAGGAGCCGCTGGCCGAGCCACAGAGCGAGCCGCTGTTTGCCGATGCCGGGCGCGCCATGAAACAGGAGGCTGGCCGGGAGGGCACTGCGCCCGATCTGCTCGTCGAGGCGGGCGCGAAGTGACTGATGGCCAATGAGCGGAAGGAACGGCATCGTGGTGTAAGATACTCTTCGATGTCGATTGGTCGCGACGGGTTAGCATCCGCAACCATGGAATAAAAACATTGGCCGTGGGTCCACGCGGGTGAACGCGGGTACTCAACTGCCTTGCAGCCTCCAAATACCTTATCTTCGCGCTATGAGATGCACATGGGGTTGACCCGCGCCTTTGTCCTTTCACTGGCGTTCGTTTTTGCAATGCCCGCGGGCGCGCAGCAGCGCCTCCGCGCGCGCGAGCTCGGGGTCGCGCCGGGGGTTTTCAGGCCGGGTGCGCTGAACGCCATTACCGATGTGGCCGGCGTGCGCGTGGGGCAGGTGACCATCAACGAAGGCGAGAACATTCGAACGGGGATCACAGCGATCCTGCCACACGGTGGGAACGCGTACCTGGAGCGCGTGCCTGCGTCCGTCTTCGTCGGGAACGGCTTCGGGAAACTCGCGGGAAGCACGCAAGTGGCGGAACTGGGCGAGATCGAGACGCCTATTCTGCTGACCTGCACGCTCTGCGTGTGGAAGGCTGCCGATGCGATGGTGGAGTGGATGCTCGCCCGGCCGGGAATGGGTCGCGTGCGGTCCATCAATCCGCTGGTTGCGGAGACGAACGATGGCGCACTCAACGACATTCGCGCGCGGCCGGTGACGGCTGAGGCGGTAATGCGCGCGCTCGATTCGGCGACCAGCGGACCGGTGGCGGAGGGGAGTGTGGGTGCCGGCACAGGCACCGTGGCATTTGGGTGGAAGGGCGGAATCGGCACCTCGTCGCGCCTGCTCCCGGCGACGCTGGGCGGGTATGCCATTGGTGTGCTCGTCCAGACCAACTTCGGCGGCGTGCTGCAGGTGATGGGCGCGCCGGTGGGCAAGGCGCTCGGCCGCTACGCCTTTCAGAACGAGGTGAGCCCTGAGAGAGGCGATGGCTCCGTGATCGTCGTGATCGCAACCGACGCCCCGCTTTCAGACCGGAACCTCCATCGCGTGGCGGCGAGAGCAATGCTGGGGCTCGGACGCACGGGCTCCAGCGCCTCGAACGGATCGGGTGACTACGCCATTGCGTTTTCCACGGCCAGGGAAGTGCGGCGCGCGTGGAATGCGAAGCAGCTCACCACAACCGAACTCGCGAACGACGAGCTGTCGGCAGTTTTCGAGGCGGCGGTGGAGGCGGTGGAGGAGGCCGTCTACAATTCGCTCTTCATGGCGACGGCGGTGACCGGAAACGGGCGAACGATCGATGCCATTCCCCTCGACAAGGTGCGAGAGGTACTCGCCGCGCATGGCGTGCGGAAATGAAGCGACATCACTGGATCGTGCGCCTCACGCACTGGGTCAACGTGCTGGCCCTCACGCTCATGGTCGGGAGCGGGCTCCGCATCTTCAACGCCCATCCGGCGTTCGCGCGCCCCGGCAATACGTTCTGCTGCTATCCGTTCGAAGGAAAGGAGATTCCGGACGCGCTCACATTTGGTGGCTGGCTGGGTGGCGCGAGGCATTGGCACTTTGCCATGATGTGGGTGCTCGTGGTGAACGGGCTGATCTATCTCGGCTTCGTGTACCTGCACGGCGAATGGCGCGACCTGGTGCCGCGGCGCGGTGACATTCGTGACGCCTGGGAGATGGTGAAGTTCTACGCATTCGTTCGGAAGGATCATCCGAGGCAGGGCAAGCACAACGCCCTCCAGAAGGCGACGTACTTCTTTCTCCCATGGACGGCCGCGCTCACGGTGATCAGCGGGCTCGCGATCTGGAAACCGGTGCAATTCGCGCCGCTCACCGATCTGCTCGGTGGCTACCAATGGGCGCGCTATTGGCATTTCCTCTCGATGGTGGCGATCGTGGCGCTGGCGGTGGCACACATCTTCATGGTGTTCGCCGTCGATCCCTGGTCGCTGCGATCGATGGTCACGGGCGGCTACAGCCATCGGTTTTCGCCCGAAGAACGCAACGCCCGGCCGTTCCTCAATTTGCTGCCACAGCGACGGCCGGCGGAGACCTCCGATCCGCCGCCGCCCACATCCAACCGTCTGGACGCGCCATGATCGTAGATCGTCGTGACTTCGTTCGGCTGGGTGGCGTATCGCTCGCCGGCGCCTTCCTCGGCGCCTGCGGTTCGCAAGGGCCCGACAAGGCGGCCGCCCTGCTCGACTTCGCGGAGCGCAAAAACGAGGGGCTCGAGCGCCTGCTGTTCCGGCACACCTCAATGGACCATGCCCGCGCCGACGCGACCGCCTCGGGCGACCGCTTTCCGAGCTACTTCGTATCGGACACGGTTCCCATGTGGAATGCTGCGGCCCGGGGAGCGTGGCGACTCGAAGTCGGTGGCATGGCGAGGCGGCCGCTCACGCTTTCGCTCGATGATCTCATGCAGCTCGATCGGCGCACACAGCGCGTGAACCACTATTGCGTGGAGGGCTGGACAGCAGTGGCGGAATTTACCGGCGTGCCCCTCGCCGAACTGGCCCGCCTGGCCGAGGCCGATCCCAACGCCGGGTACGTGGACTTTCAATCGTTCGATGACGACTACCACGAGAGCTGGGATCGCGAGAGCGCGATGCACCCCCAGACGCTCATCGTCTACGCCAAGGATGGTGCCGTGCTCACCCCGGCTTACGGTGCGCCCGCCCGGGTGCACTCACCGGTCAAGCTTGGATACAAGAATACAAAGTACCTGACGAAGATCCTGTTTCTGCCGGCGGCGAATGGGGGGTACTGGAGTGATAGAGGGTATGAGTGGTACGGAGGAACGTGACAGAGCGTGAGGCGTACGGCGTACGGCGAGTTGTGCCGCGGGAGGCGCGGAGTGTGGAGTGCGGAGTGCGCCGATCGTACGGCCTCCCGCGGCCCGTCCTTGCTATTCTCCCGGCCTCGCCGATCTCCCCGTCACGCGATCTGCGTGAATCCGGAAAATCTCCCTCCGCTCCGGCATCGGATCGCCCGCACCGAGCGCTAGCGGCATGATCGTGCGCAGCGCCAGGACTGCTGCGGCATAAATCTCCGGTTGCGCCCCTTTCTCGTAGAGCCGGTAAAGGGCGCCCTTCACGATGACAGAGTCCCAGTCGAACATTCCCCGCATCTCGTCCGTCTCGAACGCCACCCAGCGGTTGTGCGCGAGCGTGCGCAACTTCGATCCGGGTGACGTCCGCCCGTAGATCCAGCCGTTCACGAACACGTAGCTGAGCGGCTCGATGTCGACCTTGTCGCGATAGCTGAACGCGATGCGGCCAATGTGGTTTCTGGCCAGGAGGGCGTCGCACTCCTCCCGCGACAGCTTCCGGATGACGGGTGCGCCTGTCACGCGTTGTCTAGGGAAGCGTCTGCGACAGCACGTCCCTGGCCCGGCTCTCGCGCCAGGCCTGGAGCTTGTCGCGCACGTCCTTGCGCTGCAGTCCGATGATTTCCGCCGCGAAGATCGCCGCGTTTGTCGCACCGGGCTTGCCGATGGCGAGCGTGCCCACCGGGATGCCGGCAGGCATCTGCACGATACTCAGGAGGGAGTCGAGGCCATTCAGCGACGTCGACGGGATAGGAACGCCGAGCACAGGCAGCAGCGTCTTCGCCGCGATCACGCCGGCGAGATGCGCGGCGCCGCCGGCGGCCGCAATGATCACCTGCATTCCCCGCGACTCGGCGATCGAAGCCCACTCGCTCGTCTGGTCGGGCGTGCGATGCGCCGAGAGGACCTTCGCCTCGTAGGGGATGCCGAGATGAGTGAGCATCTCGCATGCAGGTGCGAGATAGTCGTAGTCGGACTTGCTGCCCATCACGATGCCGACAAGCGGATCTTTGGAAGTCATCCCGGAAATATGGCGCTCGGCCGTGCCGCGCTCAATGCGCGTGTTGACGCGAAAGGGGGATTGGAGGCTACTATTGGGGTGATGATGCACCGGTCTTTGGGCAGTCGCGTGTTCACGGCATTGTTCGCTCCCTGGTTCGCCCTGGTGATGGCGGAGCCGGCGAGCCTGCACACGTGTTCGGAACACTCGCTGCATGGCGTTATTGCGGCGGACGCCCTCCATGACGGACTGACGGAGCGTGCCGGCTATGCCGGGCACGCCGGGCACGCCGGGCACGGACGGCTGCAGCACGATCATGGGATGGCGGACCAGAGTGCGCCGCCTGTTCACGAACGGCAGCATCAGTGCACGTGCATCGGCGGGTGTTGCGCCGCGCAGCCCGTCTCGGCGCCAGCGGGGAGTGCACTTTCCTGGCTGCCCGCGGCAGTGCGCACTCAGCAGCCACTCGCCTCGGCTCAAGGCATCCGGCGCTCCGCCGCGGCGCACGTCCTTCCCTTCGCGAACGGACCTCCAGCGGCCCGCGCCTGACGGTGGAGCGCGCGGCACGCGCGCATCCGTCACGTGTCCCAAATCCGACGTGTCGATTCTCGCGACTGCCGCCCATCGGGCGCGGTCCGTCGATGCCATCACAGGACGGGAGGAGAAACATCCATGCTTTCGCATCCAATTCGGCGGCTCGCCTCCGCGGGAGCCATTGCTTCAGTGACGCTGGCGAGTATAACCGCCCGCGCACAGCGCCCGACGGTTCCGGATTCCGCGGCACGTACCGATTCCGCAGCGCGCGCCGACTCTGCACATCGTGCTGAACAACGCCTCAAAGCTGTGACCATCGTCGCAACGCCAACGGACGCCGCGGAGCCGGTCAGCGCGCTGCATGTGAGCGCGCTTCGCCTCGAGCGCATGCCGACCCTCGATGCCTGGGACTTGCTGCGGCAGGCCGCTGGCATCGAGGTACATTCGCAGGGGCAGGGCCCGGGTTTCGCGTCGGACGCCTCGATGCGCGGGTTCAGCTCGGACCATTCGACGGACCTCGCACTCTGGGTTGACGGCGTGCCCGTGAATGAGCCCGTGAATGGCCACGCGGAAGGCTACAACGACTGGAGCCTCATCTTCCCGCGCGTGGTCTCCGGCATTGACGTGACGCGCGGGCCGAGCAATCCGCTCTTCGGTAACTTCGCGCTTTCCGGCGCCGTCAACGTGCTCACCATCGATCGCGTGCGCGAGTCATCCGCATCGCTCACGAGCGGATCGTTCGGGCTGGCGGATGCGACGTTCATGGCCGGCTTCGACCACGGCGGGCGAGGCGGCGGCGTGTTCGGAGCCCGCTTTGTCCGGCAGGACGGGTTCCGTCCAAATAGCACACTCCGGCTCGCCCAGGGCCACCTGCGGCTATCGCACGACATCTCGTCCAACCACACCATCGACGGGGGCGTCGAGCTGTACGACACGCACTGGCACTCGCCAGGCTTTCTGAATGAGCAGGAGTTCGCAGCACGTGAATACGGGGTGGTTTCAAATCCATCAGACGGCGGCCAGAAGCAACGGGCCCAGGAGCGCATCAGCCTCCGCGTGGTGCGGCCCGAGTTCGTCTGGCGCACGACGGCATATGCGACGCAGGGGTACTGGCAGCTCTTTCTCACCATTCCGCCAGCGGGCGGCCGGTTTGAAGGCACAGGCAGCCAGACGGAGGAGGACGATCACCGTTATGGGGGCGGACTCACGAGCGCGTTGACGTGGACGATTCCGTCCGGCGAGATGACAGTGGGCGTTGAAGGACGCGCGGATCATGCGCACTACGAGAACTACTTCACCACCGGGCGCCGACGCGACTCCACGAATACCAACCTTACGGCGCAACAGCTCTCCGGGGCGCTGTTCGTCGCACTGACCTCGAATCTCGCATCGCGCGTCAGGGTGGACCTTGGCGGAAGGGCTGATAACCTGAGCACAACTTCCACGCCGGGCGCCGCTACGGCGATCAACGCATCGCACGGAGTGATCTCCCCCAAGATCGGTGCGACACTCCGAATAACCGACTGGCTTTCGGCATTCGGAAACGCTTCGCGAGGGTTCCGTTCCGCCGACGGCGTGATCAGCGACCCGGCACGGTCCGTCATAACGGTATGGGCGTACGAAGGCGGGATTCGGCTGCAGCGCGCTGCGGCTCGCCTGTCGGTCGATGTATTTCAAATGAATGTCAGCAACGAGCAAACATTCAATCCGGTTACCCGGGGATCTGCAAATGGTGGCACGAGCCGGCGGAAGGGGATCGAAGTCGATCGGAGCGCGCCGGTACTCCATGCACTCATGTTCGATGGATCGTGGACGTTCAACGACGCGGTTTACACCTCGCGTACCATCGCTGGAAACGACCCCCCGGCGTCGCCTGTATCGCTCGCGGGATTGCCCGTTTACAATACGGCGCGCTACGTCGGCACGGGCGGGCTCGAATGGTCGAGCGCCGAGAGTGCCTGGCACGCGCGAGTGGCCGGGAACTGGGTTGGCCCCTACTCGCCTTTCGACGAGCCCGGCGTGGTGCTGCCGGCGTACGGCCTGCTCCACGTATCGGGGGGGCTACGGACCGGAAAAACCAGCATCGATCTGGGTGTGCGGAACGCCCTCGATCGCGGCTATCCAGAGCTTGTGGCGGGTCACATCATTTCCCCCGGACAGCCGCGGGCGCTCTTCGGGTCCGTCCGCCTTGCCTTCTGAGGAGAAAGCTCGCACACTGCGCCTGTCCTCGATTCGGGTAACAACGCGAGCATGGACTTCACGCTCTATACCGACTTCACGTGCGCCGAGTGCTACGTGCTGAACGAGTACCTCGCATCGTTCGGCATGGGCGCGGCGGTGCTGTGGAAGGGTGTACAACTCGAGCCGGCGCTCCCCGACATGATGACAAAACTCGACCGGCGCTCACTCGCGAGGCTCGAGGACGAGATCGACGAGGCAAAACGTCGCGCGGGCGACCTCGAAGTCACGCTCCCGCGAGGCAAGCCGAACAGTCGTCGCGCAATCGTCGCCCTGGCGTCGGTGATCCGCACGCATCCCTCACGGGCGCCGGCATTTCGCAATGCGCTCTACCGCGCGTACTGGCGTAACGGAACCGATCTGTCCCTCCCGGCCGAGCTGCAGCACATTGCCGACGGGGCCGGCGTGCCCCGTCTGGTGGAGCTGGATCATCCGGACGCCGTGGAGATGGCCGATGAGTGGGAGTTGGACTGGGCGACCGAACGGCTGGGCGGGGTGCCTCGCGTAATCCGCGGCGATGGTAAGATTCTATGGGGTCTCAAACCGGCGGCGGAGCTGGCCGCATTCTTTCTAAAGGAGAGCGGATCATGACACGTGTGCGACTTGCAGCGGTACTGGTGGCGGGGATGGTCCTCGGCGCAACCGGGCTCTCGGCACAGGCGAAGAAAACCACTCCTGTGCAGGACAGCCTGAAGGCGCTCAAAGCGGATATAAAGTCGGACAAGGCGCAGATCAAGGACGCCAAGAAGGCCGGTGACTCCACCAAAGTCAAAGCGCTCAAGAAGGACATCAAGGCCGACAAGGCCAAGCGCGATTCACTGAAGAAGAGGCCCGGCGGCATGAAGAAGAAGGTGCCGCTCAAGCCATAGCCTGGAGTGGAGTAGTGGAATGAGAACGGCCACGCCGACTGGCGTGGCCGTTCGGGTCGCTCGCTGCGCTCACCGCTGCTCAGTGCGTAGCCGCACGTAGGCGACGGGCTCGCGGCCGGGCTCAGCGAGCAAGAGCCGAGGCACCCCGTTGTCCATGTCGAAGATATACCTCGTTCCCGCAGCCACGAACTCAGCGTTCGAAAGGTGAACCAGGTTGACCCAGGGCAACGCCGGTCGCGCCGCATAACGCAGACGGCCGTTTCTTTCCGCCACTATGCCTCCGCCGCCGTAGTTGCCAGCGTATTGCCTGAGCGTGGCTACGGGCACTGTCTGCGCCGCGTCTTTGGCAGTCAACTCGTCCCGGATGGCGGTCAGTTCCGCGCGCCGCACGCCATCTGCACGGTTCGCCATGCGGCGGACCGCGTCGACGTGGGCGACACGGAGCGCACTATCGCCCGGAACTTCAATGTCGGGAGTGACGCCCACGTGCTCCCACTCGCGTCCCGTCGCGGGTT
>DASZZO010000260.1:0-40065 GCA_035544915.1 Gemmatimonadaceae bacterium | reverse complement strand
TCCAGCGCTGGCAGCAAGTCTCTTTGCGGTTCCCCGCAGACGAACTGGCCAGAGCCAGCCTGGCCGACAATGCGGCGTCTCTCGCTGGCGCTGAGAACGACCCCGTGGCGCTCAAGCTGGCGATTGCCACGTATGAGGCGCTCCTCACCACGGCCACGGAAGCCGCCCAAATCGCCGCGCTGGAGCGGGCGTTGCAGACGCTCCGAAACTGGTCGGTTTGAGATATGGCAGCCGAGTAGACGTGACGTGTCAGACCGCGGCCATCGGCGGCCCGGCGTGCTCGGTGAGCATCGCTCGCAACGCATCGACGAGGACGAAGTTCTGGAACGGTTTCCACAGGCATCCGCAGCCGGTGTTCGCAATGAGGCGTTCCGCGTCGCGAGAAATATCGCCTGTGATGAAGAGCGTGCGCCGCCGCAGAATCGGGAAACGCGCCGCAGCAAGATAGAAGAACACATCGCCGCGCATGTATGCCATGCGCAAATCGAGTAACATCGCCGAGATCGACTCCGACAGCAGCCCGTCGGCCTCGGTCGCACCGAGAGCGACAACAGGGTCGAATCCGGCCCGACGCAGCACCTGAGCAAGCGCGCTACAGATCGCCCGTTCATCATCCACTATTAGGATGCGAGGACTTCCGGGAGTCGCACGCGGGCTAGACATAGAGACCCGTCGGCACGTCGGGCGGGAGCAGCCACGTTGAGGGTCCGGGTGACGATGCCGGCGCCAGCCCGGCCGCGAGCCGGGCGACGAACTCGTCGGGCCCGATTCGAGCCCGCGCCCGTCCGGGGGTAATGCCCACGCCCCATTTCATGGCCCGCGTCATCGCGTCGGCGTCGCCGAACTTCACATGGCTGGCGACAGCTTCGAGCGAGTAGGCTGGCTCGCGCAGGAAGGCATAGGCGCGCAGAAGTCGCGCCCCGGCCACAAGTTCGCGCGGTGTGGCGACACCCGCTCGTTCAAAATGGCGGTACAGCGATCGACGCGGCACACGCGCGGCCGATGCCAGGTCGGGGACCCCGCCGAAAGTCGATGGATTGCGGATGAGTCGCTCGACGGCCTGCGCCACGCGCTCAGGCATGCGGCTCAACGGGCGCTGAAGCATCCGGAGCAGCTTTTCGGAAAGCAGGATACTTGGCTGGCGCTCGAGCACGCTACGCAACTGCCGAGGGTCGTCGTCGAGACCGTAAAGCACCAACTGCTGCAGGCCGTCCCTTCCAAGTTCAACCAGTGGGCGCAGCGTCTGCGCGGCGAGATTGGAATAGACGATCATCGGGAGCGCGCGGTAGCGATCGCGAACCGCCCGGATTCCGTCGGATCGAGCTCGTGTCGGGCTGTCGAATTGGGGATCAACGACCAGCAGGTCAACCGGGTGCCGACGGATGATGATGTCCGCATGCGCCCAGTCCAATGCGACCTGCACCTGATGGCGGTCACCGGCGGCACCTTGCAGGCGCACGAGCTTGTTAGGCTGGACGCAAGCTCCTACAAGCATTCGCTATGAGTGCCACGTTCTCGCACGCCTAATGTCGGTGCCGGTGGCTCAATCTCGGGGTTTCTTGTCACAAAAATGATGCGCGCTTAAGATAATTGCCGAGTATGTTGATCAGAGGCACTCCCATGTCCAACCTCAGAGGTATCCCATGTCGATCCGCCGCTCCATCACGCTGCTCGTCTCCGCCGCTGCGCTGGTCGCCGCCGCGTGTGCCTCCCCGACCGCTCCGACGCCGAAGGCGTGCGACGTTGTAACCTCCGGCTCCAGCTGCTAGGGCGCGATCCCTCGCAATATCGCGGGGATCGGAGCTAGTTCAGCAGGCCGGCAGCCATCTGCCGGAGTTCTTCCACGACGTGAGCGGCGGGATCCTGTCCGAGAACGTGGATCTCGCCCCTCGTCGTGCTCACTGGGATGCCAGTCTCAGCCAGAAGCGTGTCTGCCTCAAAAAGCGACCGGTTGAGTCCGTGAGTCGTGGCCAAGCCACGCGCCCTCTCCAATAGTCCTGTTGCGGAGTCGTCGTCGCCAAATAATCGGAGCCCACGCGCACTCTCAATTAGGAAATTGATTTCACACTCAACGGACAGCGTCATCGGCTCCACCTGTTTTCGCGCGCGGAAGAATGAATCGCGATCACCCGTACGCGCCGCGAGGGCAACCATGTTGACGCGCGCGTCTGCGCGTATGGTCTCCGTCTGCGCCGTCGCATCTAGGACGAGAAGAGCATCTCGCGCGGAATCGTAACGCTCGAGCAGAATAAAAGCCGATGCGATATCGGCCAAGACGCGATCACGCTCGCTCGGTAACTCGGTGCGCTTGAGGGCTTCGTATGCTAGGCAAACCGCCTCGGTGACCCGTCCGCGCCGTTGCGCCACAACGGCGTGCATGTGCAGCGCCATTGCGTGCTCAGCAACGAATCCGCTGCGCGCGCTTGTGCTGCAGACCTCGACAAACATCTCTTCGGCCCTCGGAAGATTGCCGCGCATCATCATGACGTTGGCACGGCCCATATCTGCCCGGAGCAACCGTTCGTGTTCGCGACGCCGCTTTGCGATTCTTCGCGCGGTAGCGTAAACCTCATCGGACTCGGTGAGCTGGCCCAACATGCGCCGACAGAACCCCAATCGCAAATAGGAGTCGATGACCAGGGCGCCGTCATCCTCTTCTTCGCCGTACCGTATTACGGTCTCATATGCGTCTGCCGCGAGCGCCAACGACGCCCTTCGCTCTAATGCTCCTGCATAGGCGAAGATGCGCGGCAACACAGCGCGCAAATCCACCTCGTGCAGCGTCTGCATCGCATTGATTAATCCGAGCAAAACCTCCCGCTGCGGATCGTTGGACGCCATCGCCATGATTGCTTCGCGCACGGAACTCACGCTCAAGGACTCCGGCTCCACCATCGTGGGACCGGCGAGCGCCCAGTGATCCAGGAGACGCAGCGCCAGAAGTCCAGCAGTCGCTGCACGAAACGCCGGGGTACTCTCTTCGTTCTCTGCGAGCGCCTCGAAAAACGCCAAGTGTTTGAGACCCGGTGCAGAACCGCGCGAACGCTTCATTGTTGGGGTTCCATGTGGTTGGTCGTGCCTTCGCAAAGCTTGCGGCGGCACGCGGTTCGCGCAAGGCAAGTGCGCAACTTTACGCCACCGACAAAGAACTCGCGGTGATACAGAACACCGCGGATTGCCCGTCAAGACTCTTTCAGGCCATCGCTCGCAACGTCACTTCTTGATTCCTCCGGCTACGTAGCGCTCGCCGGATTTCTCCAAATGGTCCAGGGTTTTCTCAAGCTCTGTACCGTACGCCTGAACTCGCGCGAGGCTTTTCGCATTGAAACGTGCATCCTGCGGACTTGGTACCGGAGGACCTGATACCTCCAAGATCGCGTCGAACGCGTAGTGAACGTCGCGGCCACTCCTTGGATCGTGCCACGATCCCTTCGAGGCCAACGCCCGATTCTTAGGCCAGATGCCGAGCGGCAGCGCGAACGTGCGAACTTTGTAACCCGTCACGGCCGAGTCAATGGCGAGTACGCCACGCGCGATCTGCTCCTGCACAACGGCGTCGCTGTACTTGGAGAGATTCGCGTGCCACAGGGTGTGGCCGCAGAGTTCGAATCCTTGTTCAGCCAGAAATCGGACCTTTTGCAGCCGCCAGGCGGATTTCTGTCCCTCAATGCCCTTGTCTCCAAAGAAAGCGTGGCCCGCTGCCGCCCCTGAGAGCAGACAGAATGTTGCGCGCTTGCCCCAATCAGGGTGCTTCTTGTTGAAGTCGAGCCAGATACCAACGGCGCTGTTAGGATCGATCTCCAACTTGCCGTATTTCTCGAGGTATCGGAACTGGCTTGGCGACGCGTCGTCGAAGGTAAACACTACGGGCGAGGTGCCGGCTGGAATATCGATCTGCCTGTCCACGAGCTGGGACACGGTGATCGGTCGATAACCGCGCTCGTACAGCATCTGCAGATCGTGCCGGAAGTGTTCTGCCGAGCGCCCCCACCGGCTGTCCTTGTCGCCAACCAGATGGTACTCGAGTATCGGAATGCGGCCATGTTCATTCTGTGCGCGAACCGACGAAGTCTGCGCTTGCGCGAACCAGGCGAAGGCCACGGTCGCCAGGGCCGGGAGGTATCGAGGACGAATCACGATCGAACGATAATCGGATGGCCGCGGATTCCACCCGCTCCGCGGCAATTCGGTTCGACGGATGCTATCCCAGCAAACCAAGCCTCGACGTCGCCGTGAACCCTGGGAACATCGCATCGGTCTTCGCTGCTCCCATGTGCCTCGTGGCAATCTCGGCGTACACGGAGCGGAAGTCCGTAGTGAGCGCGAGGTCGCGGCCCTCATACAGTTGCTCCGGTGCGAGCCCTGGCCATTTGCCGTAGACCTTCTTGCCATGCACTGCTCCGCCAATGACGAACATTGCGCCGGCGTGTCCGTGATCGGTGCCGCCGTTGCCGTTCTGACGGGCCATGCGGCCGAACTCGCTCATTGTCAGGATCACGACGTTCTCCATTCGGTCACCGAGGTCGCCGGCGAGTGCTGCGATCGACAGGGCGAAATCGTCCAGACGCTGCGCCAGCTGCCCCTGCACGCCGCCCTGGTTCACATGTGTGTCCCAACCGCCGACATCGGCGAACGCGACCTCGAGCCCGACGCCGCTCTTGATGAGCTGTGCAATCTGCTTCAGCCGCTGACCGAACTGCGAGCCTGGATAGTTGGCGCCGTTGTCCGGTTGATATTGCTGAGGATTCGCGGAGCGGAGCATCTTCACTGCCTCAAACATCTCGGCGCCGGTGCCGTGTATCAGGTCCGCTGAGCCGGCGCGATACAAGGCTTCGAGGCGCGCCGTCTGGTCGCCCGCCGAGCGCACGGCAAACTCTTCCAGTGAGTTCATGGCGACAGCGGGCGCGGCCCCTTCCAGGATGCGGGGCGTCTGTGGCGTCATCGCAACGGCGCGAAATGGCGTCACCTTGCATTCCTCGCATGTGCCTGATGTGGCCAGGTATCGATTGAGCCAACCATCCGTGGTGCCTTTCATATCCGGCGTGCCGCTTTCCATGTAGTCCTGAGCATCAAAATGCGAGCGCGTCGTGCTCGGGCTTCCGACGGCATGAATCGGTGCAAGAAGCCCACGGTCCCAGAGTGGCATCAGCGGCGCGAGCGACGGATGAAGCCCGAAGAACCCGTCAAGATCAAGAGCTGCCTTTGTTCCCTGGCCGCTAAGTGGTTGTGGAATCGCAATGTTGGGCCTGAGCTGGTAGTACGTGCGCTCCCCGTGTGGCACTACGATGTTGAGTGCATCGGCGGCCCCGCGCTGGAAGAGGCAGATGAGCACCTTGCCCTTCTGGCCAGCCGGCAGCTGCATCCCGATGGCTGTTCGACGCAGGAGCGAGGGCGAGAGCCCCATAGTGACGAGGGCGATAGCGCCTGATTTCAGAAAGTACCGGCGATGCATGAGAACCTCTCGAAGCGAAGTGCGGGTGCGGCGTGCGGCAAACAGGAACTACCGCCGCTGGAACTCCGGAGAGCCGATGGCCAGGCCCACGAGCTCTGCCAGTCCCTGCAACCGCGGAAGTGGGCCGAACGCGGCATTGCGACGCGGACTCGGCGCACCGGCCAAGGGACGCCGCGGCGGATCGATCATCATTGTTGTTGAATCTGGATCCACCGTCGTTGCCCCCTTCGGCGCGACAGCGGCGTCCAGTGCGGCCGCGGTCTTGAGGAACGGATTCTCACCGCTCATCAGGATCGCGCGGGTGTCCGACGAGGCCTCGCCGCCAAGCAATGCGGCAACGACACCGTCCACTTGTTGCTCGAGCGGCAGACTCCCGAGCCAGTCGGCTCCCCGCCAGGCCGCAGACGATGCTCCCGGCACCCTGCCCGCACCGACCATCGTTCCGAAATTGATACGGTTGAGAATCGCGCCCGTATTCATCCATTCGCTGCCGATCTCGGGCCATCCATTGGGACTCTGGTGCCCGTAGATGGGTTGTCCGAGCGTCGCGATGAGTTGGGCCGTGCGCAGGGTCGAGTCCGGTTGGGCACCGAGCGCGCGCAGGGCGCTCGTCACCACCTCGAAAGGCGACTTCACCTTGCTCTTATAAGCGCCTCGAGCGAAGAACTCGGGGCTCGTCACGATCGTGCGCACCACTTCGCGCATGTCGCCGTCCGTGCGACGGAAGGTCTCCGCCGCCCGGTCCACGAGTTCCTGCGGAGGCGTGTCATTGACAAAGCGGCGCGCCAGCTTGAGGGAGATGTACCGGGCCGTCGACGGATGGCGTGACACGATGTCGAGCACGTCTTCGCCGTCCTCGATGCCGCGGCCGGGCTTCAGGGTATGGCCAAGCACGAGTTTCTCGCCGGCGTCGTGGCGGGCGGCCGCAAAGTGGAATCCGCCGCCGAGCTGCGGAGGCTCGACCGTCCAGCCGGTAAGCGCGCGCGCGACATTGATCACATCCTGCTGGGTGTACCCCCCGTCCACGCCCAGCGTGTGCAACTCGAGCAATTCGCGACCATAGTTCTCGTTCAGCCCCGCCGTCCTCTTGTTCTGCGGTGGGAGAAAACCAAAGCGGCCGACGCCGCTTCGATGGGGAGCGGCCTCGAGCCGCGGACGGTTGCTGTCCGCCTGGCTTAGCGCATTGTCGAGATAGGTGAGCATCGCTGGGCTCTTGGCCACCGCTTCGAGCAACGTCCGGAACTTCCCGAGCGCGTTCGGCCGGATCGCTCTGTTCTCGTAGTCGGCAAGCAGGTATCGCTCCTCCGCGTTTTTCTGGATGTAGACCGTGAAATGGTTGAGCCAGAAGTCCGTCATCACTTCCTGCAGTTGGCGCTCCGTCAGCAGTGCTCTTGCGACGCGACCAGCCTGCGCCTCGGTGGTGATCTTGCGAACACCCATGGTGGATTGCTGCACGAGCGCGCTGTCGGCCGGGGAAAGCTTGCTGCCATCACCTCGCGCGCCGAAACGGTTGAGGAGCTGGTTCGGAGGCGGATACTTCCGCAGCATGTCCGCACCGCTCGACGAATAGCTCTCGAATCCGGCGAAGTACCGAGAGGCTGCGCTATCATCGATTCGTTCGGGATGGAGCTGCCGATCAATCCAGTTGTCTACGCCAGTTTCGCGGACGCGCGCTGCGTCTCCCGGCCGCGCTCCGAATGTGAGGCGGCTGAGCACGTGCGCTACCTGCTGGTCGGCGGTTTGCTCGCGCGGCAGCGACGCGGCGGCAAGAGTCTCTGGTGCGAGGCCGATTCTCGGGCTCGAACGCCCGTTGCAAGCGGCTCCGCCAAGGAGCGCGGCGGAAAAAAACAGACGACCAAGTCCCGGCATGGTGACACACTCCGACGCTATACCCATGCCCGATAGACGACGTCGGTCACCCCAAAGTTAAGAATCGATGAACGCCGCAAGATGCGCGTGGTGAGGCAGATCACCAGTCTATTTTTCGGTGACCCTGGGGTGCCCACAGAGGTATTGATATGCATGGGAATGCTTCTTGCAGGTCTTTGGCGGGTAATCGTTTCACCAGGAGGTTTCATGGATGTGCTGGTGATGTTGGAAGAGACTCCGGAGCACTCGCCGGTCCTCGCGCAAGTGAATTCCGTACCGTCACCGCTGGCCAATCAACGGCCTTCGCGCGACGTGGTGACGCTGTATGGCGTCCCCAGTGCGGAATCGCTGGCCCTGGCGCTGGCTGCCGCGCTCGAATCGCGAAGGGCGGCGGTGGCTGGAGAGAATCAGCCCGATGCGGTGCGCCATCTGGGTCTGTGGCCCGGGCGCGGCGCCATCGGGGACGCCGCGTGGCGTGACAACTCCACGGGGCAGCTTGTGACGCGCGATCTGGAGATTCCGCTCTCGACGCTTTCCGATACCGCGAAAGTGATCCTGACGGATTGTGGTCAGGCGTTGCGGCGCCTGCTGGCGGGGCTGCTGATGCCGGACTGGCCGGAAGGGACCAGGCGCGCGATCACCTTTTCATTCGCACCAGTCTTCGCCGGCGCGGGAGTGCCGAACGAAGCACTTCTCGCGTCGCTGCGTGAGGCGGACGGAGTCACCTATGACAACGAGGAGAACTGACCGTAACCTGCTTCGTTAGATAATCACCCGCCAAGCGGGTGGAGGGGGCGGCCGGCGACGGTCGCCCCCTCGTGCGTTCACGGCCGCATTCCCGACCCTTGACGGGGGGCGATCCGAAAGCCACCCTCAACGCCCGACCCGGACCGGGCGGTCCTCGAGGAGGTCACCCCGCATGAGAGAGTACCGCAGCGAAGCCATCCGGAACATCGCCGTCGTGGGACACGGGGCGAGCGGAAAGACGACCCTGGTCGACGCTCTCGCCTTCGTGTCCGGATCAAGCAAGCGGCACGGTTCCATCAGGGACGGCACAACGCTCACGGACACCTCGCCCGAGGAGATCGAGCGTAAATACTCGATTTCCCTCGGCTGCGCGTTCGCCGAATGGAAAGACACCAAGATCAACCTCCTCGACACGCCTGGCTTCCTCGACTTTCAGGGCGACGCGGTAGCCGGGATCGCTGCCGCGGACGGCGTGCTGGTCGCGATCGGTGCCGGAACCGGAGTCGAGGCAGGCACGGAGCGGATGTTCCGCGAGGCAATGGCCCGCATGGATCCCGTGCTGTTCGTTGTCGCGATGATGGATAAGGAGCATGCCGATTTCGACAAGGCCTACCAGTCGATTAAGGAGCGCCTGACCACCAAGGTCGTTCCGGTGGAGATTCCCGTCGGATCCGGCGCCGGATTTAAGGGAATAATCAACCTGTTCACGAAGAAGGCGCACCTCTTCAAAGCGGGTACCAAAGCCGGTGAATACGAAGAAGTGGACATTCCCGAGACTGAGAGAGAGCGATTCGAGCGATACCACGCGGACATGGTTGAAGCCGTCGCATCCACAGACGACGCGCTGCTGGAGAAGTTTTTCAGTGGAGAGGAGCTGCCGGGTGAAGTCGAAATGGCGGCCATGAAAGAGGCCATGAAGCGACAGGAGCTGTTCCCCCTGCTGTGCTGTTCGAGCCAGCTCACGTGGGGCGCTCGAACCTTGCTCGACTTTCTGGTATCGCTCATGCCGAGCGCGTATGAGATGGAGGAGCTCCATGCCTTCAAAGGCGCCGTCGGCGAACGCACGGCGGAAATCCATCCCAGCGATACGGCACCGTTCACGGCGCTCGTCTTCAAGACAACCGCCGAGCCGCACGTGGGCGACGTGTCGTTTTTCCGGACGTTCAGCGGCGTCGTCGCGACCGGGCAGGACGTGTACAATGCGACGCGAGATTCCGCCGAGAAGGTGATGCATCTCGCGGTTCCACTGGGACGCGACCGCGTGGAAGTGCCTCGCTTGTACCCTGGGGACATCGGATGCGTGGCGAAACTGCACAATACGCACACGAATGACACGATCTCGCTCAAGACGCATCCGGTGCGGATGCCGCAGATACGGTTTCCGGACCCTGTCGTCACGTTCGCCGTAAAGGCTGTCTCCCGGAACGACGAGGAGAAGCTGCAACAGGGGTTGCATCGGCTGCACGACGAGGACCCGACGTTCCAGACGCACTTCAACACGGAAACGCATGAGACCATCGTGGGCGGCATGGGCGAGCGGCACATCGAGGTGGCGCTCGCGCGCCTCGTGCGCCAGCTGTCGGTCAAAGCCGAGCTCTCCGTCCCGCGGATTCCATACCGCGAAACGATCACCGCGAAGGGTGATGGCCAGGGGAAGCACAAGAAGCAGTCGGGCGGCAGGGGGCAGTTCGGCGACTGCTGGATCCGCATGAAGCCGGCGCCCAGGGGGGCGGGCTACACTTTCGTAGACGAGATCGTCGGCGGCGTGATTCCCCGCAACTATATCCCGGCCGTGGACCGGGGAATCCAGGAGGCGTCAGCGAGGGGCGTGCTAGCCGGCTATCCACTGGTCGACTTCATCGCCGAATGCTACGACGGCAGCTATCACTCGGTGGACTCCAACGAAGCGTCCTTCAAGATGGCCGGCATCCTCGCATTCAAGACCGTCGCTTCCAAATGCCGGCCCGCACTGCTTGAGCCTCTGGAAATGGTGGAAGTGTTCACGCCCGATGCCTATCTGGGCGATGTCATGGGAGACCTCAGTTCACGCCGCGGGCAAATCCTCGGGACCGAACCTGCGGACGATGGTCACCTCACGAGAGTGCGGGCAATCGTCCCGCAGGCAGACCTCCATCTCTACGCCACGAAACTGTCGTCACTGACGCACGGGCGCGGAACATATGCGCACCGGTTTCACGGCTACGAGCACATGCCGCATGAGCAGGCACAGAAGGTGATTGAAGCCGCGCCCAAAAACCGGAAGGACGACAACGGCGTGTAGGGAACGGCTGCGGCGTCGAGCTCGGCGCGACGCTTATACCTTGTGGTACCCTATGCGCGCCGCCTCAACGCGATCCTCGGCCATGTAGATTTCGAAGTCGGAAAAAAATCCTGGCGCCTCGAGGTGCAGCAGCCGAAGCGCGCCAATCGCCATGCGCCGGATCTCCATCTCAGCTCCCTCGCCCGAACGCAGCTCGAGCATGGTCCGCCACGCGCGGGCATTTCCTGTAACGACGACTTTGGTCTCCGTGGAATTGGGGAGCACTCCACGCGCAGCTTCGCGCGCCATTTTGCGGCGGTGCACCTTGTCCGGGACCCATGCGTAGCGGTCCATTAATTTTTCAACAAGTGCCACATAGGTCGCCTGGGCACCTTCCATCTGCGCTTTCCACGTGGCGAGCAGCGACTCGTCGCCGAGAATTGCGGGCGGCACGACGAACGCGGCCTGACTCTCGTCGACGTAGCGCTGAGAAAGTTGTGAGTATGCGAACCCCGCCCGATGCCGCACCAGCTCGTGCGTCAGCGAGCGGGACACCCCTTCGATGAGCAGCGAGTAGTTCGCATGCTCGAGAACGCTGCCGTGCCCCTGGCGTTTGATGTTCTCGAGATACTCGCGAGTTGCCCGGTTCGCAGGATTCTTCTGGCTCATGTAACAGAGCCTGCCAGCGAACTCGGCCAGGCGTTCGCCATCGGTGCTCTCGCCGAGCCATGCTACGGCAAGATGCAGCGGTTCCACGAAGGCAGGCCGGGCAACAACGGAAATCTGGGGTTCGCTGAAAAAATGCGGCATCGCCCGGAGTGGAGTGCGTTGAGGTCGCGGCGAAAGCTATGCCGAGACCTCAACGCAGCCAACCGGCTCTCCCTCCGGCGAAGGCCCCACGCGCACCCGCCCGGTGCGCGGTCAGCCCTTGATGCTCCTCTGATTCTCCTGCGTGCCAACGGCGATTTTCCGAGGCAGCGCGCCCGCCGATTTCGGCACCGTGATTGTCAGAACGCCGTTGGAATATGTCGCCTCGATCTTCTCGGCGTCGACGTGCTCAGGCAACCGGACAGAGCGCGAGAAACTCCCGCTGAGGCGTTCCGCGCTGTACACCCGGAGTTGCGCGCGCTCCTTGGAAGGCAGGGTGGCGGCGCGTGTGCCGGTGATGGTCAATGCGTTGCGGTCGAACTGGATGTCCACGTTTTCCTCGTGAACTCCAGGAAGGTCCGCCTCGATGATGAAAGCCGATTCGGTCTCATAGATGTCGACGGGCGGGAGCCAGAGTTGCCGCCGCTCGGGCCTATCGGTCAGGCTGCTCCCCTGCGCGTCCGCACCCGCCTCATCCATCACACGGCTGAGCGTCAGCATACGATCAAGCACATTGTTGAGATTGCTGGTGAACATGGTGGAATCCCCTTTGAAATGTTGAATGGATTACCCCGCCATGACGGGCGGATTGTCTGGTCACCCGCGGCAGCCGTTCGGGCCCGCCCCCCCGGGTGATTCGACTCCCGTGTTTCGCATCTCCTGTGCCAGGCGAGATTTGCCAAAAAGACAAACGGCTTGGTCATCGCGACAGAGCAGTTTGCCAACCTGGCACCTCCAAGTTTGAGCCCCAAGCACCCATCCATCGGCGTCGGATGACCTTTGCGATCAGGCGGCCGACGCAGCAAAGGGGACGAACGGCCGCGCCCTCACCCGCTTCACCAGGGACCGCAATGCGCGATTGCTCACCAGTGCCACGAGCGCTGCCGTAGTAAGCGATCGTACTTCGGCGCGCGAGATTTTCACCGTCTCGCCCTCATTGAGCGGCGCCTGTGTGCGCGCCAGATCACGGAGAGTCGCATGGGCGAAAAGAAGCGGCAGGACACAGAATGCGCGAATCGCCAAAGCTCGGCGCGGGATCATCAGGGTGTACACAAGCGCATCGTCGAGATCGCGCCACGCGAGTTGGATGAAGGTCGCGATGGCGGCGCGGTTGCGCGCCGCGTGAGCCCCGGAAAGCAGCGTCGTGTGTCCGCTGCCGTGTTCTGCCAAGGTTGATTCCGGTATGTAGATCGCATTCTCGTGCTCGGCGTCCCAGGCGATGTCCTTGAGAATATTCACAGTCTGGAGCGCTTCGCCGAACTGCTGGCACTTGACCCAGAGTCGCGCGAACTCGGCCTTGCCAACGCTCGGTGCGTGCTCGTGCCAGAGCTCCGTCAGCAGACATCCCACCGTGCCGGCCACGTAGTAGCAGTATTCACGATATTCTGCGATCGTCTGAATACGGATCCCCCGTGGGTAGAGTCCGACGAACTTCCGCATGCCGTGGACCATGACGCCAACCCAATGCTCCACGCGTGCGCGCGAGCGTGCGGGCAGGGAACGCAGCAGCACGCACACGTGGTCCGTATGCCTCAACAGGTCCACGTGCGCGGGATCTCCCCGGATGTCGCATGCGAGCAGAGGAAACTCGTCCGCAGCCTTGGGTTCGCTGAGTGCGCGCAGGAAGGCATCGAGCAGTTCGGCCTTTCGCTCGGGCGAGGCCATTCCATCGTCTTCGATGGTGTCGGCAATGCGACAGAGGAGATAGGCCGTCAGGACGGCACGGCCAAGCATGCCGGGAAGGAAACGGATGGAGATCGCGAAGGTGCGTGACACTTCCGGCAGCACGGCCCTCGCGAATCGGTCGGCGTAACGGAGACGTTCCGAGGCGTCCGCAGGGGGTACCGCTGCAATCATTTCGGCAACCGCGGCGCCCCGACTATGACGTCGAGCAGCGCCTGCGCAGTCGAGGGCTTCGTGGCGCCGAATTGGAGTCGGTCCAGCACCTGTTCGAGGCTGAGCTGAGCCCGCATGACCAGCCGCCGGTATTGGCGTCGCGTTACAGCGAGGGCGGCCCCGCCCAGGAGGACTCCAGGCAGCACGGCGAGCACGGGTGCGACTCCGATCACCATGAACGGTATGGCGGCGACCAGCAGTCCCAGTGTGGAGAGCGCAGCCAGCTCCACGCGGTGCGCGCGTACGTCTGTGAAGTCGGCGGTAAGGCGAACGTGAATGCGCGCTTCGTCCACCGCTGCGACACTCGCTGTTACGTCGGTGGCCGCGGCCAAGTGGTACGTGCGCCCACTCAATGCGAGGCTGCGACGAAGCCCCCCGATCAGTCCGCGCTGTGCCTCCCATGCGAGTCGCTCGGGAAAGCGCCGTTTGAGCACGAGCACCTCGTCACGCTGCATGATGGCATCGAGCGCGGCGAGCACCGCCGCCGGGGCACCCGACACTACACGCGCGGCATGGACGCACGCTGGGCCCGCCAGCGTTACGGCAACCCCGTCCTCTGCGGGCAGCAGTCCCCGGTCCCGTTCCTCCGCAAGCGCCTGTCGCAGGTGTTCCGGCGAGATTCCGACCTCGCTGCCGAGTTCGAGCAGTTGATGCTCTGTCAGCGCCTCTGGGCGATCGCCTACCACGGCCTGCAGCTCGGTCGCGCGGGCAAGGACGCGTTCGAGTCCAGCCCGATCCAGAACTGGCGGATCGTTCGGCGCCGGATCAGCCAGGTCGCCCGCCATCGTCAGGTACTGTTGAGCCGGGTCAGGGCGCAGCCGCGCGGCCGCACGCCACGCAGAACTTCCATGCCGGCTCGAGTTCCGCGCTGCAGGCGGCGCAGCGTCGGACCAGGAGATTCTGGCCACAGGCGGGGCAGTAGCGAACCTCGCGCCCGTCCGGAAGTGCCTGTCCGCAGTACTTGCATCCTGGCCGCGCCTCACGATGCGGAGCCTCGGCATGCGGATCGAGCGGCCGTGGCGACGATAGTGTGTGCGGCGCGCGCGGACCGGTCGGCGCCTCGCGCCGTGGTCCTGTCGGTGCTTCCCGGCGCGGTCCGGTTGGCGCTTCGCGTCGTGGGCCGGTCGGTCCCTCGCCTCGCAACGCGCTGGAGAATCCGGCTGGCGTGGCGCTGAGCGGCTTGGCGGACGTCGCCGCTGGTACCCGCGCTGGCGTAGCGGGTGCAGGCGATTCCGGCGGGGCAGCCGGCTCAGGGGCCAGCTCCGCTGAAGGCCCGATGGAAGAATCTGGCGTCGTGCTCATCGATTCCAGCAACCGCCGGGTGTGCTCCTGCGATAACGTCACGCGCGCGTTCACATATGAACGGTACGCCGTAAGGTTGGGGTTGGGTGACGCAAGCTCCGTCTTCAGGTCGTCCTGCATCAAGTCGTCGACGAAGAGGTATCCGCGTTCTCCGGCCAGCAGGCGCGTCACCGTGTGAGCGAAATCGTCGTTCGTCATTACGCCCACGTCGGAGCGGACGGCGCGGTACGGAACGAGGTCGAGAAGCTCTCCGACCTCCAGCGGGCGTGAGAGATTCTCGGGGCGCGCGTCGCGCACTGCACGCACTACACGGTGGAACAGCCGGTCAAGTTCGTCCACGAATGATGGCGGGGCGGTTACGGCGTGCGCGCCTTCGCGCGCTTCCTGGCTGCTGCCTTGGCCGAGTCGGCCGCGCTGGCAGTCCCGTCGAGGCGATCCATTGCGGCATCGACGTCGTTGGCCACTCGGCCGCGGGACGTTCCACCGACGCGCTCGACCAGGCGCGTGACAATCGAGGGCTTGCCCTCGGATCCGTCAGAGAATCCAAGATAGTAACCGCCCGCTACGCCGATGGCGAGCGCGAGAAGAAATTTCATGTCCCGTTCCCGAAGAGATGAGGAGGCACTCTACGGACGTTAATCGTTCGGTTCTGGTAACGGTGCGTGCGGGCGGAAGGCGACGGCGTCGGGAAAGGGACTTGGGTCGGCGTGCCTCGCACCTTGGTCGCGCGCTGCGGCCAGCCACGCCGTGAATCCCGACGTGACAAGACCGTCTGACCGCGTTTGTGTGGCCGCCGCGCGGGTGGCCAAGTAGTTCGCGTACTCGTTTTGCGCGTGACCATCGTGCCCCCGTACCCATCTCCAGCACACTTCGTGGTCGTTGACAGCACGAATCGCTTCATGCCAAAGCTCCAGGTTCTCGATCGCGCCGCCCTTCCGCCTCCAGCCGCGCTTCGCCCATCCGTGAACCCAGTCAGTCAGGCCGTCGATGATATAGCGGGAATCGGTGGTGAAAACGATACGGAAACGCGCGCCCTTCGTACCAATGGCATACATCGTCTCAATGACCGACTGCAGGGCCATGCGGTTGTTGGTTGTCGCCGGATCGCTGATCCAGAGATCAGAACGGACAGGGGCATCAGCATGCTGCCGGTATTCGATGAGCGCGCCGGCCCCGCCGGGGTTGTCCCCGTCACGGCCGTTCCCCAGACACGACTCGTCGGCGAATACGGCGATCAGGTCAGGGCTTCGTTCACCGGGCCCGCGAACGCTCACCGCACCACCTCCAGACCATCCGCTTCGTCCAGCCAGAGCTCCAGTAGTTGTCCTGTCGTGGGGTGTCGTGCCTCAATCAGTTCACGGCGACCGCGCAAGACCAGGCGCTCGGGTATCACCGTGTACTCCGTGCCGCGCCGCCGAACGACAACGCGGCTCTTGTCGCGAATCGCAGCCTCGAGCGCGTCATATTGCGCCACGGTCAGCTGGGCCATTTCATGCCCTCACGCGGCGTTCTTGAACCAGTCGCGAATGAGTGACGTCATCACGCCGGTCGCTCGTTCGATTTCCGATACCAGCACGTACTCCTCAGCCGCGTGCGCCAGCGATATGTCACCAGGCCCGAAACAGACCGCAGGAATCCCGGCGGCGCTCAGTAGCGCGGCATCGGTCCAGCACGAAAGCCCCTCGATGCGCGCGGGCTCGTTTGCACGATTCAGGGACGCGGCCAGCGCGTGCACGATGGGACTATCGGCGCCGATATTGTTAGGCTCTTGCGAGAACCCGGGTCGCACCTCGGTCAGCAACTCAGGCCGGCGAGTGCGCACGCGCTCACAAGCCTCCTCCACTTCCCGGACGAACAATCCGGGCGTCTCGCCGGGTATCGTACGCCGTTCGAAGTGCACGCTGCAAACATCGGGATACGTCGAGAGGCCGATGCCACCACTCACGAGCGATGTATGAAGGGATGGCCGACCCAGCATCGGGTGCGATCGCTTCGCCAGCGTGTCAGTCTGGTAGTTCTCGAGTTCCGCCACCACCAGCGCTGCCAGTGCAATGGCGTCCACCCCGATGTCCCAGCGGCTGCCATGCGCCGCCGTGCCGTGAACGACCAGCTCCAGCCACGCAAAGCCCCGATGGGCGGGGCATATTGCGAGGCCGGTCGGCTCGGTAACAATCGCCGCCTTGGCGCGCAGCCCCGACTCCAGCAGGCGCTGCGTGCCGATGCTGTGGAATTCCTCATCAGTGACCGCCGCGACAATCACCTCGCCCTCGAGCCCGCCATCAGCCGCGCGGGCGGCAGCGGCGCACATCGAGGCAACGCCGCCTTTCATATCCGTGGAACCGCGACCGTAGAGCCGTCCATCCCTGATGGCCGGATCCCATGCCGGGTGCACCATTCCTTCGACGCCCACCGTATCGAGGTGGCCATTCAACAACAAGGCGTTGGTGCCCGCTACAGGTGCCGCGCCGATGCGAGCAATGACGTTCGGTCGATTCGCGGCCGTTTCCTGCAGTTCAACGCGGAACCCCCAATCGGACAGCACTTCGGCAAGCGCGCGAGCGCAGGCACATTCCCCCGGGCCGTCGCTGACGAGTTCCGGATTTCGTGAGTCGATGGCGACTAGCGCCTTCGTGAGGCCGACGGCGTCGCCGCGCGGAACGGGGGCCGTAGGCTACTTCTTCGCTGCGAGTTTCTTTCTTGCCGTCGGCTTTTTCTTGGCCGCGGACTTTTTCCCAGCCGCGGGGTTCTTTTTCGCGGTGGGCTTTTTCTTTGCCGCCGTCACCTTCCGTGCGGGTTGTTTGACAACGGCCGGCTTCACAGCGGGTGGGGCTTTAAGTGGCGGCATCGGGGCCACGGCGATCGCGAAGGGTTTCGCGATGCTCTTGAGGCTGGGCGGTTCGTGCACGCGCGCCGGAGGCTTCTTGCCCTTGTGCTTTTTCGACCATGAGTCTTCGGCTTCGCGGATCAGCTTGTCGGCTTCTTCCTGCGTCATCTGCCCACGCCGCACCATGTATTGCACCAGGTCGCGCGAGCTCTCGATTGCAAATGATGTAAGTCCAGCAGCCGCATTGATGACATCTTTCATCGCGGCGGCCATCTTGCTTCCGGCCTCCATGCTGATTTCCTGCGCCTTTGCCGCCATCTCCGCTACAGTATCGCGAACGTCAGCCCCGCGATGACCGGGGTGCCGGCGCACAGGAGCCACGACTGCGCCCGGAGTCGGTTCTATTACAGCTGGCTTGGCAGCAGGGAGCTTATCGGGCATTCGCACTCGCTCTGCCCTCGAGTGGACGTGCACTCGGAGGGCGAAAGAAGGAACTGGAATGGCGCGGATCCGCCGATCGGCGGCTGTCGGGCCGCCTCTGCGAGAAATCGCGCGAAGGGATCGGGGGCAAGTATATAAAAAAGATGGAGCCAAACAAGTGATGACGCCGCAAGGGATTGGCGATACGGCGGACTTCTCCTGGCGTGGTCACTGGACAATCGACCCATTACAGATCTCCTAGAATATCAGGTTATGAACCATTATGCGGCCATGACAGCGACACTATCGCCATATCCATGCCACTGACTGGCGTTAGAGTACTCGATTTCACGAGGGTTCTCGCCGGCCCACTCGCTACGATGATTTTGGGAGACCTCGGCGCCGATGTTATCAAGGTCGAGCGGCCCGGCTCTGGCGACGAGAGTCGCGGCTGGGGTCCACCATTCGACTCACGAGGCGAAAGCGCGTATTTCCTGAGTTGCAACAGAAACAAGCTGAGCCTCATCGCTGACCTGGACAGTCCGGCCGACCAGGCCATGCTGCGCGCCCTGGCCGTGGGCGCTGACGTTGTGGTGGACAACTTCCTGCCGACAGTGCTCCAAAGGCGTGGACTCGAACCTGACTCAGTCCTCGCCGAGAACGATCGCCTCATATGGTGCACGATTACCGGATTCGGCCCCTCGAGTTCGCGTCCGGCCTATGATTTCGTCATTCAGGCCGAGTCGGGCTGGATGGCGATCACGGGTGAGCCCGGCGGAACACCGATGAAGGCGGGGGTAGCGCTCGTGGACGTGATAACGGGGAAGGATGCCGCAATCGCGATTCTGGCTGCACTTGCCGCCACACAAAAGGCGGGAGCGGTCCAGCAGCGACTTTTCGTTTCCCTGCAGCATGCCGCCGTGAGTTCATTAGTCAACGTCGCGCAGAACGCGCTGGTTACGGGGCGCGAAGGGGCGCGCTGGGGCAACGCCCATGCCAACCTGGTTCCATATGAACTGTTTCAAGCGGCTGACCGTCCGCTGGTGATTGCAGTCGGAAGTGACCAGCAATTTCCCGCGCTCGCTCGTTGCCTGGACGTCGCCGTGCTGTCGGAAGTCCGCTTCTCGACGAACGCCGGCCGACTCCAACATCGCGAGCTTGTCGTGGGACTTATTCGCGAGCGTATTGCCACGCGACGAGCTGAAGAATGGATCGCGCGGTTCGAGCAATCCGTTATTCCATATGGAGTGGTTCGGACGGTACTGGAGGCGTTAACTGACGTGGCAGGGTCCGCCCTTGCCGGTGTAGCGCCGCTGGAGCCTTCATCGGTACGCCGTGTACCACCCGCACTCGATGAGCATGGCGCGCTCGTTCGCTCGTACGGCTGGAACGCTTTCGCCCATGCGTGAGCCCGCATGCTAACTCGAGTTCGGACACCCATGTTCGGCAGTCATCGCCGGTCCGACGTTCTGCGTGCCGTGGTCGGCGGCGTGTTCGCCGCCACGCTAGGGGGGTGCGAAAGCGCCGACGCGCATTTGAGCGGCCCGAAAGGGGGCAGTGCATTCATCCACTATGTCGCCATCGGGACCAGCATTTCCATGGGTGTGCAGTCGGCGGGCGTTCTCTACAACTCGCAGGTGGAGGCATGGCCATCGCTCTTGGCGCGGGCGGCAGGCGCGGGGTTCTCCGTCCCGCTCCTGCGGTCGCCGGGGTGCACGCCGCCCCTCATCGCGCCGTTGCAGCTGGCGCGGTTTCTTTCGGGCACGGGCACTCTCACGACTGATACGAGCTGCGCCGGCGCGCTGGGCGTCTTGACGCCGCCGCTCAACAACGTGGCGCTCGCTGGCGCCACTGCATGGGCCGCGCTGAATCTCACACCAAAGCTTGTTGCGGCCGCGCCGGGCCGGTACGACGCCGGCGACCGCGGGCGCTATCCTCTTGTACTCGCCCTTACGCAGTCTCAAGTGACTGCGATGGCAGTGCAGGGCGCTTCTTTCGTGTCGGTCGAGCTCGGCTTTGCTGAACTGCTTCGCGCCGCCACAAGCGGACTAGTTGTCGCTGCGACAGCCTACACACAGGCCGATCCCTTCACGTACGTGCCCGCGGCGCAGTTCGCCCCGGTCTATGCCGCCATAGCCGACAGTGTGAAACGGTCGGGTGCCCGCGCTGTGCTTCTCTCGGTACCACATGTCACGCGGCTCCCTGCCATGCGCGTCGGAAGTGAACTCTGGAATGCGCGCGCAGACTTGGCGACGTTCGGGGTCACCGTCGCCGACGACTGCAACGGCAGCACGAATCTCGTCTTCACCGGCACGCTTATACCGACGTTGGCGCAGAGTGCCCTGGCGGGTTCCGCCCAGGTCCTTTCTTGCGCCGATCTGCCCGGTGCAGCGGACGGAGTGCTCACGCCGGCCGATATCATCACGCTCGATGCGGTCATCGAGCAGATGAATGCCCAGATCCGCCAGCTGGCCACGCAGAATGGCTGGGCGTTCGCGGATCTCGATGCTGCCTTCGCGAATTTCGTAGCCGCGCGGACGCCGTACCGGGCGTCCGAGCAGCTCGCATGCGTGTATCCTTATGGTGCGTTCATATCGCTCGACGGAGTGCACCCGAATGTGTCGGGCCATCAGGCGATCGCGCGCCAGGTAGCGGAGGCGGTCAATGCCACATACGGTTTCGCGATCCAAGTCGCCGCCCCGGTGCCCCTCCCGAGTGCGGCGCTTTGTCCGTAGTGCGGAGCACCGGGCGCCCGTGAAAGGTTACGACATATCCACGTCATCGTCCTATCTACGTGACATCACCGGCACCTCTGGGATTCGGACGGCGGCGAGGTCTGTCCACGACGCGCGTGAGAGGTTACACTAGCGTCGTGCCCTCCACACAGACCCCCCCACCGCAGGAAGACCAGGTTGATGCGGATCAGGCGATCATTGAGCGCGTTCTTTCCGGGGATCAGGGTGCGTTCGCCACGCTGATTGCTCGCTATAGCGACCCGCTATATCGGCACGCTGTCGGTATGACGGGAAGCCCTGATGACGCTGCAGATATTCTGCAGAATTCGTTCATAAAGGCGTTTCAGCACTTGGGCGAGGTTCGAGGCCGCTTCGATGCCTGGGTGTTCAGGATTGTGGCGAATGGGTGCAAGGACTGGCTGAAGAACATTCGGCGCACCCATCTTAGTTACGAAGAGGACGATCAACCGTCGGGATATGAGAATCCCGAAGAAGAGCTCGATCGGGGTGAGCTGCGTGGCGACTTGGATGAGGCCCTGTCGGCGCTACCGCCGTCGCTGCGCGAGGCATTCGTGATGAAGCACGTCGAGGGCAGGTCGTACGAAGAGATGGCCGAGCTGCTCGAGACGTCGGTTGGTGCCTTGAAGATGCGAGTACACCGTGCCCGTGAAGCACTGCAGAAACTGCTTGAGGAGCGATATCTCTGATGCCCGAGAATCTCGATTCGCGCGATGCCATCCATGGCGAGCCCAAGGCTCTGGAGGGACAGACGCGCCCGAACCCGGATCTGGAGCCGACGTTGACTGACCGCGAAGTGCCGCTGGCCTCGGCCCAAACGCCGGAAGCGATCCATCAGTGGCTCGATGGAGAGAAAGTCAACGAAGACCAACTCCGGGCCGCCGACAAAGCGTACTCCTTCTGGCGCCGTGTGGAGCAGGAAACGGACCGTCGCAGTCGCATGAAGACGCCCTCGAGCTTGCCGGGCGAAATCATGAAGGCGATCAAGAAGGACGAATAGGCGTCTGCCAGGTGGAGAAAAGGGCCGGTTCCGGAAGGAGCCGGCCCTTCTTTGTCACGATCTACACGGCGTCGGAAAGACTACTGAACGTGAACTCCTTCACCTTGATCGCCGGCATGATCGTGGACCCACCGGCTCCGAGCGCCTCAGACGCGTTGATACGAGTCGCCGGGCTGAGCAGCTCAAGATTGTTCAAGAAGAAGATCGGCGATTCGTTGAAACGGAAGTTCTTTACCGGGCGCGAAATCTTGCCATTTTCGATCAGGAACGTGCCGTCGCGAGTGAGTCCCGTGTTCAGGATGGTCCGTGGGTCCACGCTCCGGATGTACCAGAAGCGCGTCACCAGAATTCCGCGCTCGGTGCTCTTGACCATTTCTCCGATGGACGTCGTGCCCCCCAACATTCGCAGAGTGCGTCCGCCGCCGCCTCCTCCGCCAAACCCGCCGCCACCGCCGCCGGCGTGAGTTGGGCTCACACCCTGCTTCTGCGCCCAGAAACGGTCGTAGTTGAGATTCTTCACCACACCGTTCTCGATCCAGACCACTTTTTCGAGGGGCATGCCGTCCCCGTCGTACCCGCCGTTGGTGCTCGGAGAGTCGGCGGGGTCAGTGAGCAGCGTGACGCGCTCGTCCACTACCTTCAGCCCGATCTTGTTGCCGCCACCGGGCCTGGAAAAGAACGAACGCCCCTCATCGGCGGCACGCGCCTGCATCGCGCCTGCGATGAGCTGCACAAGGTTGCCCACGGCCGTGGGCTCCAGAATCGTTACATAGCGGCCCGGCTCGATCGCTACCGGATTGCGCGACGTCCTGGCCTTTTCCACGGCCGTCTCGCCCACCCGCTGCGCATCAATCTGGTCGAATGTATCGCCGTCGCTGCAGGCCCAGCCTGAGCCGGTGCCATCGCTCGTGCGTACGGTGGCGGTCATCGTCACCGCCGAGCTGGAATCATACGCGAACAACCCTTTCGAGTTCGCGAGCGCGGTAGCGCCCACACGACACTCGATGAACCCCGTGGAAATGAGCCCCGCGGCGCGGGCCTGCTCGGTGACTTTCCGGGCGGCGGCAGCGCGCTCCGTGGGAGTGGGCAAGGAAATCACGCGGCTCTTCGCCGGAGGGTATTGCTGGGCTCCGAGTTCGGGCATCCGCTCCGGATTGGGCGGCACGAGTTTCGCGATTTCCGTCGCCTGCCGGGCGGCGTCGGCAAGAGACTTCTCGTCGAGCCGATTCGTGTTCACGCTTGCTGCGCGCCCGCCGGCGTAGGCAGTGATCGTCACGGACGTGTCGCTGTTCTCACCCGACGTGGTCACCTGATTCACGGCGAAACGCGTGTCGGCTCGCGCCGTGCTGGTGATCGAGATGCGCGTTTCCTCCGCGGGCGAACCGGCAAGGGCCCGTCGGGCGACTTCCGCGGCTTCAGCGCGGGTGAGGATCCCCGTCGGGCTGACCAATGATCTGGGCGCGAAAAACGAACTCACGCTCTCCTCCCGGTGTTGATGATGTTCACCTGCTTGAAGCGCGCCGGTACGCAGCCATGACTGATCGCGTTCGACTGACCAGGTTGGCCTTTGGCGTCGCCGAAGGCACCGCCCAGATGGTACGAACGTGGGCCGCCGATCACCTCCATGGAGCCCCAGAATTCCGGCGTCTTGAATTGGTAGGCGAGGTCCTTGAGCATCCCGACAATCTTGCCGCCCCTGATCTCATAGAAGCACTGACCGGCGAACTGTCCATTGTATCGTTGCTGGTCAATCGAGAATGAGCCATCGCCGATGATGGCGACCCCTTTGTCCGTCTGCGAAATCACATCGTCCCACGTGTAGTCATTCTTGCCGGGAAGGAGCGACACGTTCGGCATGCGCTGGAACTGTATATCACTCCAGCTCTGCGCATACGAGCAGCCGTAGGAGCGCACTGGCTTGCCGGTCTTCTTGTAGTACCAGTCGAGCATGGGTGCCTGCTCGCGCGTCGTCTGGTAGTCGACAAAAATGCCGTTCTTGATGATGTCGAATCGCGCCGGTCTGACCGCCTCATCGTCCCAGCCAATCGCCCCGAGTGAGCCCGGTTGTTCACGATCACCCTGAATATTCATGACAGCCGAGCCGAACTTGAGCTGGCCGAGTACTTTCTCGGGCGGTGCCACGAAGCTTGTACCGGCGTAGTTCGCCTCATAGCCCATGGCACGATCGAGCTCCGTGGGGTGCGCGACCGTCTCATGGATGGTCAGCCAGAGGTTCGACGGGTGCAACACCAGGTCGTACCTGCCGGGTTCGACCGGCTTGGCTGAAAGCTTCTCTACGGCGTCCTGCGCCCAGCGCGGCGCATTCTCGGCGAGGCGGGCGCTGAGGACGTGTTCGTAGCCGAGCCCCATTGGCGCGATGTCGTTGGACTGCCGCGTCTGAAAATCTGTTCGGTCGTCCGATACGGCGGTCACGGACATCGAAGGCTGCGTGCGGTAGATCGTCTGGACGATGTACGACCCATCGCTCGTCATGAGCGTCTTCTCCTCGCGCAGGAAGAACATGCTCGAGGTCACCTGTCGCACCTGTTTTATTCTGCCCGCTGCTTCGTTGGCGGCCAGCAGCAGCGCGACCTTGTCCACGATCGGGATGGCGAAGGGATCTGTGCTGATCGGGCTCCGCCACTCCCCCACCTGGTTGCCGGGTGTGGGCGCCAGGACCACCGGTCTCAGCTGGCTGGCGCGGTTGGCCAGGGCCTGTCCGATTGCCGATTTCGTGACCTGGGCTATCGCCTCCTTGGTGAGCATACTTGTCGCGGCAAAACCCCACGCCCCATCCACGAGCGTGCGTACCCCCAAGCCGAACGTGTCGGTGTCGCTCACCCCCTGCACGATCTTGTCGCGTGTGTTGATGTTCTGCTGCCGGCGCGCGGCGACGCGCACGTCCGCGTAGGATGCGCCTGCAGTCTTTGCAACGTCGAGGGCGACTTGCATCAACTCGCGAACCGCAGGGTCGTCCCGCGCGGACGGTCGTGCGGCCTCTGCTTCACGAGGGGAGAGGCGGTGCGCGCCCATTGCCGTCGTCGCGGCCACTGCGGCCGACGTCTTGAGAAAATCGCGTCGCGAATGCGTCACCGGCTGATCCATTGGAGAGAGGTGATGGAGTGCGTCCAAAGATACGGTTCCCAGGTTCGAGTCGCTGGTGCGCAAGCTCTCGCGTGTGCAGAAGCGCTTCACCGAGCGTAGATTCTCGCCATCAACAAAGGACCTTCCTTACAGGTACCGCGGATGAAACGACTGCTCATGATCGCCGGAATGCTGGTGTCGCTCGCCGCATTGCCGGCCGCCAGCGCCCAGCTCGCCGACACGAAAGTGCTCACGCTTCAGGCGGCCAAGGCGATCCTCGCCGCCGCCGAAGCGGAGGCGCGCAAGAACAGCTGGAACCTGTCCATCGCCGTGGTCGATGCGCACGGTGAGCTGTTGGCGTTTGAACGCATGGACGATGCAGCGTTCACGACAATCGCGATTGCGCAGGGCAAGGCGCTCACGGCGGCCCGCTACAAGCGCCCCACGAAGGCGATCGACTCGAGCGTCACCGCCGGTCGCATACAGATGATGGCATTCCCCGGTGTGATTCCGGTCGAGGGCGGGGTGCCGATAATCGTCAACGGCAGGTACATCGGTGGCGTCGGGGCGAGTGGCGCGCGTTCGTCCGAAGACGCGCAAGTGGCCAAGGCCGGGGCCGACGCGGTAAAGCCGTAGGTCTTGTCCAACTATTGGAGGCTGAGGTCGACGGATGAGCGCATTTTTCGATCGCCCCGCTGAAGCCGAGTACGCCCCGTTCTACGCGGGCTACATCCATCTCGTGCCGGCGGGCGACGTGCGCGATCATCTACGCACGCAGGTTCACGAAACCATCGCTCTGTTGTCCGGTGTGTCGGAGGAGCGTGCCGGACAGGCGTATGCACCAGGAAAGTGGACGCTCAAGGAAGTCATTGGCCACGTGACCGATGCGGAGCGCGTTTTTGGCTACCGCATGGTGAGCATCGCGCGCGGTGATCCCGCAGCATTGCCAGCATTCGACGAAAACCTCTGGGCGCCCGCATCGAACGCCAACGCCCTGAGCGTGGCTGCACTGGTACTCCAACTCGCGTCAGTACGGGCGTCCACGGTCCAGCTGGCCGATTCGCTCTCGGAAGAGGCGTTTACCCGTCGAGGGATGGCAAGCGGGAAGGTGATCTCGGTGCGTGCGCTGGCTTACGTGTGCGCCGGGCACGAGCGGCATCACTTCAAGATCATTCGGGAGCGGTACCTCGGCCTTTAGCAGCCAGCTACGTCGACCCGGGTTTGCCGCGCTATCTGCAAAGAAGATCGGGTACCTCAGAGGCTGCCGCTACTCGCGTTCAGGGGGTCACGATTACGGTCGCGGTGCCTGAAATGGCGCCGCTGGTCGCGATCACCGTGTTGGTGAAGGTGCCCGTCGTCGCGCCCGCGGTGAAGAGTCCTGTGGGACTGATCGTGCCGCCGCCCGCCGCGATGCTCCAAACCGGCGTGATGACGACGACGTTGCCCATCGCATCCTTGCCTACTGCTGTGAACTGTCGGGTGGTGTTTGGGGCAATGGACGCCGGGTTCGGCGTGACGGTTATCGCCACGAGCGGGGCCTGAACGACGACGGTTGCCATGCCCGAGATGGTCCCGCTCGTCGCTGTCACCGTCCTGACGAAAGTTCCGGGGGTCGCGCCCGCCGTGAACAGACCGGTGGTGTCAATGGTGCCGCCGCCAGCGGCAACCGTCCAGACTGGACTGATTGGGACAGTGTTGCCCGCTGCATCCTGCCCCACGGCGAAAAACTGCGCCATTTTACCGATCGCGACAGTGTCCGGATTCGGCGTGACGACGATCGCCGCGAGCGGGCCGGCGGTAGCCGTTATCGTCACGGTCGCGGTGCCTGACTTGCCGCCGCTGGTCGCGATCACCGAGTTGCTGAAGGTGCCCGTCGCTGGGCCCGCAGTGAAGAGTCCCGTGAGACTGATCGTACCGCCGCCCGCTGCCACGCTCCAAACCGGCGTGATATCGACGACGTTGCCGCCAACATCCTTCCCGAATGCGGTGAACTGTCTCTTGGTGTTTGCCGCAATGGATGCCGGGTTGGGCGTGACGGCAATCACCGCAAGCGTGCCGGCCTGGACGATGACCGTCGCCTTGCCCGAGATGGTCCCGCTCGTTGCCGTTACGGTGAATGTGCCAGCGGGGCCAGCGGTAAATAGCCCGGTGTCGCTGATACTCCCACCCCCGGAGGTAACGGCCCATACCAGCGTAAGGGGGACGTTAAACCCGTTCGCGTCTTTGCCCACGGCGGTAAACTGTCGAGTTGCGCCCGCCGTGAGCCTGGCCGTGTCCGGGGCCACGCTAATACTGAACAGAGGGCCCGCAATCACCATCGGGTCCTTGCAGGACCCGATCAGGATTGCGGTGACTGCCAGCGCGGCGACTCGCAGCCTGTGCCAGCCGTGGTTCCGTTTCATGGTGCGGGACTCCCTGTTGATCAATCGAGCGGCTGCAGGCATTGAGCCTCAAGCACCGATTACAGTCTCGTGTCTTGCGGCAACGTTACCCAGTGATACCGTTTCCATCAAGCGGCCCCTGAGGCTGCCCTCAGATCAGTGTTCCACACCAAACTGTGCGGGGACGTGTGACAACCTAGATGTGAATGGCGCGACTGGACACCATCAGCGCCGCCTCCTTCACAGCCTCACTCAGCGTCGGATGGGAGTGCACGGTGATGCCGATGTCCTCGGACGTACCGCGGAATTCCATTGCGAGCACCACTTCGGCGATCAGCTCCGAGACGTTCGGGCCGATCATGTGACATCCCAGTATCTCGTCGCTAGCGGCGTCACACACGAACTTTATGAATCCGCTGATCTCCGCCATCGTCCGCGCGCGCGGGTTCGCTGTAAAGGGGAATTTGCCCACCCGATATTCGCGCCCGCTGTCCTTGGCCTCGTGCTCCGCGAGCCCGCAGGAGGCGATCTCCGGCCAAGTATAGACGATGCTCGGCATGTTGTGATAGTGCATATGCGTCGCCTTTCCCGCGATCACCTCGGCAGCCACGATGCCTTCTTCCTCGGCCTTGTGGGCAAGCAGCTTGCCACCAACGCAGTCGCCGATGGCGTACACGCCGGGTACGCCGGTGCGCATTTCCTCGTTCACCTTGACTTCACCGCGACTTCCCAGCTGGAGCCCGAGGGCGCCGGCGTCCACCCCGTGAAGCGCTGGCGTGCGACCTATTGACACAAGAACGTAGTCGCCGTCGAGCGTTAGCCGCGCGTCATCTTGCTCGAGGTCCACAAAGACACGCGCGCCATCGCGACGGCCGCCCGTAACCTTCGTGCCGGTGTGAATCGCCATCCCCTGCCGGCGAAGGATGCGGTCTGCTTCACGGATAATGTCAGCGTCGTTGCCGGGAAGAATCGTCGGCGCATATTCCACCACGGTGACCTTCGCACCGAGCCGGCGCCACACCGAACCGAGTTCGAGGCCGATCACGCCTCCGCCGATCACGATGAGGTGCCGGGGCACCTCAGAAATCCGGAGTGCGCCCACGTTCGACAGCACGCGCTCTTCATCAAAGGGCAGGAACGGCAGCGATGCTGGAATCGATCCGGTCGCAATTATGACGTTTTTGGCGCGGTAAGTCGTGACCACCCCTTCGGAGCTGCGAACATCGACGACGTTGCCGGCTCTCAGGGTGCCCGTTCCCCTGGCCCAGGTGACCCTGTTCTTCCTGAACAGGAATTCGACCCCCTTGGTGTTCTGCTCGACCACATTGTCCTTGCGCTTCATCATTCTGGCGAGGTCAAGGCGGAGGTCGCCAACGCTGAAACCGTGTTCCTCCGTGTGGAGGCGGGCGAACTCGAAATGCTCGGAGGACTGCAGAAGCGCTTTGGACGGAATGCAGCCCACATTGACGCAGGTTCCGCCCAATGTGCGATCCATTTCGACACAGACCGTCTCAAGGCCCAGCTGGGCAGCCCGGATCGCGGCAACGTAGCCACCGGGGCCGCCGCCTATCACGATGACGTCCGGGGAAGGGGGGGGCTCGGTCACGATGGGAGGTGAAGGAGGGAACTGACCCAAAGATAACCCCTGACCCGAATGTGATCTTGCGCACACATAATCGTCATTTTACCGTGGCATAAGAAGCAGACTGACGACGCGGGGTCTGGCGCAGAGGCCGGGTCCGCCCGGACGATGTGTCCCGCGTATCACCCTTAGATGGAGTGTGACATGCGTATAATGAAACCGTTGGTGCTCGTACTGACGGCGGCGCTCGTCCCCGCGGCGCAAGGCGCCGCACAGACTTGTCTGGGTTCCAACTCGTTCGCGAATGGCAGAATGGCGCTCGGCGTTCAAGGCGGGTTTTCGTCCGGCGCCAAGCGCTTTGGTGCGATTGGTGCCTACGGCGCGCCCAAGTCGTGGTACGCGGATGTGACCGTCGGTAGCACCTCGTATGACGCAGCCGGCAGCAAGAGTGTGGTCGATTTCGGCGGATCGCTCGGCTATCAGTTCGGCTTGGGCGACTCCCCGGCAGAGCTCTGCCCGTATGCATTCGTGGGATATTCCTCAAGCTCCGGCGTGAAAACTACGAATTACGGATTCGGCGGGTCCATCGGATGGCGGGCTGACCTTTCAGACGACGTGAACATCGTTCCCGCCGTCGCCCTCCAGTGGCATGGCGTGAACACGAGCATTGACGTGGCCGGCGCTTCCATCTCCGGCTCTGGCAGCAACGTTGAATATGGAGCCAATGTTGGATTCATCTTCAACAAGCAGTGGGCGATCGTACCCGGCGTAATTCAGTCGAGCGCGAGCGGGGCTAAGGCCATGTTTACGGTTACCCTCGCTTATTTCTGGGGCAAGTAAGTCCGACCACGCAGGGACGCGGCGGAGCACGTTCGTCCCTGCGTGCATGTCTGAACGGTGCAAGTTCAGATGGCGGTTTAAGGCGTTGGACCGAGCCGGAACCCATGCCGCGCTGGCCCCCAACGAAGGGACGCAATACGTTCGTTGGACAATTCCGTCTTCGGGCCAGGCGCCCAATCTGGATCTGCTGGTCGGGTGACTCGCCGAGGATTTCCTTCACAACTCACCATTCGGGAGAGAGAGATGACACGAAAGGCCTTTGGAACATTGATCGTCCTCGCGTCCATCGCAGTGTCCGCGCCGTCCGCCGCCGCCGCCCAGTCACCAGTCGTTCCCGGCTATACGGACATTGGCCCAGTTGTCGGGATCGGTGGGCTCAACGGAGCGAGTCTCTCGCTCGGGGGCCGCTTCGAACACGCATTCATGAGCCTGCCGGATCTTGGCAACGGCACGCTCGGCATCATGGTGAGCGCCGACTATTACTCGTTCAACTACCTCAGCTACTATTCATACAAATACATCCCGATCGGCGCGACGGTGAACTATCACTTCAAGCTTGAAAGCACCGCGTTCGACCCGTTCGTCGGTCTCGGGCTCGGATACAATGTCGTGAGTGTCTCGTGCGGCGGTGTCCGCGGTGGTTGCGGGAACTTCTACTCGAGCGCCATCTATTTCATCGGGCGATTGGGTGCGCGCTACTTCTTCAGTGACAAGATGGCGCTGTACGCCGACGTCGGGGCGGGCGCCGCGACCCTGAACGCAGGTCTCATGTTCAAACTGAAGTAGGAACTTGGGGGGCGGCGAGGAGAGCCGGCACTGGGCTTGAGGTTGTCCGCGTCGCGTCCCTGAGCTCAATTGCGCAGTGCAGCGATGGACCCTCGCGCTTAGCCGGGAGAGTGACGTGCGGATGCTTCGGCTGACGGTGTTCGTCCTGGCTGGCGCAGTAGCTTTGGCCGCGCCAAGCGGCGCACAGAACTGTGTCGGCCGCGGTTCATTTCGGTACGGCAGGGTTGCTCTCGGTGGCACGGTGACCGTCACGGGCGGCAGCAGGGGGTTCGGCGCCTACGGCACCTACGGCACGCCGGCTTCGTGGTATGCTGGTGCCACGGTCGGAACCACAAGCATCGACGGCGGTGGAGGAACATCGCTCAACCTCGGCGGCTCACTCGGATATCAACTCCCGATCGGGCGCGCGCTCGCGTTCTGCCCCTACGCCAATCTCGGAAGCAGTGCGCTACGCAATGTTTCAACCATCACGGGGACCCGAATAACCACCCGGACCAACAGCTATGGCCTCGGTGGAACTCTCGGATGGCGGTATGAGGATTCGGACGAGCTGGATGTAATTCCTGCGCTCGGGGTCCAGTGGCAGAGGATTAGCGTGACGTCCCCCGAGCTCAGGTACTCGGGTCCGGCAAACTCAGGCAGCGCGTCATTCAGTATCGGATTCATCGCTGAGCGGAAATGGGCCATCGTGCCCGCCGTGTCGAGTTCGTTCTCGAGCGGCACCAGCTACGTTTATTCGCTCAGCGTCGGCTATAGCTTCGGGAAGTAACCTCAGTCGATCAGCATCGACGCCGGGTCTTCCATGAATTCCTTCACGCGCACCAGGAACAGGACCGCCTGCTGCCCGTCGATGATCCGGTGGTCGTATGACAGCGCGACGTACATCATTGGCCGGACCTCAACCCTGCCTTCGATCGCCACGGGCCGGTCCTGCATCTTGTGAAGGCCGAGGATGGCGCTTTGCGGATAGTTGATGATCGGCGTTGAAAGCAGCGATCCGAACACACCACCGTTGGTGATGGTGAACGTGCCGCCCGAGAGATCGTCCAGCGTCAGTTTTCCTTCGCGCGCCCGTTTGGCGATGGCGCCAATCTCGCGGGAGAGACTGATGATTCCCATCCTGTCGGCGTCCGGAACGATCGGCACCACGAGTCCGCCCTCACTCGCGACAGCAATCCCGAGGTTCACGTAGTGCTTGTAGACAATTGAATCGCCAACGATTTGTGCGTTCACCACCGGATATGCCTTGAGGGCGAGCGCCGCGGCCTTGGCAAAGAAGGGCATGAAGCTGAGCTTCACGCCAAACTCTTTCTCGACCTTCTCCTTCATTCGATCGCGCAACGAGACGATCGCACTCATGTCGATCTCGTTGAACGTTGTCAGATGCGCGGTGGCGTGCTGGGCTTGGAGAAGATTCTCTGCGATGCGACGGCGTCGCGTGGACATCCTCTCGTGCGTTTCGCGATCGGACGTTTCCCTGGGCTGCCCGGGGGAGGGCCTCGATGCAGATGGCTGCGACGGAGGAGTGTCCATTGGTGAAGGCGCGGCTGCGGCCGCCACGGGTGCTGGTGCGGGCGGTGCGGCTTGTGGCGCACGGGGACGGGGTGGCTCCGCTGGAGGCGGCGCCTGGGCTCCCCGCGCTCCGGCAATCGCAGCGAGCACGTCTGGCTTGCTGATGACCCCTGCGCGCCCCGTGCCGCGAATCGCATTGATGTCAATGCCGGATCCGGTCGCGAGGCGCCTGGCTGCGGGCGCGCTCTGCACGAGTCCACCGGCCGTCGAGGCAGAAGCGGACGCGGCGGGGGCGAGAGGGGCGGCGGCGCCAACCGCCGCGTCGTCAAGCTGGCCGAGGACGTCGTCCACCCCAACCACGTCACCTTCGCTCTTTGTGCGCGCCGCGAGTACACCTGCCTTGAGCGCGGGCACCTCGACCGTAATCTTGTCCGTCTCGAGTTCAACGAGCGTTTCGCCCGCTGCGACCGTGTCGCCCTCCTTCTTCAGCCAGCGAGACACCGTGGCCTCGGTAATGGATTCGCCGAGGGGCGGCACCGTGATTGAGAGCATGGCAAAATATATGTCGGCGCGAGTGTGCCAAGAGGAGAAATTGAATTTCCCATGAAAGCGCTCACGATTTCGGCGCACGGGGGATTTCACGAGATCCAGTACCGCACCGACGCCGCCGTTCCGCAACTTCGCTTGCCCACGGACGTGCGCGTGCGCCTGACGGCTGCGGCGCTCAATCATCTCGACGTGTTCATGGTCGGCGGGCTGCCGGGCATCAGGATCTCGCCGCCCTGGATTCTCGGCGCAGACGGGACCGGCTTCGTCGAGTCGGCCGGCAGCGCGGTATCGAGCGTCGCGGTGGGAGATCGAGTCGTGATCAATGGCGGGATCGCGTGCCGCGTCTGCGAATACTGCCGCTCCGGGGAACAGCCGCTCTGCGTGACTTTCGGCCTCCTCGGCGAACATCACCCCGGAACATTCGCGGAGATGATCGTCGTGCCCGCGGCGAATGTGCGGACCGTGCCGTTGGACGTGCCCGATGCGGAGGCCGCGGCGTTCACGCTCGCTACATTGACGGCATGGCGCATGGTCGTCTCGCGCGCGCAAGTGCGCCCGGGCGAGGACGTGCTCATCCAGGGGATTGGAGGTGGTGTCGCCGTGGCCGCCATGCAGATTGCGAAGGCCCGGGGCGCGCGCGTGTGGGTCACGTCCAGCAGCGATGAGAAGCTGGCCAGGGCGGCAGAAATGGGCGCGGACGAGACACTCAACTACACGTCTACCGACGTGGCAAAGGCAATCCGCGGCGCCACAGGCAAGCGTGGCGTGGACGTGGTCATCGACAGTGTGGGCGCCGCGACCTGGGCGCACTCACTCGGCGCACTCGGGAAGCGCGGACGACTGGTGACGTGCGGGGCCACGACTGGACCGACGGTCCAGACCGATGTACGACGGATGTTCTGGAACCAGTGGACCCTGATGGGATCTACCATGGGGAATGATGCCGAGTTCGACGCGATCACGGCTGAACTCGCGGCGGGCCGGCTGACGCCACCGGTGGACAGCGTCTTTCCGCTCGCCGAAGGCCGGGCGGCAATCGAGCGCATCGCGGCGAAGAAGCACTTTGGAAAAATCGTTCTGGAACTGCGCTGATGGCCGAGCCGGCGCAGTTCGACACGCGCGAACAGCAGGCCATGCGTGAACAGGTCGCACGTGGCCAGGCGCCCCTATGTCCGCGGTGCGGTGTGCCTATGACCGAGCGCACGATCGGCGGAGGCAGTTTCGGACTCGGATATGCCCGCAAGCGAGAGTGGCTCATTTGTCCGCAATGCAGGCGCAGCGCCCTGTTCGACATCAAGCGCGGGACACGCAACTGAATCCTCAGCCTGGTCGTCCTCCAGAGTGCAGGCTCTCTTACCGGACCGCCCACGTGAAACGGACATGACCGGAGCGCGCAGACCGATAACACGCTTCTCGGCGCCGGTGGCGCCGTTCGCGCTGGGCGTGCCCATGCTCGCCGCAGAGGCCCAAGGTTCGTCGCGCGACTGGAACTCTCCGACCGGTTCCTCATGCGCCGCGTCGACCACACCCCGGAAGACGGCAGAATCGTGGCCCTGTGGGCGGCTGGCGGCGGATTGTTTTGGGCAGGGGTTGCGGTGCTTACGGGCGGCGCGCACGACCGCGTCAGCGCCGCCATGGCGGCCATGATGGCCGGCGGCGCCGTCGGAGGCATCTTCTTTGCCGAACGCTATCTGACGCCGTCAGGCGACCGAAGGACGGCACTCAGCCGCATCCAAGTCGATGGCGTGGGAGCGCTTGCCGCCCTTTCCGGGGTGCCCGGCAACCACTCATTTCTTCGCTGGACCTTCTAGATTCAGAGTACCCTCAGCAGGTACCCTGTGACCTTCCTCGATCGGCTCCAAGCCAGCCTTACGCAGCTCTGGGAATTCGTTCCCGCTCTCGCGGGAGCCGCCGCGATGCTCTTGGCAGGCTACCTGCTTGCCAAGCTCGCCCAGAGGGGAGTGGGACGCCTGATGCGCCGGGTGCACCTGAACGACGTGCTGCGCAAGGGCGGGGTCATCCAGGCGGTGGACCGCACCGGCACGCACTTCAACCCGGCGCGTGTGCTGGCCACGCTCGTGTTCTGGCTCGTGATGTTCACGGTGATGCTCATCTCCGCAAATGCGCTCGGGCTCGATTCCCTCGCGCGGGTCTTCTCGGAACTCGTCAGCTACATCCCGAGCGTCATAGCGGCCATCGTGATCGTAATTGTGGGCATCGTGCTCGGCGATTTCGTGGGAGGCCTGATTCTCGCCAGCACCAATGCCCTGCCGGGCGGCCCCACCCTGGCGCGCGCAGGCAAGGGCGGAATAATTCTGCTCGCCGTGTTCATGTCGCTGCAAGAACTGGGCGTGGCGACGAGCATCGTGACGACGGCCTTTGCGATCATCTTTGGCGCCCTCGCCCTCGCCCTCTCCCTGTCGTTCGGCCTGGGCAATCGCGACCTCGCGGGCCAGATCACGCGCGAGTGGTACGAGCGATACCGTGCCGAGCGCGACGCGATCGATCGCGAGGCAAAAATCGAGGAAACCGCGGAAGACCTCGATGAGGGGATTCCCATTGGAAGGCCGGCGGTGCACACGCCGATTTCCGTCCCGCGTTCCGATCCCGGAGTGGCGCACTGATTCAGCGCCTTCCGAAAGCTAGATTTCCACCTCCGCCATCAGCGTCCAGACTTCCTCCCAGAGCGCCCCGATGACCGCTCCCATCAACCGCGAAAGAATCCTTCCGCGCCTCATCGAAGAGGAGATCAAGGAGTCGTTCATCAACTACTCGATGAGCGTCATCGTGAGTCGCGCGCTACCGGACGTGCGGGATGGGCTCAAGCCCGTTCACCGCCGGGTGCTCTATGCGATGAATGAGCTCGGACTGGTGCCCGGACGCCCATACAAGAAATCGGCTACGGTCGTCGGGGACGTGCTTGGCAAGTATCACCCGCATGGCGACTCGTCGGTTTACGACGCACTCGTACGCATGGTGCAGGAATTCTCGCTGCGCTATCCGCTTGTGGACGGCCAGGGAAATTTCGGATCGGTGGATGGCGATCCGGCGGCCGCCTACCGGTACACCGAGGCGCGCCTCACCCGCGTTGCGATGGAGATGCTTGGGGATATCGACAAGAACACCGTCGAATTCGCGCCGAACTTCGACGACCGGCTCGAAGAGCCGACCGTCTTGCCGAGCGGGCTGCCGAACCTCGTCGTCAACGGCTCGAGCGGTATTGCCGTGGGGATGGCGACGAACATTCCGCCGCACAACATGCGCGAGGTGGGTGGCGCAATCGGGGCGATGATCGACGATCCGGCGCTCTCCGTGGACGAGATCCGCCGCCACATCACCGGACCGGATTTTCCCACCGGCGCGTTCATCTACGGCCGAGCGGGAATCAAGGACTATCTCGAAACCGGCCGCGGCAAGATCGTGATGCGGGCCCGTGCCGTCATCGAGGAAAAGGAGACGGGAAACAAGGCGCAGGTGGTAGTGACCGAGCTGCCATACCAGGTGAACAAGGCGCGCCTCGTCGAGGATATCGCCGCCCTCGTGCGCGACAAGAAGCTCGAGGGGATCAGCGACCTCCGCGATGAGTCGGATCGTGACGGCATGCGGGTGGTGATCGAGCTCAAGCGCGACGCAATTCCGCGCGTGGTGCTGAACCAGCTCTATAAGCACACCACGATGCAGAGCACGTTCGGCGTGATCATGCTCGCGCTGGTGCCGGATCCCAATACGCGACGCCTCGTGCCAAAGGTCATGGGCATGCGCGAGGTCCTCGAGCACTTCATCGCGCATCGCCACGACGTGATCGTGCGTCGCACGCAATTCGACCTCGACAAGGCGAAGGAGCGCGAGCACATCCTCGAAGGGCTCTCGATCGCGGTCGACAACATTGACGCGGTGATCAAGCTCATTCGCGCGGCGAAGGACACGGAAACGGCCAGCGCGGGGCTGCGCTCACGCTTCAAACTCAGCGAAAAGCAGGCGGAAGCGATCCTCAACATGCGCCTCGCGAAGCTCACCGGGCTCGAAATCGAGAAACTCCAGGAGGAGCTCCAGGAAGTGCAGGCGTTCATCAAGGAGATGGCATCGATCCTCGCATCGCGGCCGAAGCGAATGGGGCTCATGAAGGACGAGCTCGCCAAGGTCGTACAGACCTTCGGCGACGAACGCCGCACCGAGATTACCGCCGACGAAGGCGAGTTCACGGTTGAGGACCTGATTGCCGACGAGGAGATGGTCGTCACGATCTCGCACTCGGGATACATCAAGCGGACGTCAATCTCCACCTATCGGAAGCAGCGGCGGGGGGGCAAGGGGCTGCAGGGGTCCGACCTCAAGGCCGAAGACTTCATTGAACACCTCTTCATTGCTTCAACGCACGACTACATCCTGTGCTTCACGCAGGATGGACGCTGCTTCTGGCTGAAGGTCCATGAGATTCCGCAGGCCGGGCGCGCGGCCAAGGGCAAGCCGATCGTCAACCTCATCAATGTGTCGCCCGACACGACCATCGCAGCGATGGTGCCGGTGAAGAAGTTCACGGCGGATGAGTACCTCCTCTTCTGTACGCGCGAAGGCACCGTGAAAAAGACGGCGCTTGCGGAATACTCGAACGTGCGAGTCACCGGGGTGAAGGGGATCAAGATCGAGGAGGGTGACAAGCTCATCGACGTCCAGGTGACGAGCGGCACGAACGACATCGTGATCGCCACCCGGCATGGGCAATCGGTCCGCTTCCACGAACAGGACGCGCGTCCCATGGGGCGTGACACCACGGGCGTGAAGGGGATCGAGCTGGACGAGACCGACCATGTGATCGGCATGGTCGTTATCAAGCGCGAGGCGACGCTCCTGGTGGTAACCGAGCTGGGACTCGGAAAGTGCTCGCACATTGACGACTACCGGGTACAGAGGCGCGGTGGAAAGGGAATCAAGACCGTCAATCGCACGGACCGAACCGGTGACGTCGTGGGGCTGCTCGAAGTGCTGCCTGAGGACGAAGTGATGCTCATCACCCGCGGCGGGCAGATCATCCGGTCACCCGTCAAGGGCGTACGGGTGGCCGGCCGCAACACGCAGGGTGTCAAGCTGATCAACCTCGACGCGGGTGACCTGATCACGGCAGTCGCACGAGTGGTGCCCGACGACAAGGACGAAGGCGAGGTGGGCGACGAAGGCGATGATACGTCGCCAGACGGCCAGCTGGAGTTGACCAGCGAAGAGTGATGGCCCGTCCGGCCGCGGGCGAGGTCGCCACAAATCGGCACATTTCATGCCGCGTTTGTGACGCATCGCACGGCTCCCGCCGTTCGCAACAGAGTATGTGACGCCCTTGCTTGTCCGCGAGCAGATGCGCATCCGGCAGCGAGCCGGAGGTGCTTGTTAACAATCTGCCCCTGCACGAGTCCACCGGGTGTGCCCAGCGACCGGAGTGTGAGCCCGTGACGATCTCCACTGAACACGACCTGGCCGATCGCGCCGCGCCAGTCGAAGAAAGAACGGAAGGCGCCAGCGACCGTCGCATGGCACTCAAGGCGGGCGCGATTGCCCTTGCGGGCCTGATGGTGCCTTCGCTTGCGCGGGCGCAAGGGGCCCGGCGGAAGGTGCCCGGCGACAACACACCGCACCCGGCGAATCCAGGTGGCACGATGTCGCCTTCCGCGGTCGATCCGACCACGGAGTGGGTGTCGCCGGAGTTGCGACTGGTTCGCCGGATCACCATGGGAATGACTGACGCCGACGCGACGCTTGCCAGGCAGGTCGGGTACGACGCGTTTCTCGAGCGTCACCTCAATCCGCAGGCTCTGGACGACAGCGCCGTGGATCAGTTCGTCGCGACGAACTATCCCACCACTCTCCAGGGCGTGGACACACTGTTCAACTTGGACTCTGGCACCCTCCAGCTCCAGCTGTCCAACGCTATGATCTATCGCGCCGCATTCTCATCGCGGCAGCTGCAGGAACGGCTTGTGGAGTTCTGGACCGATCATTTCAACATCTCGTTCGAAAAGGTCGGCTACCTGAAGGTGGTCGACGACCGGGAAGTCATCCGGCGGTACGCCATGACGACATTTCCCCAGCTGCTCAAGGCGAGCGCGCACAGCGTCGCGATGCTGGCGTACCTGGACCAGACAGCCAGCCGCAATACCTCGCCGAACCAGAACTACGCCCGTGAAATCATGGAACTGCATACCCTTGGCGTAAACGGGGGCTATACGCAGAACGATGTAGCCGAGCTCTCGCGCGTGCTGACGGGATGGACGACGGCGGGACGCGGCAACTTCACGTTCGCGCCGGGCATCCACGACAACGGGGCCAAGACGGTGCTCTCGGTGAACATTCCTGCCTCGTCGGGGGGCCCGGCAGCGCAGGCCGAGGGCGAGACCGTGCTCAACATGCTCGTCAGCCATCCGAGCACGGCGACGTTCATCTCGACCAAGATGCTCAAATTCTTTCTGCGCTACGACCCCTCCAATGCGCAGGTCGCTGCCGTCGCGAACGTATATACCAGCTCTCAGGGCGACATCAAGGCGATGCTGCGCGCGATCCTCTCGCGCGACAACCTCATGGCAGCGCCGGCCAAGTTCAAGCGACCCTATCACCTGGTGGTGTCGGCTGTGCGGGCATTGGGGGCGCAGGTGGCGAACGCGAACAACTTGTACTTCTCGATCATCAACGGCGGCCAGCAGCCGTTCACCTGGCAGACACCCGATGGCTTCCCCGACACGACCGCGTACTGGGCGGGCAACGTGCTTCCGCGGTGGAACTACGCCTCGTTCATTTCCAGCACGAACTCGCCGGCATCCGTGAACTTCAACGTTGCCACGTTCATGACGTCGGGAAGCGCGGCCGGGGTCGTTTCGAGCATCGATCGCTTCCTGTTCGGCGGCGAGATGACCCAGCGCTTGCGCGACGAACTGACCACCTACGTCGCAGTCGCACCGACCAATACTGCGCGAGTACGCGAAACCGTGTCGCTGGCGCTGTCGTCTTCCACGTTCCAGTACTACTAAACCGGAGTCGGCGATGAGCGACAACGAACACGGCGACTGCGGCTGCCGGGAATACAACGAGCTGTCAAGGCGCAACTTCATCATCGGGTCGGCAGGGGCCGCGGTATTCGGCACACTGATGCCCGAGTGGCTCCCCAAGGTGGTGCTCGCAAAGAGCGCGAACAGCTCACGCGATATCATCGTGAACATCTTCCAGCGCGGCGGAGCGGACAGCCTGTCGCTGGTGGCGCCGTTCGCGGACGCCAACTACTACACGGCGCGGCCTACGATTGCGATTCCACGGCCCGGCGATCCAAATGGTGGCACGGCCCTTGACGGCACGTTCCAGTTCTCCAAGGGCATGCTCGGCATGCTCCCCGCGTTCCAGTCGGGCGAGCTCCTGGTGGTGCACGGGGCGGGGTTGACTTATAACTCGCGCTCGCATTTCGACGCGCAGCACTTCATCGAAGTGGGCAAGGCCGCCGACCTCTCGATCTCGACAGGATGGCTGGGCCGGCATCTGGCGACCAGCGACCCCAGGACACCGGGGGCGAAACTGCGCGGACTTGCGATGGCCAATGGACTGCCCGACACGCTGCACGGCGCACCCAGCACGCTGCCGATTCCCGATCCCGCCAACTTCTCGGTTGGCGGAAGCGGTGCCACGCGCGATGCGCGCCTCGACTGGCTTTCCAATGACTATTTCCTGGACATGGAGCCGTCGCGCTCCTCGGCGCTCGACGCAACGGCCACGTTCGCATTGCTCCGCGCGATCAATTTCGCCGGCTACGTGCCGTCCAACGGAGCCGTCTATCCGAATAGCGGATTCGGACGGAGCCTGCGGTCAGCCGCAGCGCTTATCAAGGCGGATATCGGCGTCGAAGCCGTCCAGGTGGATATCGGTGGGTGGGACACCCATACCGTGGAGGATCCGATCGCAGGGCAGCTGTTC
>DASZZO010000259.1:0-10173 GCA_035544915.1 Gemmatimonadaceae bacterium | reverse complement strand
TCAGGTCTCGCCTGCGACCTTCGCCGAAGCCGCGAAACTCGCGCAGGTCGAGCTGACGCCTGCCGAGCGCAGCATGGCGGCGGCAAGTTGGCGAAGCGCGATGGCCCCTCTCCTGGAGCGGCGCGTCGGACCCAGAAAGGTCGCATTGGACGCGGCGGTCTCACCGGCCACACGCTGGAACCCCGTGCTCGGCAGCGAACCTGCGGGCCCCGCGCGCGCCCGCTTCGTCCGCAGCAAGGGCGACCCCGGCCCACTGCCCGCTGGCGAGGCCGACATCGCCTTCGCGCCGGTGACGCAACTCTCCCGCTGGATCGAGCAGAGAAAGCTCACCTCGGTGCGACTCACCACCATTTATCTGCAACGTCTGGAGCGACTCGATCCCAAGCTCCGTTGCGTCATCACGCTCACGCGTGACTCTGCGCTCGCGCAAGCCGCCAGGGCCGATGCGGAGATTGCCGCGGGGAGGTATCGCGGTCCGTTGCACGGCATCCCCTTCGGAGTGAAGGACCTGCTCGACACGGCCGGCATCGCCACCACTTATGGCGCAGAGCCGTTCAAGAATCGCGTCCCCAACGCCGACGCGGTAGTCGTGCATCGACTCTACGAGGCAGGAGCTGTTCTAGTCGCCAAGCTGAGTCTTGGTGCTCTGGCGCTCAATGACATCTGGTTCGGCGGCCAAACGATGAATCCCTGGCTACTGGAAGAAGGCGCGTCCGGGTCGAGCGCTGGGCCCGGCGCCGCGACCGCCGCCGGACTTGTCGGCTTCTCCATAGGAAGTGAAACCGGCGGAAGCATCGTGAGCCCGGCAATGCGCTGCGGCGTCACCGGGCTCCGTCCCACATTTGGACGGGTGCCGCGCACGGGGGCGATGACACTCTGCTGGTCACTCGACAAGCTCGGGCCGATGACCCGCAGCGTCGAAGACGCCATCCTCGTGCTGCAAGCCATCACCGGGCCTGACGAAGGCGATCACTCGAGCGTTCCCAGCCGGCTCGACTTCGACGCGGGCGCGCCGGTTGACGGACTGCGGGTCGGATTCTTTCCCGCATGGATGAAGGAGAACCCGGCAACCGACGTGGACCGCGCCGCCCTCGAAGCGGTGAAGAAACTGGGAATGGTTGCCGTCGAAGTGAGCCTCCCCGATTGGCCATATGATTCACTTCAGCACATTCTCTTCAGCGAAGCGGCCGCGGCGTTCGAGGAGCTCACCCTCAGCGGCCAGGCCAATCAGCTCAAGGTTCAGGTTCCGGACGCGTGGCCCAATCTGTTTCGCGTGTCCAGGTTCCTGTCCGCCGTCGACTTCGTGCAGGCCGATCGCTTCCGTCACCTGGTGGCAAAGGAAATGTCCCGAGTCTTCGCCAACGTGGACCTGCTCCTTGTGCCGTCATTGCGCGACGAGATGCTCACCCTCTCGAACTTCACGGGACATCCGTCGCTCACGATGCGCGCGGGTTTCGTGCAGGTCGCGCAGGCGCGCAGCGACTGGGCGCCCGACCCGCAGAACCCGCTGCCGACTTTCACGCCGTCACGACGCGTGCCGCACGGGGTTACACTGCTCGGCAGGCCATTCGACGAGGGAACGGTGGTGCGCGCGGGCCTCGCGCTTGAGCGCGCGTTCGGCGTCGCGGCCGAGCGGCCGGCGGGGTTCTAGAAAACCCTGAGCACCTGGCCCACCTAGCGCTCGACGAACCGATAGCTCCCGTGGCTGTCGTAGTCGATACCGTGTTTCGTCTTCAGTCCCTGGATGAAGGTGAGGTCACTCTTGGTGTGCGGCCCCACGCCGTCGAGCGTGTGGAGCAATGTCTCTTCGAGACAACTGTTCACGCTCATGCGCTTGTGCTCGGCCAGGTCGTACAACAAGGCGGCGAGTCGTTTCTCGAGGCGCACCGGAACCTCGACCCGGTCGATCTCGATCGGGGGCCCGGCGTTGGACAGGCGATGCCCGAACCCAAGCTCGTACCCGTACAGATCGCGTACCCTGTAGTCGCGCAGACCATACTCCCGGTCCTCAGGCGCCAGCAGGATCTCCACTCCATTGGCGCGCTGGAACTCGTAGAGCTCGTCGGCGTTCCCGACGACGAAGTACACCGTCCACCCCTTTGGATTTGGCGTGCCCTGCGTCAGGAATACCTGCACACTGCCCAGGTTCACACCCGCCAGCGAAACTGGCTCGCCCCATGTGAAGGAGAGCTTGAAGCCGAGTTTCTTCGTATAGAAGTCGACGGCGGCAAGGACATCGCTGACGGGGAAGTCGGGGTGGAGTTGCTCGCATTCGATGTCCGGCGTGACAGGTGTGGTCATGGGCCTCCAGCACACGAAAACAAAGTGAGCGTCACACTTCAGTTAGTTCCGTAACTCAACGCGACCACGGCGCCCGTCGATTACCGCAACAAGGGTTGCGTGCGCACCCTTCGTCACGGACAGGTCCAGTCCGATCGACCGTAGCATTCCGGTCACCCGGGGCGCGTCCGGGTGTTCAGCGCGCAACGCGGCAAGCGCCGCGCCTTGCGACAGGGTCTGTGCAGGGTGTGGCGATCGGCCCCAATCAATGAAGAACGGCACGATGCCGTCGGCCGCCACTGTCCCGGGGTCCGTAAACCGCCACGACAGCATGACGCCATCGGTTCGCCGACGGCTTCCCGCTCTCGTCTCGCCGATGCCCACATCGGCGGCGGCCGCCTCGCCGTGCAGGCGCTCGAGGTCAGTGCTTTTTGCGGCCCACGTCGCGAGCCTGGCTTCCCGACCGGTGTCAACACCGAACCAGCGCGGCTCAGGCGGCTCGGGTTGATCTGGATCGGGCGCAACGATCTCGAGATAGGTGCCTGGTCCGAGACGAATCAGCGCGTTGCGAGTGCCGCGCCCCGGGTGCACACCTCCCGGCGTTGCGCGGACGCCCAAGAGGGTCTCCATCTCGCCCATGCCCCGATCCAGGTCGGGCACGGCAAATACGAGGTGGTCGACCTTGGAGAGCAGCTCAGGCAAGCTCCGCCTTCAGCGCGTCGACGAGTGCGTCGACGTCCTGCTCCGTGTTGAAGAGATGCGTCGAAACGCGGTTCCCATTGAGCCAGTTCTTCGGCACGACCTTCAATTCAATGTTGTGCTTGTCGCGCATCAGTTGCTGGAACGCACCACTCTCGACCGCGTCGGGCAGCGCATACGTGAGCAACGGCGACGCGATCGGACCTGGAGGAGCGCTGACGACGCGCACCTTGGGCACGCCCTTGAGCGCTCCGAAGAGGCGGTTTCTGAGCGCGAGGTTGTGCGTTTCGATGCGACCCAGCCCGATCGCCGACATATATCCGAGCGCCGCCCCCAATCCGAGCACGCTTGGAATGCTCGAGACGCCCGACGACGGAGAGTACGCGGTGCGCCCGGCCTGGAGCGAAATCGGATCGATCGTCTTTCCGAGCTCCTCGCTCAGGTACAATAGGCCCGTCCCCTTCGGCGCCAGAAGCCATTTGTGGCCGCTGGTTGCATAGACGTGGCAGCGGAGCGCCTTCACATCGACAGCGACGCCACCCACCGCCTGCGCGCCGTCAACCACTGCGATGCATGCGCGCGTCCGCGCCAGCGCCGCCAGCTCGGCGACGGGCATGCGCAAGCCGGTGGAGCTGAGCAGGTGAGAGAACGAGAGCACGCGCGTGCGTGGCGTGATGCGCTTCGCGAACCTGTCGATAATCGCTTGTCCATCATTCTCACCCGGTGGAATCGGCACGATGTCAAGCACGACGCCGTGGCGGCGCACCACATAGTCCCAGCAAACCCGTCCACCCGGATGTTCCTGGTCCGTGGTAAGCACGCGATCACCGGCCGTGAGCGCGAGCCCCTCCGCCACCCAGTTCATCCCTTCGGTGGTGCAGTTTGTGAGCACAAGTTCGTCGGTCTTGCAACCGATGAACCGCGCCGCGTTCGTACGCACTTCGTCCATCGCGCGTTCTTGCTCTCCGTATCCGTAGAAGGCCGGATTGAGCTCGAGCTGCTTCCACGCGGCGATCGTCCGCTCCATCACTGGTCGTGGCGTCGGGCCGAGGGAGCCAGTTTGGAGGTAGATGAGGCCGGGCGAGAATGCGAAATCATCTGGAGCCGCGGCCAGTCCTCGGGCGCCGCCTGGGAGACCCGCGACTGGCGAGTGGTCAGGGCTCGCTGCCCAGGCGCTTCGCGGCACGAGGCCGACGGCGGAGAGCGCGCCGAGTGACGAGAGGAAAGCGCGGCGGGTGCGCGTGTCGTTTGTCATCTGGTTCAACTGCAGTTACCCACGACCTGCACGCGACGCAAAACCGACCCGGAAAACCGTCGTGAACGCCCGAATGTCACGCACGACCACGGACCGCTGAACGAGCCGTCCATCGAGGAACCTTTCTTCAACATGCTGCTTCGGAACCGAATACAACCACTCCTCCATCTCAACCATCAATCGCACGCTGCCCTTCCCTGCGAAGAGACTCAGCCCCACTTCAGGAACCATAATGCCCTTTCCCGCGAGTCGCCCGATCCCAACATACGGGCGTACGGAGAGTCCGGGGGCACTCAACGCCGTCATGCCGAGCCGAAGGGAGAGCACCGCGGGCGGATAGCGCAGGCCATCATCGTAAGACTCGAACGTCCGCATAAATGGCCCGGACGCAGGCGGTGGACGCTCAGGAGCGCTGACACATTCAGCCTGCGGCCCCTGAAAGAGCTCGCCAAGGACTTCCAGTTGTAATCGCGCCGTGAGCACGGCGGCAACTCGGGCCGAGCCTGCGACCGCCCGCCGACGCGGGCAGATCTGATCGCTGGCAAACGCTTCGGCAAGATTGGGAGTCATTCCTATGGCCAAGCCGCCGCTGAGGCGCTCCGCGACCTGCGCGCGCGCGCGAGCGGGATTCATCGACGAAGCTGACACCAACAACAACGCGAATCGGGCCACATAGAATGCAGCGATTCCGTGCGCCATCCGCGCGGAGCGCAATTCGTTGCTGGACCTGGGGGTCACGCCTTGCCCTTCCCCCGCGCCTCCACTTCGCGCGCCTCCATCATCGCCTCCCGAACTTGATATGAGTTACTCCTGGCGCCGCAATCGTCCGCGCGAGTTCGAGCCCATGCAGATCATCGCCCACCCCATCGAACAATCGCTCTCCGCTGCACAGCAGCGTCGGCACCAGGCTGATCTCCATCTCGTCCACCAGACCCGCCGTGAGACATTGTTGCGCCGCGCGCGCGCCGCCCGCAAGCGACCCATCCTTCCCGCCTGCGGCCTCACCGCCCTCGAGGCCGTGCTGCCCGCGCCACGACGCGAGCGCAAATACCCACTCGTGAAGCCGCATGCCGCCAATCCCAAGCGGATTCTCCACGCTCTGATTCGGACCGGCTACGAACCCGTCGAGCGACATCGATATCTTGAACCGCAGTTTTGACACGCCGTTCATTTCTTGCCCATCAGCTTCTCCGCGATCGTCTCCGCTATCCGGCGTGCGTCAGCCGTCTCGTCGTTCGTCAGGATGATGATCGTCGCATGCTTCTCCGGAAGACGCACGAATGCGTTCCGCTTGCCCCCGGCGGCTCCGAATGCACTGAATCGCGTCGCGCCGCGGTACGTATCCGCCTCCCACCCCTGCGCGTAATCGATACTCTCCCGCTCTGCGTTGGTGTCGGTCGGCGCGGTGCGCGAATACGTGTGCGGGTTCTCGAGGCCGAGGGCCAGACGGTAGAGTTCGTCTACATTCGACAGAACGTCACCCGCCTCGCTCGCCGACGTCTTGTGCATCCCGACCGGCCCCGAGACACGCTGGGCAACGCACCGCTGGAATGGCGTCATCGCCGGGGCGGTCGCACCGGCCCGCCGCCTGCCCGTCGCCGCGGCCGCCGCTCCCGTGTCTGGTACCACGTTCCCCCGTCCGCGCCCCGCCGGCTCCGGCACCTGCGAGCAGATCGACTCGAACACCGCCGTGATGCCGCCCAGCGAAAACTGCGGCACCGTCGTCGTCGGCATGTACTTGGCCTGCGCAGGAATGCCGAACGACTGATCGATGAACACCTTCCCGTCCTGCGCGACGAGCACCGTCGCGCCGCCCGCAGAGGGAGCATTGTACTTTTCGAACAGCCCGCTGATGAACTTCGGCGTCACCGGTGAGTCGTCCATCGCGCGGTGCATGATGTGGCGCGCACCCAGGTCGTACGTGTCACCAGGGTGGAGCGTGAGGAACGGCTTGCCGGTGTCCGTCGGGTCCTTGCCACCGTACACGAACGCCTTGCTGCGCCCGACAATCGTCGCCGTGTCGCCTCGCACGACCCACGCTGTACCCTCGTCCTCCGAGATGCCCAGTAGTTGCGGAAACTTTGGAATGATCGAATCGGCGAGGTCGGCGAGCCGCTCGCGCGCAACCACGTGCTGGTCGATGCCCACGCCGCGCAGGTACGAGAACCCTTTCTCGTATCCCGGATAGTCCATGATGAAGTTGTTGTTCGACGGCGCACCGCGCACGAGGAAATCGCCGAGTATCGAGGCGCCCGCGGACGAGCCGCCGACCACGCCGCCGCGCGCCAGCACTTCATTGAATGCCGCCTCTGTCTTCGTGCCGGCGTACGCATCCACCAGGTGGAACTGGCGCCCGCCCTCGAACCACACGCCGCCCGCCTTCTTGATCACCGCAACAAAGGAGTCCGTGTCGGCGATCTTCCGGTCCTTCGTGAACAGCGTGTAGATGTTCTTCGCGCCCGCAAGCTTCCATCCGCGCGTGCCTGGCCCGTCTTGCGCGTACGAGTCGGCGCCGCCCGCGTTCGGAACGTCGATGATCAGCGCGTCGGGCCCGCCGGCGGCGGCAATGAAGCGGTTGTAGATCTCGGGCCCCATCGATCCGCCGCCAACGACGATCACCGTGCCCTGCGCAGGTCCGACCCTGGGCGCCCCGCGTGCGCGGCCCCCGGACGACTGCGCCAGCAACGCCACGGGGATCAACGGAACGCTCAGCACCACCCTGCGGATGACTGACATGGGAGTCTCGATGGGAATGTGTTGGTGGAAAACCGATCGGTGCGGGCAGGCTACGGGAACAACGGCGGCGCCGTACGCTTTCGGGTCGCCTGCTCGAACGCATATGACAGCTCGATCAACTTGGGCTCGCTGCACGCCGTCCCGGTAAAGCTCACTCCAAACGGCACCGGTCTCGGCTCGAACCCCGCGGGGAACGCGTTCGAGCCGGTGCCAGGCGGCACGGGAATGAACGCATACGGCACCGTCACTGTTGGGTAGCCAGGCCGCGCGCCGATGTTGGCGCTGCTCACACTCGGAAAGAGCAGCGCGTCGAGCCGGCTGGCCTTGAGCGCCGCATCAATGCCATTCGTCGCCGAGAGCAGAATGTCCTTCCGGCGGTCGGATTCGTACCGCGCGCGATCGGCCTGCACGTCCATCTCGTCGGAGATGTCCAGGTTGGCCTGCCCGTACTTGATTGCGGTCGCGCGCTGGTGCGCGATGTTCCACTGGCGCAGCTCCGTGAGCGTCTTGACGGGCGCCTTCGCCCCGAGCGATGTGAGCCACGTATTGAAGTCGCGCTTCATGCCGTACTTGAATGCGATTGTGCAATCGGCGTCTCGCCCCTTCGCCTGATCGAGTCCGCTGCACGGATTCCAGTTCAGGAAATTGTTTGCCGCGATCGTGTCCACCACGCTCGGAATGTCGGCCGGATCCACGATCACGGCTCCCTGCTGCTTCAGCACGGCAATCACCTCGTCCATCACCTTGCGCTGCGCATCATTCAGACCGCCGCGTGGCGTGGCGCTTCCCGCCGTCGTGCGGTCGTAGAAGAACGCGCGCGGAATGCCGATTCGCGTGCCCTGAAGCCCACGCGCATTGAGGAACTTCGTGTAGTCGCGCCCCGGCGGCGGCGCGCACCGCTTCGTGGCCGAATCGTTGGGGTCGGGCTGCGCGCCCTCCATGGCACCCAGCATGATTGCCGCGTCGGAGACCGAGCGGGCCATCGGCCCCGGGGTGTCCTGGTCGGCCGTGATGGGAATGACGCCATAGCGACTCACGCGTCCAACCGTCGGCTTGATCCCCACCAGGGCGTTCTGGTGTGACGGACTCAAGACCGATCCAGACGTCTCGGTGCCGACATTGGCGGCCCAGAAGCTCACATTCGTTCCCGTACCCGAGCTTGACCCTCCAGTCGTGAGCACCGGCCGGCCGTCGAAGTTGTTGTCACGCGGGTCGCGCCGCGGATCCCACGGATTCATTCCATATCCGTTGAGGCCGTTGTAGTTCCCGGGCATCCCGCTGGCAACCCAGTTGGCCAACTCGGTCAGTTGCGTCTTGGCAAGGATGATTGCACCGGCGTCCTTCAGGTTCTTCGTGAGGGTTGCCTCATACGGCGGCACCAGGTCGGCAAATGCGAGCGCGCCGCCGGTGGTCGGCATATCGGTGGTGTGGATGTTGTCCTTGAGTGCCACCGGAATCCCGTGCAGAGGCCCGCGGATCTTCCCCTGCGCACGCTCGCGGTCCATCGCGTCCGCTTCCGCCAGCGCGTTCGGATTCACCGCGATGACCGCGTGCAGTTTGTCCTCGTAGAGCGCGATGCGCGAGAGGTACTGGAGCACCAGCTCGCGCGAGGTAACCCGTTTTTGTCGAAGAGCATCGCGCATCTCGGCGATGCCCGCCTCGACGACGGTGAACGGTCGCGGGGCCGTTGGCGCCTGGGCGGAGAGACTACTCGCCGTCAGCAGAAGCAGGGCAGCGTGCGGGAGTTTGGGGTTCATCGATCGGGACGAAGTGAGAGTTGGACTGGACGAGCGTGGGCCCAAAGCTATGAAAGTCGTGACCCGCCCGCATACGGCGATTCAGGGTTCGTCAGGGGACGGTGACGGTTTCCGACCGGGATCGACGCAAAGGTCAAGAGCAGCGCTCGTTGCCGGCCCCTGACTTCGAGGTCTTCATGCGCACCATCCCACTCGCCTTGATCTCCCTGGTCGGCCAAACTTTGTCCACCGGTATCGCCGCGCAGGCACCCACCACCACCAAAATGGAATCGCAGGTCGTCGCGACCGGCGAGCCCGGGATGCGGTTCATCGTGAGCCCGGACCAGGAAGCCTACACCGTACATCCATTCGGCCGCAGCTATGCGGGCCCCGGCACAACCGTATACAACCCGACCTTCACCCCGGATGGCCGCCATCTCTGGCGCTGACGAAGAAACCGTAGGCCGGGAGTCACGCGATCGACACGGCAATTCCCCATATCCGGAGCTCACGTCATGAGGCGGACCGAACATATCTCGGCGATTTGGAGGCGGATCCTCGTCAGCTTGTTCCTCGGAGTGGCGCTCCCGGCCATGCTCGCCGCACAGGATGCGCGCGGCGCCGCAGCGCGCCAGACCGACTCGAACGGATTCAGAGTCGGCGATACGGTCGAGGTGGTGACCGGATCCGGCTGGACGCGGGCCAAGGTACTCGCGATGAACGGGAACTCCTATCGGGTGCTCGCATACGGCGTTCCAGTCACCAAGGACTATCCCTCCGAAGTGCGTCGCATCGGGCCGGCCACGGCGCAGGATCACGCGAATGGGCAGTACCGGCTTGGAGATAAAGTCCAGGTCAACGTCAACGGGCGCTGGATCGAGAGCAAAATCACGACGGAGATGGGGATGGAATACCAGGTGGAGCTGCCCGGAAATCGCACTGCCTGGGCCAGTCCGCAAAACTTGCGCCCTTCGGCGCTTCCGGCGGAGTCCGCGCCAAAGGCCGGCGTGCCGCCCAAGCCCGGCCTGACGAGCTGCGCCGGAAAGGTCGAAGGCCGCTACGCCACCACCGGCAGCCCTCTCGCGTTCACCATTACGTTCCGGTCCGGTAAAGCCACCATCACCGACATGGGCGGCAACGACGACATTTTTGAATGCTGGGTCAAGGGCGAAAAGATTCTCCTCCACCGGCCCGGCCATGATGAGTTCGACATGCCCATCGATATCAACAACGATGGCACCCTCCAGACACCTCTCGGAGAGATCAAGAAGAAAGGGAACTGACCGTCTATGAGGCCGGTGTGGGGCGCGACAACCGTTTCACCAGATCGAACAGAAAGGCTTGGCCCTCATAGAACGACTGCACGCGCATCCGCTCGTCGCGCCCATGAAAGCGGATGTCGTCGCGATCGAAGAAGAATCCCTGAATGCCATATGTCGGAATCCCGGCCGCGCGCAACGCCCTTCC
>DASZZO010000258.1:0-14937 GCA_035544915.1 Gemmatimonadaceae bacterium | reverse complement strand
GGTATTTCTCGGGCCTGACATGAACATGGTGCTTCACATGGTGACGATGAGCTTGACCGGCACTGTAGGCGTGGAAAACTGGGGGGGAGGCCAGTACGCAGGCGCCACCTGTACCGGATATCCACAGTCGGGCGGGTGCATCAATCAGACGGGCGGCGTGATTCACAAGCTCTCGACGCCCACATATGGTGGCAACTTCACCGGCCTCCGCGAGAACCGAACGGTGGACCCCTGCCAGCTCACCAATCGCAGGCCGCCGTTCTTCCCAGCGACAGGCCGCTATCTCGACAACAAGTACTACGAGATCGATCCCGTAAACGTGGAATCGTGGGCCCAGGTGAAAACCTTCTTCACGCGCTTGCGGGGGCGCGGTCCGTAAGACGCTAGAGCAGCCTTGCCTGCGCCCCATCGTCCGCTGCCGGGACCGCGTGACAGGTCCGGCAGCGCGCCTCATAGTGCTCGGCGCCCCCCACCATCACCTGGGGTGAGCTGTACGGCGCGGGCCGGCCGTTGATCAGCCGCTGGTTCCGCGTGGCGGGCCCGCCGCAGAGCACGCAGATGGCGTGCAACTTGTCCACCACCTCGGCCACGCACATGAGCTGGGGCATCGGGCCAAACGGTTCCCCGCGGAAGTCGGTGTCGGTACCCGCGAGAATCACGCGGCGGCCGCGCGCGGCCAACCCGTTGGCCAGGCTGACGATGTCCGAATCGAGAAACTGCACCTCGTCCACCGCGATAACGTGCGCCAGCGGATTGATGCGGAGCGCGATCTGCTCCGTGGAATCCACGGGGAGTGCTTCAATCGTGCGCCCGTCGTGGGAGCCAACGGCCATGACGCCGGCGTACCGGCTGTCCAGGTGCGATTTGAATACCTGCACCTGCTTTCGGGCGATGAGCGAGCGTCGCACGCGGCGCATGAGCTCCTCACTCTTCCCGCTGAACATCACGCCAGCGATCACCTCGATCCAGCCGCCGTTCAGCTGAAACGAACCAGCGGTCATTTCGGTCTCCTTGGCGTGCGCTCCTTGTCGCTCGTTCCGCGCGGTGGGCGCGATCGGTCGAACCCGGCCGGCTTGGGACGTTCCAACCTTCTCGGCCGCTGGATTCGGGCGTCGGCCGCCTCGCGGTCCGCCTTGGCGGCCCTGATCTCGGCCCGGACTTCCTCACGTCCCGCGAGCTTTGCCGCGGTCGCCTCCGCCGCGGCCTTTTCGTACAGCCTGAGTGCGGCGCCCGCAATCTCGAGGCCGTCGAAGTCCGCGAGCAGCGGCTCGAGGGCGACGATTTCACGCGAAGGAAGCCCGTCTGCGAGCGCCGCGCGCAACACGCCGCGCAGCGTGGCATCGCGTTCGCGCGCCGCGCGCGCGCCGCGCGATTGCTCGTACGGCACCAGTACGGCGGGCGCAGCCAGCTCCTTGAGCGCGCGGTGCTGGCGAGTCGTGATGAGCGCCACAATCCTGGCCGGATGGGCGTTGAGCGCGGCCGAGAGCGCGGCGGGTTCGGGAAGCCCCGCAAACAGGACGAGCTGGGTGTGAAGGGCTACTTCGCTGCGAGTGACCTGCACGAGCGGGGAGTCGGGGGAGTAGCCCAGTGCTTCCAGCGTGGTGCGGATGCGCCCCTCCGTTCTTGCATCGGGAACTACCACGGCAGCGGACGGGGGGTCCAGTTCATCGAGAAGCTCTCCTAAGGGTGCGAGCGGCGAAAGGGCGGAAACGGTACGCACGCAAATCGTGGGCGGTGTGCCGACCGCGAGGGTGAGGGGTGCGGGTACGGGAGCAATCACGCGGCGCGCGCGGTGGAGATATCGCTCGAGGAGATCCTCCACCAGAGGCGTCGCTTCACCGGCGGTGAGAATGCGCGCGCAACCTCGTGGGAGTTCAGCCATGAGCGCGCCGAGCGGTTCCAGTTGGGAGCCGTACTCGTCGGCGGAGGCGAGCAGCAGGGTATGCACAGCGCCCATTCGGAGCGCCGAGGCGGCGAGAAGGCCGGCCAGCGCGGCCGGCGTGCCCACCACGATGTGCGCGGGAGCGGTCTTGAGCAGGCGTGCGGCCCGTGCCGCATTCATTACCGGCAGCACCCGCAGTCGGGTGCCGGCGCCGAGCGAGCGCAGTTCGCGCCCGAGCGCGAGGGCGGCCGATCCGTCGGGCACCGTGACCAGCATCTGTGTCGCGTCGAGCGTCGGACTGGTCCGTTCGAGGGCACCCGAGACGCGCTGCGCCACCTGGGTCCAGTCCGGAGGGAAGAAATGCGCCACAGAGGCGCTGCGCACGGCTCCTGCCGTTTCGCGCTCGGTCTCGGTCACTGCAGCCTCATTTGTCAATGGCGCGGCGTGAGCCACGTGGATATCGTTCGTCGGGCGTGCACCAATCTAGCGCCCGCGCCTGAAGAAGGACTGATCTTCCTCACCTCCTCCCGGGAGCGCCGCCGCCCGATGACGTCAGCACCGGCTGTTCCCTCGTTCACTCCCTCCGAGAACATCGCGAGGCTTCAGGAGTCGGCCACGATCGCGGTGTCGCAGCGCGCCAAGGCACTTCGGGCGGCAGGGCACAAGATCATCGATTTGGGCGCCGGAGAGCCGGATTTCGACACGCCGCCATTCATTCGGACTGCGGCCAAGCGCGCCCTGGACGACGGTGCCACCCGCTACACGCCGGTGGAGGGCATCTTGCCTCTTCGCCAGGCCATCGCTGATGAAGCCAACGAGCGGTGGAGAGGAAGCGACCGGGTCGTGCCGGCCGAGGTAGTCGTTTCGACCGGATCGAAACAGTCGCTCTTCAATGCCTGTTTTTCGCTCTTCGGTCATCTCGACGAAGTACTCATTCCGACGCCCAGCTGGACGAGCTACTACGAGATGGTGACGCTCGCTCGCGCCACTGTTGTACCGGTGATGGGCGACCCGGCAAGCGGGTTCAAGGTGACAGCCGAGGAGCTCGAGCGCCACGCCTCGCCGCGGACACGCGGTCTCATGCTCAACTCGCCGTCGAATCCAACAGGGGCCGTCTACAGTGCGGGCGAACTGCGCGACATTCTCGCCCTCGCCACCGAGCGCGAGTGGTGGACGATCAGCGACGAGATATACCTGCGCATCGCCTACGGCACACCGGCCGCGTCGTCCCTGGACGTCGCGCCGGCGCGAGAGCGACTTGTCGTCGTGAACGGCGTGGCGAAGGCGTTTGCCATGACGGGATGGCGTATCGGCTGGAGCATCAGCGCTGCCCCGCTGGCCAGGGCAATGACTGCTTTGCAATCGCACACGACGTCGAATGCCGCAGCGGTCTCGCAGCATGCTGCACTGGCTGCCCTGACAATGCGGCGCGAGGGCGATGCGGCGGTCGAGGCGATGGTGGCCGAGTTCCAGAAGCGGCGCGATGCGGCACTCGCGATCCTGCGGCAGGAACCGCGACTCCAGGTTCTCGCCCCGGACGGCGCATTCTACCTGTATCTGCGAGCGCCGCAGACCACGCTATCACCTGATCCCGGCGCCGCATTCGCCGCGCATTTGCTGGAGACCGCCGGCGTGGCCGTCGTGCCGGGGTCGGCATTCTGCACGCCCGAATGGGTGCGGGTGTCGTACGCAGCGGACCAATCACAAGTGGCGGAGGCCATGCGGCGAATCGTCGCCGCGTTCCGCGCACTGGCATGATTGCGATGATTCGAGTACGGCGGCGCACATTGGTTACGGCCTGCGGCGATTTGCCGCTGCCGGGCGCAGCCGGCTGATGTAGGCTGCAATCCCCCCACCGGAGATTCGCAGTGCAGATCGATGTGCGCATTGAACCAACCAGCTCGGCGCTTCCCGCCGTTGACTATCGCTGGGACGAGGATACGGACATCCTGACCGCCAGCCTGCGCGCGCGCGCCGCCGGCGAGGGCCCGTCAGGTTCCGTCGAGATGGAAGGAAAGGACGGGTCCTGGGTGATCCTTGACGTGCACGCCGGGCACATCGCCGGGATCGAAGTCGCGGTCTGGCCCGAGGTGCGCAAGGTGAGAACGCTCGCGCCTCCAGCGGACGCGGCGCCGGGTCGCGTCGCGATTCCGATGGGTGAGTCTGCCCGTGACGTAGCCTCGCTGGAGGTGGATACGCATCTGGCCGCCGATGCGGACGCCGACGAGAAGACCATTCATTTTCGCTTCGGAACTGCCCATCCCGTGCGCGCCGTCCGTCTTGCGGACGACATGGTGCTCGACGTCGACGACCGCGACCGCCTGGCGGGAGTCTGGCTCCTCAACGTGCCACCGTTCCCAGGGATCCGATGATCACGACGATCGTATTGGTGAGGGCTGAGCCCCGCTTGATCCCGCAGTGCGCCCGAAAGCTCGCCGGCATTGAGGGCGTGACCGAGGTGTATTCTGTGTCGGGCGAGTGGGACTTGGTCGTGCTCGTCAGGGTGCCACAGTACGAAGACATCGCCAAGATCGTGACCGAGCGATTTCCGGAGGTCCCGGGGCTGCTCCGCACGACGACCCTCACCGCCTTCAGGACGTACTCGAAAGACGATCTGGAGCAGGCGTGGGATATCGGCGTGGAATGACGGCGGCAGAAAGCACCGGGGCGCCGCTTACTTCTTCGTCAGCGGCGGATCGAGACACCAGCTCTGCTTTGACCTCATCGTCTCTCTCCATGCATCACCCCTGAACGACAGCACCACCGTCTCGTTCTCGGCGCCATACCGCCACGCCTCGAGGATGAGCTCAGCAACGCCCGAGCCGCTGACGTCCAGATGGTCGACGAGCCGCTGAAACTCCACTTCCCTCGCATTCCCGCTCACCGCGTGGCGATACGCGGGCGCATATGCGCTCCCCGATTTTTCGCCGAGCGCAAACAGATGGGTAGCGTGGCCGGCCCCGGGACCGAGGTCGCCGGCATTCGGATCGATGAACGAGACCAGGAGAGTGGGCTCGCTGGTGGCGCCCGTGACAAGCAATCGCGCGTGGAAGTCGAGGGAATCGAGTTCGGAGGGCTGGATGCCCCCCTGCTTGCCGACTTCGTGGCCGAACGCACGGCCGAGCTTGGCGATTTCTGCCTCGGTCAGGAGCGTGCCCTTGTATGGGACGCGCGGGGCGAGAGACGCCGAACTGCCGATGAGCTCGACATAGGGATCAGGCGTCGGCTGCTTAAACGTAATCGTCGCCGCCGCCAAGGGTTTGAGGGCACTGCAACCCGCCAGCGGATACAGGGGCGCTGCGCCGCCGGACCACATCCCCCGCCTGATGACCACCTCTCCCACGTCCCCATCTTCGTGGTACACGGGGTAGCGGGCTCCGGGCGCGAAATAAAGCGAGTCAAGCAGCCGCCATCCGCGCTCCGTTAGACCGATCGGCTTCACGACTCCCTTCACGACCGCGGCCAGGGGCACCACGCGCAGGTCGGCGCGGTTACCGAAAACCTGGAACAGCAGCTGCGGCTTCGCCGTAATATCAAGCGGTGGCGCGCCCTCCGGCGTAATTGTTTCGGCTGGCGGGAGTTGCGGCTTCGACCTGTCGCAGTCCCCGAGCAGCAACGCGGGTATGCAGGCGACGATGGCGCGCAACGCGGAGGAGAAACGGCGCATGCGGCAACGTATTTCGGAGCGAGAGGAGGGGCAAGCGTTCATGAGTGGGCTCGCGTAGATTTCCCGCGTGCGTCTCGTCCACCTGTCCGATCTTCACCTCGGCTTTCGCCAGTTTCAGCGAACGACGCCCTCGGGCATCAATCAGCGGGAAGCGGATGTCGAGCGATCGTTCACGAGCGCGATTGACCGAACCATCGCACTGAAGCCGGAGCTCGTTCTCGTGGGGGGCGACGTGTTCCACACCGTGCGCCCCACGAACCCGGCGATCCTCCACGCGTTTGCCCAGTTCTCGCGGCTGAGGCGCGAGCTCCCCGACGCGATTGTGGTCATCGTAGCGGGCAACCACGACATGCCGCGGTCGCGCGAGACATTGTGCATTCTGCGTCTGTTCACGCCGCTCGGGATTCATGTGGTGGACGTGGAGCCACAGCGCCTGCGGTTCCCCGAACTGGGCCTCTCGATTCTGGCGGTGCCGGACCTGCCTCCGGGCAGCGTTTCGCTCGATCCCGACCCCTCCGCGCAATACAACGTGTTGCTGATTCATGGGGAAGTGGAAGGTGTCATTCCCGCATATGCAGAGCACACGGACCGGGCGGCCCTTACGATTCCGGTGGCGGCCGTATCCGCGCCCGAATGGGCGTACGTGGCGCTGGGGCACTACCACGTCTACAAGCGCGTGGGGCCCAACGCGTACTACAGCGGCGCACTCGATTACACGAGCTCGAACGTGTGGGGTGAGACCGAGGAACAGGCGGCACACAAACTCCCGGGGAAGGGGATGATCGAGCGCGACCTCGTGACCGGACGGCAGACGTTCCACCGCATTCCACCAGTGCGCGAGTTCCTGGACCTTCCGCGGATCGAGGGCCGCGGCATGTCGGCGCCTGATCTCGACGCGGCGCTGGCCGCGGCCGTAGCCAGAGCCAGCGGCGGCATTGAGGGCAAGGTTGTACGCGCCGTCGCGCGGAATGTGCCGCGCCACATCGCGCGGGAGCTTGACCACAAGGCGCTCCGAGACTTCCAGAGGCGCGCGCTACACTTTCATCTCGACACGCGCCGGCCCGAGGTGATTCGCCGCGACGCGAGCGGAGGACCTGGCCGTCGCCCGTCGCTCGCCGAGATGCTCCGCAACAGCCTGCGCAGTCGGGTGCTCGCGTCGGACATCGACCACGAGACGCTCGTGGAGCTGGGGCTGCACTACCTCCGCGAAGCGGAGCAGGTGAGTGCGGTGCGCGACGCCCCGACGGCGGTACAGGAGCGATGAGGCTCAACCGCGTTCGCCTCGTCAACTTCCGGCAGCACGCCGACTCCGAGATCGAGTTTGACACCGGGCTCACCGGCATCATCGGTCCCAATGGCGCCGGCAAGTCCACCATTCTCGAGGCGGTGGCCTGGGCCCTGTATGGGGGCGACACCGCGCGGGGTGGCAAGGACACCATTCGTTTCTCACGAGCCGTCCCGCGCGCACAGGTGCGTGTGGAGCTCGACTTCGAGCTCGCCGGACATCGCTACCGGGTGGTGCGGGGCCTCACCATGGCAGAGCTATATCTCGACGGCGCGGAGCAGGCCATTGCCAGCTCGGCGACGGCCGTAGGTGAGCTGCTGCAGCGAAGGCTCGGGATGACGCGTGCGGAGTTTTTCAACACGTATTTCACCGGTCAGAAGGAACTCACGGTGATGGCGTCACTCTCGGCCACAGAGCGCGGACAGTTCCTGTCGCGCGTGCTGGGCTATGAGAAGCTCCGTTCGGCGCAGGACCTCGCCGACGAGCGCCGCCGCGACCTTCGCGGTGAGATCACCGGCATGCGCAGCGGCATGCCCGATGCCGGGTCGCTCGCTGCGCAAATCGCCGAATCGGAACACAGGCTCACCGCCGCCAAGGGCCAGCTCGCAGACGCGGAGATCGAGCGCTCACGAATCCAGACCCAGGTTGACGCTCTCACGCCCCGGTGGCTGGCGGCACAGCAGCAGCGGGATGAAACGCAGCATCTCGAGAGCGACTTGCGCGTTGCCGAGACCGAGATGGCCGGCCTTCAGCGCAATCTGGAGCGCGTTGCCACGGAGCTTCAGCTCGTGTCAGCGGCGCGTGAAGCGCTCCTGCCGCTCGCCGTGCAGCTGGTTCCGTTCCACGATGTTGGCAATGAGCTTGCTGGGACACGCGACCTCGCCGCGCATGACGGCCGCCGGCGGGCCCTCATGGAACAGGAACGCGCACTGAGTTCCGAGCTGGAGGAACTCCGCGAGCAGCACGCGCGCGTGCAGTCGACTCCCGCTCTCGAGGAGCAAGTCACGGTGGAGCTGGAAGCCAAGCGGCGTGCGCTTGAGGAATCCGAGGGCCGGCTCGAACTCCGCCGCACGGAGTGGGTGCGCGACAGGCAGGAAGCGGAAACGCGGCGCAACGCGCTGCGTCTGCAGTACAGCGACCTGAAGGAGCAGCGCGAAAAGCTGATCGCGCTCGGCGACGAGGGCAACTGCCCCACATGCCAGCGCCCCCTCGGCGACCACTACCGGCAGGTGCTCGAACTGCTCGACAACCAGGTGGAGACCGTGAGCGCGGACGGGTCGTATTTCAAGGCCCGCCTCGAACAGCTCGAGGCCATGCCGGAGGACGTCGCGGCTCTCGATGAGCAGCGGCGCACCCTTCAGCAGGACGTGGGCGCCCTTGAGCGGCGGCTCGCGCGCGTGCAGATGGGCGTGCAACAACTCGAGCACACGGCGCGCGATCTGGCGGCGAAGGAACAGCGGCACGAAACGCTCGTCACCGAGCTCCGCGCCATTCCCGGCGGGTACGATCGCGGACATCATACCGCGCTGGAGCGCGAGTTCGAGCGCCTGGCTGCGCTCAATACGCAGGCGAACCGGCTCAACACGCAGGTGGAGCGGGAACCTGCGCTGCGACGGGAGCAGGAGAGCGTGACCCGGGCCTTGGTGGCGCTCACGGCGAAACGCGATGAGCTCGTGCGCCGCCGCACGGCGCTGGCACTCTCCGAAGAGGAGTTCTCCCGGCTGCGCGAGCAACACGTCTCCGCCCGTGGTCGACTTCACGCGGCCACGCTCGCCGCCATGAATGCGAACACGGAAGCTGCGTTGGCACAGGGCGCGCTCGATCGGGCGCTCGGGGCCAACGACGACCTCCAGCGAACCGAAAAGAAGCTCGCTTCGCTGGAAACCGAAAAGCGCCTTCACGACGAACTGCACCGGGCATACAGCGATCTCCGCACAGATCTCAACTTCGCCATGCGGCCCGAGCTTTCGGAGCTCGCCAGCGCCTTCCTCACGGAGCTCACCGATGCCCGCTACACCGAGCTCGAGCTGGATGACAAGTACCGCATCGTGGTGCTCGAGGACGGGGTAGCCAAGCCCGTTATCTCAGGCGGAGAGGAAGACATGGCGAACCTCGTGCTGCGGCTCGCCATCTCGCAGATGATCGCGGAACGATCCGGCCAATCGTTCTCGCTGCTGGTGCTCGACGAGATTTTCGGCTCACTCGATGAGACACGAAGGCACAGCGTGGTCGAGCTGCTACGGGGCTTGCAGGACAGGTTCGAACAGGTGGTGCTCATCACGCACATCGAGGGCGTCCGCGACGGGCTCGACCAGGTGATCGAAGTGCGGTATGACGAGAACACGGGCGCCGCCGTCGTGCGTCGGGCGGCTTCTGCGACGCAGGAATCCCTGGTCGTCGCAGCCAGTAGTGCGGAGGCCCCCGCCTCCTCGGCGGCAAACGCGACCGCCGTCGAGGAGCTGTAGTGGTGGCGCGCGCGGTTCCAGCGCCACCCCCGGGCCTCGAGGGACCACTTCCCATTCAGCCGGCCGACATTGGTCCGCTCAACGCCCTGTTCAGCGAAGCGTTCACCGAACGTTACCGGCGCGATGGACTGGTGGGTGTGCGCGTTCCGCCATTGAATCCTGCCATCTGGCGATACGCGGTAGAAGACGCTGCCGATGGCGCGATGCTCTGGCGCGACGAGCGGGGCGCCATTGCCGCGTTCAATATCGCCCACCGCTCTGGCGTCGAGGGCTGGATGGGACCGCTGGCCGTGCGCGAGGATTGCCAGGGGGCGGGGTACGGCAAAATGGTGGTCAACACCGGCACCGCATGGCTCCAGGCCGCCGGCTGCCGCGTGATCGGACTCGAGACAATGCCGCGCACGATGGAGAACATCGGGTTCTACGGGGGTCTCGCCTTCGTGCCGTCGCACCTTACCGTCACGCTCACGATCGAAGCGGTCGGAACCATACAGCCGCCGAACCTGCTCTCGGCGCTTCCGGCGTCGGCGCGGTTCGACGCCGTCCGTGAATGTGCCGCGCTCGTCTCCGACCTGCTGGCCGGCTACGACTACACCCGTGAGATCCAGCTCACACGCGAACTGGCGCTGGGCGACACGCTGCTACTGAGGGACCACGGAGCGCTTGTGGGGTTCGCGCTCTGCCACTTCGCGCCGCTCGTGGAAGGGCGCACCCGCGACGAGCTGCGCGTGCTCAAGCTCGTGTTGCGTGATGAGGCGCAGTTCGAATCGCTCATTCCGCAGCTCTCTGGCCTGGCCCACCGCGCGGGGACTGCCCGCGCGTCGCTCCGGCTGCAGGGGGAGTACGGGTCGGTATTCCACCGGCTTCTCGAGCATGGCGCGCGCGTGCGCTGGACCGATCTGCGCATGGCGCTGGCGGGGTACGACGAGCGGATGCCGGCCGCTGGCGTTGTACTGTCGAACTGGGAGATCTGAGCCGACAGGGCCGGATTACCTGTTCTCCCCCTTCGGGGCGGCGTTCTTGGCGACGATGCGCCAGACCAGCAGGAATACGCCAAATGTGAGCAGCAGGTTCACCCAACCTGGCGCCTCGAAGAACACTGTAGCCACACCCCATATGGCCAGAACCGCAACCGCGATCAGAATGCCGAAATCCATGTGCACGTCCTGTCGGGTGTTTGCGCGTTTCGCGATTGACGCTCGATGTTCCCCAACCTACATTCGCACTCAGCAGGAACGAAGGGGCATACTTTTTGAGCCGATAAGTCCTCCGAGTGGGTCCGACATGCTTTGTTGACGTCATGCCCGCACGGCGGGAAGGCGGAAGGCAGGGTGAGGGCCTCATACATTCGACAGGGCTTCAAAAACCCCTCTTCGTTCCACTCGTTCGGAAGCTCCGTCCATGCCTGGGCGGAGCTTCCGGCATTAACCCCCGGTCACGAACGTATTCTTCGGCATGCCGCTCCTTACGGTCACCCGCCTCGTGCGATTCAACGCCGCCCATCGCGTGCACAACCCCGCGCTGAGCGACGAGGAGAACCTGCGCTTGTTCGGCAAGTGCAATAACCCCAATGGGCACGGGCACAACTACACGCTGGAGATCTCCGTGACAGGTGAGCCGGATGCCGGGAGCGGATATGTAATCGATCTCGCAGACGTAAAGCGCATCGCCGAGCGCGAGTTCGTGAATCACGTCGACCACAAGAACCTCAATCTGGACGTGCCCTTCATGCGGGGCACCAATCCGACGACCGAGAACATCGTCGTGGCCGCCTGGCGGCAGCTCGAGCCGGCCCTTCGCCCCCGGAGGCTCACTCGCCTCCGGTTGTGGGAAACGGAGAACAACTATGTGGAATACGATGGACACTGACGGAAAGGCGGCGCGAGAGTCGGCCGCCGCGCCTCCGGGAGACTCGCGAGTGCTGCGGGAGGGCTGCATGCGCGAATTCGAGGAAATGGTGCGCCGGGAGCTTCATCTCCTTGGCGAGGATGTGGACCGCGAAGGTCTGCTTCGGACCCCTTCTCGCGTGGCAAAGTCCATTCTCTGGCTGACCCGCGGCTACGAAATGAACGTTGCCGATGTCGTCGGCGACGCCGTATTCGACGACGAGGGCCACCAGTCGATGGTGATGGTTCGCGACATCGAGCTCTACTCGCTCTGCGAGCACCACATGCTCCCGTTCTTCGGCAAGGCGCACATTGCCTACATCCCCGATGGACGCATTGTGGGGCTGTCGAAGCTGCCGCGCATTCTCGAAATCTTCGCGCGGCGCCTGCAAGTGCAGGAACGCCTGACCGAGGAGATTGCGGGCGCAATCGAGGACGTGATCAAGCCGCTGGGAGTAGGCGTCGTCATCGAGGCGTACCATCTGTGCATGATGATGCGGGGCGTGGAGAAGCAGAACTCCAAGACGATCACATCGGCGGTGCGCGGCTCGTTTCGTGATGACGCGAAGACGCGCGATGAGTTCCTGCGCCTCGCGTACACGCCATCGATGCCATTGCGGTGATTCTCGACGGCCGGACCTCGCTGGTCACCGGCGCGTCTCGTGGCATAGGCGCGGCGGTGGCGCGCGCCCTCGCTGGCGCCGGCGCGCGAGTAGCGCTCGTCGCGCGGTCGGGCGATGCGCTCTCGGCAGTTGCGGCGGGCCTCGGGGCCGGTCATCTCGCGCTTGTGTGCGATCTGACCCGTCCGGCAGAGGTAACGGCTCTCGCTGCGCGCGTCACCAGCTGGGCAGGGGGCCCGCCGGCCATCATCGTGAACAGTGCAGGGACTTTTCCTCGTGCTGCCCTGCACGAGCAGGATTCCGACGAGTTCGTTCGCGCGCTCGACCTGAATCTGGCGGCGCCCTTTCGGGTCATAAAGGCCTTTCTTGCGCCCATGCGTGAGCGCGGGAGCGGCGATCTCGTGACGATCGGATCCGTGGCCGACCGGCATGTCTACGCTGGCAACGGCGCCTACAGCGCGAGCAAGTTTGGCGCCCGCGCATTGCACGAGGTGCTGAGGGCTGAGACACGCGGCACCGGTATCCGCGCGACCCTCGTGTCACCCGGGCCGGTGGATACGGACATCTGGAAACCCCACGAAGGGTCGCTCGGTCGGCTGCTGCCTGCGCGGGTGGAGATGTTGGTGCCCGACGATGTGGCGAGGGCCGTGATGTTCGCGGTGGGTCAGCCATCGGACGTCACGATGGAAGAGATCCGGCTTGCCAGGTCCTGAATCGGATTGATGCTCGTCGATCTTCTCGATCGCCTCCGCTGTCCCGTCCTGCACGACGACTCATGGCTCGTGGCGACCGCGCTCGTCACCAGGCACCGGCATATTGTCGAGGGATCACTGGGCTGCCCGGTGTGCGGAGCAGAGTATTCAATTCGCGAGGGTGTCGTCTGGTTCGGCGGTAATGAGTTGCCACCCGAGGATGGCCCGGTGGATCGCACCGGCCCAGGCGAAGCCATGCGCCTCGCGGCGCTCCTCGCCCTGAATGAGCGGGGAGTCTTCCTGCTCGGCGGCGCTTGGGGCGCGCTCGCGGGGGAGCTGGCGACGCTCATGCCGCTGCAACTTCTGCTGGTCTCCCCCCCGGCCGGCGCGCATGGGTCTGTCGTCCGCGGAACCGGAGACTCAATGCCATTCGCCTCCGGTTCCCTGGCGGGCATCGCCATCGATCGCGCGTCGGGACCGCTCGCCGAAGCGGCCGCGCGAACGCTCATTTCACGGGGACGCCTCCTCGCTCCGGCGGATACTCCCATTCCCGCGCCAATCGTTCTGGTAGCACGCGACACCCGGCACTGGGTTGGCGAGTGTTCGGCCTCCCCCGTTGTCTCGACACTTGTCAATCCTCGCCGCGCGGCTCCGCGTAACGCGCATCAATAATCGCCTTGTCGTCCTTGTCGATTGCACGACGCTTTACCTGGGTGCCGGGGCGGACCACTCGCAAGCACTGCGCAGTGGCTCAGACTAAGTCGCTCAGCGGGGCAGTGTGCGAATGATGAAGCGCACCGGACTGCCGGCAACATCCTTGCCCCGGTAGCGCACCGTGGCCTTGACGATAAACGAATCGAGTTGGGTGGGCAGCGAGAGCGACCGAACGCGGAGCCGCCGGCCCGCCCTCCCATCTGGGGCCTTGGTGGTGTCGACGGTGGTGATGTTCGTGCCACTGTCCCAAAGCGATGCCAGAGACGTGTCCCTACGGGACAGAGCCATTCCGTGATAGAACGCCTGATACGATACCAGCCAGCCGTTAGTCCCCGTGACTCCGCCGGCGGTGTCGCGGGTGACAACCTTCACAGTGAGCATCGCCGTCACGTTTTTCGCGGCGCTGTCGGGAATCGTGAAGCGCAGGGTAGTGTCGGTAGCGGCCGGAACGATCACAGTGTCGGGACGGCGCGCCACCGCGAGGGTCCTGGTCACCGACTGAAGGCCATTGGCGATGGCGACGATCCGGATCGCGCCGCCGCGGCTCTGCGCGGTGACGAACCCCCCCGGGCCGATCGTGATCCCTGTGTCGAGCGCGATGTACTGGATCGGCGCCCCTGGGATTATTCCGCCAGAGGAGTTGAATGCCAGCGCATGCAGAGCCGCGGCGCGCCCGGTCGAGTCGCGAAGGGAATCGCTTGTGACTACGGCCGGGAAGGGGAGGCTGTCGAACTCGATCGCGACGGCCCGCGTGGCGCTGGTGCTTACGTTGGTGCAGCCGCCCCAGAGCGCCGCGAGCAGCACAACAGCTGGCACGGCGCGTGACGCCCGGCTCACGTCTCGAACCGTTCGGCGAGTCGCGCGGCCAGGGTCACGTACGCCTTCGATGCCTCGTCCTTGGGCGAGCGCAATACGGCCGGTTGCCCGGCCGCGAACGCCTCGGTGACGGCCGCTGTGCGGGGAATCATGAGATCGAACACGATATTGGCAGGCAGGTGCGCGCGCGTGTATTCAACGGTGCGCAGGCAGGCGGCATTGCCCTCCTCGTACATCGTGAGCAGAATACCGTCGAAAGTGAGGTCCGGGTTGTGTGAGACGGCGTCCTGAATGGCGCGCAGGATCTGCGGCGTGGTTTGCAGCGTCAGGGGTTCGCATTGCAAGGGGACAAGCACCCGGTCGCTCGACCGGAGCACTCGCTTCGTAATCGCGCCGAGCCCTGGCGGCGTATCTACCACGACGATGTCGCACCGCTCGCGCGCCGCCGCGAGCATCTTCGGAAGCAAGTCGCTCGATGCCATCGCGGATGCGTACTCCGAGTGGTCGGCATCCTCGGTGACGCTCCCAACGAGCATGACGCGCAGCCAGGGAAGCGACGTGGGCAGAATGACGTCACGCAGCGGCCGGACACCGCGCAGGAAATCGGCGAAGCCGTATGTAGCGTGACCTCGCTTCAGCCCAGCGCCATACCGCACCGAGCCTTGCGGATCGACGTCGACGATGAGCGTCTTCAATCCACGTCGCGCGAATGCGGCTCCGAGGTTCACCGCCGTTGTGGTCTTGCCCACGCCACCCTTCTGACTCACTACTGCAAGGATCTTCCCCACGCGTGTGTCTTACCCCTCGGTCGCCGGCGTCGTGCCGCTGGTTGGGTGTCGGAGCTGATCCAGTGTGGCCTGCGCGTGGCGAACCCAGCGGTCGGCTTCCTCGCCCGACGGCGGACTCGCCA
>DASZZO010000257.1:0-15740 GCA_035544915.1 Gemmatimonadaceae bacterium | reverse complement strand
CTCTGCCCTGCTCACCGCATCTGCGGCGAGGGCGGTTGGGGGGGCATCGGCCGGGCGGTTCAGGCCGGGCAAGTTCGTGGAGCCAGCACCAAGCCCGTCACCGTCCGCAGCACGGCGCGTCGAACCGCCAATGAGCATGCGGATGGGATTCCATGCCAGCGTGCCCGCCATCAGCGCAGAGAGACCGAGCACGACCACCACCCACGCGCCGCCCATGCCGAGGGCGCGTACGAGATAGAACCCCACGAAGCTCCCGGCGAGTCCCGCATACATGTCCACGCGACCGGCATCGATGCCGGCGCCACGGATGAGCGCGGCAGCCACGGGGACGATGGCCGCAAGCCCGATCGTGAAGAACAGCCAGCGGCGGTCCTCGCTCTCCTCGATACGGCCCAGCAGCCGGAGCGCGTGCACCGCCGGAATGAACGGCAGGATCACCGCGGCGAGCTCTCCAAACGCGACCAGGACGCCCGACCGGAGGCATGCACCCACAGGGCCGAAGACGCCGCCAGCGCTCGCGCAGGAGCGCCCGCCAGCGGCGCCGCCGGCCACCAATGACCCCGCAATGAACACAGCGGCCAGGAGCAGGGCGATGCCGCCGATCTCACGCCTCAGGTGCGCGCGGCGCTTGTGGGCAGCGACCATTGCGGCGTCGGGCGCGACCTGGGCAGGAACGGTTTCTTTCCTCACCCTGGCGCGCGATTTCTTCGGCATTCTGCTCACGGAAAATGGGCGTGGACGTCCCGAGGTGTTGACTCTCAAGGACAGGGCGGAGTCACGGTGGGGCGGTGCGCCGCACCGCTCACGCGGGTTCCTTGAGCAAGTACGCCCCCTCCTGCTCCAGAAATTTCGTATGTATATCGCCCGCGACGAAGCGCGGGTCGCTCATCACCCGCCCCAAGAAAGGGATTGTCGTTGTCACGCCCTGCACGACGAACGTGTCGAGGGCGAGCTTCATCTTGGCGATGGCTTCTTCGCGGTCCCTGCCGTGGCAGATGAGCTTGGCGATCATGGAGTCGTAGTACGGTGGCACGGTGTAGCCGGCGTAGACGTGTGTGTCGAGCCGGACTCCGTTGCCGCCGGGCGGATGAAAGACGTCGATCCGGCCTGGTGAGGGCTGGAAGTTGCGCGCGGGATCCTCCGCGTTTACGCGGCACTCGATGACATGGCCGCGTAGCGGCGGCGTCTCCTTTTCGCGCATTTCGAGGCCGGCGGCGATCCGGATCTGCTCCTTCACGAGATCCACGCCGGTGAGCATTTCCGTCACGGGATGCTCCACCTGGATCCGGGTGTTCATCTCCATGAAGTAGAACGAGCCGTCGGCGTCGAGCAGCATCTCGACGGTTCCGGCGCCGAGGTATTGAATCGCCTTCGCGCCGCGCACGGCGGCATCGCCCATGCTCGCGCGGAGCGCGGGGGTCATGGCGGGGCTTGGCGCTTCCTCAATGAGCTTCTGGTGGCGGCGCTGGACGGAGCAGTCGCGCTCGCCCAGGTGAATCACGCTGCCCTGCGTGTCGCCCAGGATCTGGAACTCGATGTGGCGGGACCGCTCCAGATATTTCTCGACGTATACGTCGCCGTTTCCGAACGCCGAGAGCGCCTCACTCCGCGCGAGCTGGAAGGAGCGGGCGAAATCGTCGGCGTCGCGCGCCACGCGCATTCCCTTCCCGCCCCCGCCGGCGGCGGCCTTGATGATGACCGGAAATCCGCTCTGGACGGCGAAGGCCAGCGCCTGGTCCACGTCGTCGATGGGACCGGGCGTGCCGGGAACCACGGGGACGCCGGTGTCGGCCATCGTCTTGCGGGCGGTGGCCTTGTCCCCCATCAGGCGGATCTGGGCGGGCGTCGGCCCGATGAACGCGATCTTCGACGCCGCGCAGATCTCGGCGAACTCGGCGTTCTCCGCAAGAAAGCCGTAGCCCGGATGAATGGCATCGGCGCCGGTGATCTCTGCGGCGGCGATGATGCGCGGAATCTTCAGGTAGCTTTCGCGCCCGGGCGCGGGCCCGATGCAGACGTCGTCGTCTGCGAAGCGCACGTGCAGCGATTCACGGTCCGCCTCGGAGTAGACAGCGACGGTTTCGATGCCCATCTCGCGACACGCCCGGACGATCCGCAGTGCGATCTCGCCCCGATTGGCGATCAGAATTTTCTTGAACAGAGACTACCCCGCGACGTCTTGCTGCAAATGATCGAACGTCGTGTCGCTCGCGCCCGCGATGCCCTGCACGCGCAACGCGAACTCGCTCGGGCTGGTGGCATAGAAGAGCGCGCTCTCGTACGAGATGACGCCCTTGGAATACCAGTTCATGAGCGACTGGTCGAAGCTCTGCATGCCGTACTGGACGGTGCCCTCGGCAATGAGGTGCGGGATGTTGAGCGACTTGTGGATGTCGCGGATATTCTCGCGCACCGCGGCGGTATTGATGAGCACTTCGCATGCGGGGATTCGTCCGGCACGGTCGCTTCGCGGCACGAGCCGGAGCGAGACGACGGCCGTCAGGGCAGTCGAGAGGGCGAAGCGCACGTCAGCCTGCTGGTGCGGCGGATAGAACGAAAGGACGCGATTGATGGTCTGCGCGGAGTCGGTGGTGTGGAGCGTCGACATCACGAGGTGCCCGGTGTCCGCGGCCCGCAACGCGATCTCGAGCGTCTCGAGGTCGCGGATCTCACCGATGATGACCACGTCGGGGTCCTGCCGAAGCACGCGACGGAGTGCCTGCCCGAACGACCCCGTGTCAGTGCCGATTTCGCGCTGGTTGATGTGGCAGTTGATGTCGCGATGGAGAAACTCGATCGGGTCTTCGATCGTGATGATGTTCGCGTGCCGGTTCTCATTGATGTGATGCACCATCGAGGCGAGCGCCGTGGTCTTGCCCGAACCCGTTATGCCGCAGACGAGCACGAGCCCGCGCGGCTTGACGGCAATCTCCTCGAGCACGGGGGGAAGGTTGAGCTCCTTCACCGTGAGGGCCTGGAATGCGATTGCACGAAACGCATAGGCGATCGATCCGCGCTGCGAATACATGTTCACGCGAAACCGGCCGATCCCGGGAACGCCGATGGCGAAGTCCGCCTCTTTTTCCGCGTCAAACTCGCGGCGCTGCTTGGGAGGAAGGATCTGTTCGCCGACCGAGCGCAGATCTTCCGGCCGGAGCGAGGGCAGTTCGAGCGCGCGCAGATCGCCGTCCACGCGCAATGTCGGCGGCCGTCCCACTTTGAGGTGGAGGTCCGAGGCGTTCTCCCGCACCATGGCCTGGAGGATGTTCTTGTAGTTGTATTGCGGCGCCGACGCTCCGCTCGCCGAGGGAGGCGGCCCCGCCGAACCGGGCGCGGACGCGAGGGGACGGGGTTCGGTCGGAGACTCAGCCATTGGGATCCACCCGGAAGAGTGTCTGGCCGTATTCCACGGGATGCGCGTCCTGGACCAGCACTTCCTTGATGACGCCGGCGAACTCGGACTCGATTTCGTTCATGATCTTCATTGCCTCGATGATGCACAGGATCTGGCCCTTCTTAATCCTTGAGCCCACGGATACGTACGGCTTGGCGCCCGGCTCAGGACAGCCGTAGTACGTCCCGACCATTGGCGATTTCACTTCCAGCAGGTCGGGCTTGGGCGATTCCGCGGGGGCTTGCCGCGCTTCGGCCTCCGTCACCACGGGCAACCCCATGGGCGGCGTCATGCGCGGCTCCGGAACCAGCGCGGGGATAGGCACGGGAGTCGCGATCTGCATTGTACCGCGCTGCGACGGCGTCTTGCTGATGCGGATCTTCATGCCCTTGTCGGACGAAATCTCGATCGAATCGACGGACGAGTCGTCGAGCATCTCGACCAACTTCTTGACATAGCGAAGGTCGATCATCTCAGGCATGATGGGCGGCGGGAGGCGGACGGCAGATGACGCGAAGGAAAAAAAGGAGTCTGCCAGTGGGGCTAGCCGATCTCGAGCAACTCGCGCGGAAACGTTGTCAGGACCTGTGGACCATCGCCAGTGAGGAACACGTCGTCCTCTATACGAACCCCGCCCCACCCCGGTCGGTAGATGCCGGGCTCGATTGTCACCACCGCGCGTTCAGGGAGCGGGGCGTCGTTTGCCTTTGACAGGCGCGGTGCCTCGTGGACTTCGAGCCCTATTCCATGGCCCAACGAATGCCCGAATTCCTGCCCCCAACCGTGGCGCTCAATGTATCCCCGCGCTAGTGCATCTGCATCCTTTCCACGCATTCCGGCCCGAACACCGCCCGAAGCGGTCATGTTACTTTCGCGAACTACGGCATGGAGCGAACGCTGCTCGTCCGACGCACGACCCACCACGAACGTGCGTGTGATGTCGGAGCAATAGCCTTTGTGCACCGCGCCGAAGTCGAGCAACAGCCACTCGCCCTTTGCCGCGCACCGGCCCGAGCACCGGGCGTGCGGCAGCGCGGAGCGCTCGCCGCTGGCGACGATCGTCTCAAATGGATGGGCTTCGCTTCCGGCCGCACGAAGTTCGCGCTCGAGCAGGCCGCAAATTTCAAACTCGGTCATCCCGGCCCTCACCGCCGCGACGGTGCGCTCGAGCGCGCGCTCTGCGATTCCTACGGCTTCGCGGATAGCCAGGACTTCGCACTCATCCTTCGCACTGCGGAGCATCTCGACTACGTTCGCCGTCGGCCGCCATTGCCAGCGCACCACGTCACGCTGGCTGTCGACGAGCCGCTGGAAGTCGCCATGGGCAAGGTGGGCCGACTCGAAGCCGATCTGATCGAGCGGGCCGAGTTGCGGCAGTACCGTCCAGAGGCGCGACCAGAGCGAGGTGGGCTCGATAATCACGCGGGCGAACTCGCCCACCTCACTGGCAGCCTGCACCGAGTACCGAAAATCGGTGAGCAGTACGAGCTCGGTGCTGGTGACGACGAGGATCGCGGCGGAACCTGAGAAATCAGTGCAATAGCGGACGTTGGAAAGCGACGTGATGAGCAGCGCGTCGAGCTGCGCCACGGCGAGACTCGCGCGAAGCGCCGCCACCCGCCGCTCGCGGGCGTCGCCGCTCACGGCCGCGCGAACGCCAGCCGCGGTCACGCGCGGCGCGCCTTGAGGGCGCTGACTATACCGCGCAGTGCGAGCTCGTATCCCTGCGCGCCGAAGCCGCAGAGCAGCGCCATTGCGCCGCCCGCGAGCACCGAACGCCTGCGCTCCGGTTCCCTCGCGTAGATGTTCGTGAGATGCACTTCGACGAACGGCAAGGCCACGGCGCTCAGCGCATCGCGCAACGCCAGACTTGCGTGCGTCCAGGCACCTGCGTTCACGAGTGCGCCATCCGCCTTTTCACGAAGGTCGGGGGACACGCCCGGGGCGGCGTGACGCCCGCCAAGGGCATGGATGGCGTCGATCATGTCGCCTTCGTGGTTGAACTGCGCGGTGGCCAGACCGACGCCGAGTTCCGAGGCGACGTCCTGCAGCCGCGCGTCGATTTCGGCGAGCGTCGTCTTGCCGTAGAGTTCGGGCTCGCGCGTGCCCAGCAGGTTGAGGTTAGGGCCGTTGAGGACCGCGATCCTCACGGCTTCTTCAGCTGCTGCAGCCAGTCCTGGAACTGCTCGAGCTCGGCGGCGCTGCGCGCCTCGGTCGGCGGCGGCTCCTGTCCCTCTGCGCCACGTCCGACGGCTTCGGGCGTTCCTCCTGGCGGCGGCGCAGCGGCAGACTGGGGTGCCTCCATGGAGGCCGGATTCCCGAAGAACTGATCGAAGCTCAGCGACGATGGGTCGCCAGGCGTGGCCGCTGTCCCGCCCATGGGCGTCGTCCGGAATACGGCGTCGAGCGAAAGTTCGGTTGCCGCTGGCTGCGTGGGTTTCCCCTTGATGTCGGGGGCTGGCCCGAGGCCAGCGGCTGCGCTCGCGAGAGACGATGCCACGCGCTCGTCTTCGGCGGTCGCGCGCCCTTCGCCGAACATGGTGTCGATCGTGCCGAGCGGCGCGCGGTCGTATGTGGGTGCCGCGGGTGCCACCGGAATGCCCGTGGGCAACGTGGGGTCGCGCTTGACCGCGCGGCGCGTGGCGAGTGCGCCAAAGAGCTCGCGGGCCGTGCGCGGCTCGGGTGAGGAGAATGGCGGGGTTGGTGGCACAACATCGCGAGCCTGCGGCTCGGGCACAGCCGGAGCTTGCGGCTCCGACGCGGCCGGGACGCGCGCCACAGGATCGACGGCGGCTTGCGCATTGGTGGGGGTGAACGCGGCTTCCCGATCTGGCGCAACCTCAGCAGCCCGGGGTTCGGCTTCGTTCGCAACGTCCTCCGCTTCGGGAGCGGCGGCGGCATCGGAGTCGTCGAATTGCCAATCGAGTTCGATACTCGAACGCGACCCGGAGGTCAGCGCTGTCACGCGTTGCTGCAGGGTGGTATCGCCAGGATTCTGGTCAAGCAGTTGTCTGTACACCGCGATGCCTTCCTCGCGGAATCCCTGCTGGAGGTACAGCTCGGCCATGGTTTCCGTAACGAACGGCATCCGCATGTCATTCGCTTTCGGCACAACGTCGATGCCGAGCGCGGGGGTGCGGCCCATGAACGAATCGACCTCGGAGTGCGGCTGTTTCTGACCACCTTCCGCAAAGAACGGCGTGTCACCAAAGAGGAAATCGGCGGGGACTTCTGCGCCACCAGATGGTCCGGTGGGAGCGGCAGGCGTGGAGGTGGGAGTGGGTTCGGGCGCAAATGCTGACGGGGACTCGAGAGCCCGGGGCGGGGGCGCTACAGCAGCGCCGGGACTTGGCGGCGTGAACAGAATCTCGACGTCGCCAAAATCGTCGATGGTTGACTTCTGATGTGCCACCGGCGTTTCAGGTCCGAGATCGATGGTGAGATCGAGCAACTCATCCAGGTGTTGGACTGCGGGGAGGGCGGCGCCGGGAGCATGCAGGGGCGTTGCAAGGGTCGGCGTCGCCGTTGCGGGGGTTGCGGTTGCCGTTGCGGGGGTAGCACGGGAGGGCCCTGCGGCTGGCGTTACGGCTGCCGGCATGGCGGTTGCGGGTGTTGCCGCGGCTGGTGTGGCGGCGGTGGGTGTCGCGACCCGTTGGGGGGCGGTCGGCGTCGTCGCCTGCATCGAGGTGACCAGAATCGGAGTGGCGGGCGTCGAGCCCGTCGGGGTCTGCTCCCGCTGGCTGCCGCCTACGGACGTTGTGCCAGGGGGCGTTTTGCGCGGGGCGGCCGGCAACTCCGCAAGAAACGCGATGATTTCGTGGTTGCGCGGATCGGCATCGAGAACCCTGGTGTACCACTGACGGGCCTCGTTGGAGTCACCCTGCGTGCGCGCGATGTCGCCGAGATGGCGTAGCGAGATGAGGTTTTCCGGATCGAACGTCAGCGCCGTCTCGAATGTTTTCTTCGATTCATCAAGACGGCCCGCTTCGAACAGCGCCTGGCCGTAGACGACGTGCCCGTTCAGCGTACCTTGCTTTTCCGCCAGGTGGGTCTCACAAATAAAGATCGCCTGCTCGAGGTCGCCGGACTTCCGGTACTCGTTAGCGAGCGGCGCAAAGAAGCGATGAGGGTTCTCATCGTACCGCTTCTTGAGTTCCTCGATCCGGGCGGGAGCGCTCATTTAGTCGTCGGCCTGGTTAGGACTGAGTCCGCCTCTGGCGAGTCTCGCGCGAAGGTATAACTCGCAGTTTGGCGAAGTCAATCAGAAGTGCCACTGTCCCTTGATTTTAGCTGCTTCGTGCCGGTAATTTTACAGGTTCTGCCGGCCCGTTTGACTGACCATCACAGAACTCTGCCTGGGAGTACCGCCCCCGTGCTGCAACAGATGCGGAGCTCCGCGAAGTACATCTGGATCATCATGCTGGTCACATTCGTCGGCGGCTTCCTTCTTGTGGAGACGTCCGGCTTGCTTGGCAGGTCTCCGGTCTCGACGTCCTCGGTCGTGGCAAAGGTGAATGGTGCGGATATCCCCTATCTGGTCTGGGCCAACACGGCGGCAACGCTCGCGCAGCAGGAGGAACAGCAGCGCGGCCATGCCCTGACGCTCGACGAACGGCGTCAGATCGACGAGCAAGCGTTCAACCAGCTCGTGACCGAGCGACTCCTACAGCAAGAATACGAGAAGCGGGGGATTCACGTCACGGATTCGGAGATAATCGAGGCTGCCAAGTACCAGCCACCACCCCAGTTCAGGCAGGCGGCGGAGCTCCAGACGGAGGGGCAATTCGACCCCGTGAAGTACCAGCGATTTCTGGCCAGCCCGGGGGCCAAGCAGCAGGGTCTGCTGGCGCAGCTCGAGGGGTATTACCGGACGGAAATCCCCAAGGAAAAGCTGTTCAGCCAGGTCGCGGGCGATGTCTTCGTGAGTGACACCCGACTCTGGCAGATCTGGCGCGACACGCACGATTCGGCAACCGTTTCGTTCGTGGCGTTCCGGCCGGAGGCGACGAAGGAGAACAAGGCGGCGGTGACCGATGCCGAGATTCAGAAATACTACGAGGCGCACAAGAAGGAATTTGACCGGCCTGGCCGCGCGACACTGTCAATAGTAGAGATTTCGCGGCGCGCGACGACCCGGGACAGCCTTGCGACACGGAAGAAAGTGGAGGCGCTGCGGGACGAAATCATGCGGGGCGCCAAGTTTGAAGATGTCGCCAAGCGCGAGTCCGACGACTCTTCGTCCGGCAAGGAGGGGGGCCTGATGGCGAAGGGAGTGAGAGGCCGGTTCGTGAAGGAGTTCGAGGACGTCGCGTACAAGCTGCCGGTAGGCGAACTGTCGCAGCCCGTCGCCACGGCGTACGGCTTCCATCTCATAAAGGTGGACGCCAGGAAGGGCGACACGATTACCGTCCGCCACATCCTGAAGCTGGTCCACCAGGGAGACTCAGCCCAGACCGCCACCGACAGCCGCGCAGACACATTGGCGAAGCTTGCCGGCAGTGCGGACGTTCCGGCCAAGTTCGATAGCGCAGCGAAGGCGCTCAAGCTCCTTGTGTCGCGGATCACAGTTCGCGAGGGCCAGCTGGCGACCTACCTCGGGCGAGAGGTGCCCAGTGTGAGCGCCTGGGCGTTCGGCGGCGCGAAAGTGGGTGAGTCAAGCGAACTCTTCGACGACGAGCGTGGCTACTACCTCGTCCGCCTCGATTCGCTGGTGAGCGCCGGCATACAGCCCTTGGCGGCCATCAAGGACGAAGTGCGCGGTGTCCTGGCCCGGGAGAAAGCGCTCGACACGCTGGTGCCCAAGGCGAAGGCGCTGGCCGAGGCAGCGGCGCACTCGACGTTCGAGGCGGCCGCGAAGGCACAGGACCTGCAAGTAAGGAAAGTCGGGCCGTTCACGCGCATCAGCAACGTGGTCGACCTTGGCGGCGTGAGCGAAGCGGTTGGCGCCGCGTTCGCGCTACCGGTTGGCCCCGTGAGCGCACCGATCCGCACGGAGGCCGCTCTGTTTGTGCTGCGCACGGACGCGCGGGTAGAAGCCGACCGGAAAGCGTGGGAGGCCCAGAAAGCTGCTCAGCGTGCACAGGTCACACGCGGGATGCGCGACCAGCGTGTACGGCTCTATATCGACGGGTTGCGCAAAACCGCGAAGATTGATGACCGGCGGAAGCAGATCCAGTCAGCCCAGCGGAAGCAGGTAACCTAGCTCCCGTCCTGCTAGATCAGGCGCTTGGGCTCCTTGGCCTCGGCGTGCTCCTCGCGCACGTGCGATGATGAGGACGGCAGCGAGTCCGAGCGCGGTGGTTCCTGAATCTCGCGCTGCACGTCGCTCATGTTCTTCTTGAATTCCTTGATGCCCTTGCCGAACGAGCCCGCGATCTCGGGTATGCGTTTGGCACCGAAGAGGAGCAGGATGACCACGAGGGCCAGGAACATTTCCGTTGGACCCATGCCGAACATATCAGCCTCCTAGAACAGCGACCGCGCGATCAGATAGGCGGCCAGGACCCCGACGACAGCGAGCAACGACACGTCGAGCGCGAGCGGTCCTAGTGCGAACTTCAAGATAACCAAGTCCAGCGGCAGCGGCCCGACGGAGAACGTGACGCCAGTCGTCAGGAACTCCTTTACCGCGCCTGCTGGCAGCCACATCCGGGCGACTTGTGTGAGCAAGCCGCCTGTCACGAATCCGACCGCGAGCACAATGATGTGAAACCCCGGTCGATGCTTGGACGATCCCTTTGGTGGCATAGTTACGACCGCCGGTCGAGGACATATGCAATGGCGTCGGCGAGAGACTGGCGCGCCCCGGAATCGGGAATGCCCGCCAGCGCTTCCTCGGCCTCCTGACCGAAGGTTTCACCGCGGGAGCGCGCGTAGTCGAGGCCTCCACACTCCGTGACGATTCCGACCACTTCGGCGAGATCCGCGGGATGCGGGACAGGGCTCGCAAAGAGGGCGTCAACTCGCACACGCTGGACGGCCGACATCTGCGGGAGCGCGGCGATCAGCGGGAGCGTCACCTTGTGTTCGCGGAGGTCGTTCCAGCTTGGCTTGCCCGTAACGGATTCCGCCTCGGTGTAGTCAAGAAGATCATCTGCCACCTGGAAGGCCATTCCGAGCTGCTCGCCGTAGCGCCTGAGCGCGGTGCGGTGCATGGGCGCGCCGCAGAGTGCGCCAACCTCGCAGGCGGCGCCAAGCAGCGATGCCGTCTTGGCGCGGTTGAGTGCAAAATAATCCTCCTCGCTGAAACTCAACGCATCGTAGCTCGAGAGCTGCCGCATCTCGCCAAGCGTCATGTCGTTCGACGCCGACGTGAATGCCCGCAGCGGCGCAAGGTCGCCGATGCGCACGAGCTCCGCCAGCGCCTTTGAGTAGAGAAAATCGCCCATGATAACGGCAATCTGGTGTGAAAAGAGGGCGTTGACCGTCGGCTGGCCGCGCCGCACGTTCGAATGATCGACGGAGTCGTCGTGCACGACACTGGCGAGGTGAACCAGCTCGGCGACTGCGGCCAGCGCGGTGGACCGCGGGTCCACCCTGCCTTCGAGCGCGCTCGAGAGCAGGAGCAGCGTGGGCCGGAACATTTTCCCCTTCATCCCCATCAGGTGCGCATTCACGGCCGCGATGATCGGCGCGTCGGCTTGGACGATCCGCCACATCTCGTCCGGCACACGCGACAGCGGCTCACACACGGGGTCCTGTATCTCCCGGAGCGCCATCGCCATCGGCGGGCGAGCCCGCACCTCGGTGCTCACGCCAATGCCTTCTCGATGATGTCGAGCCGCTGTGCGACGTCGCGAAATTCGATGTCCACGCCGAACACGCGCTCATAAAACCCCTTCGCGTCGGCATGCTTGCCCTGCGATTCGTTGACGTACCCCAGGAGATAGAGCACGCCCACCAGCTGCTCGTCACCAACTCCGGGTTCCTGGAGCGCTCGCTGCAGGATCGTCGACGCCACCTGCAGTTGCTTCTTCTCGACGAAGCACTGGCCGAGTGCCTCGTACGTACGCACGCGGTGCGTCCGGCCCCGGAACGCCTTCTGGAACTGCGCGATGGCCTCATCGATGAGGCCCATCTCCTTATACGCAACGCCGAGGTCGTAGTGTGAGGCGTGATCCTCCTCGTCGACATTCTCGGCTACGCCCTGCTTGAACTTCTTGAGCATGTCGCGGAAGTCCTTTTGCTCATCGCCGGTGGGCTCCTGCTCCTCGACGATCATGCGTGTCGACTTGGGTCCCTCGTCGGCACGCAGCCAATCGCCGAGCGATACGTAGCCGCCATCGTCGTCGGTGGTGACGTCGGCTGGCGTCACCGCACGGGTCGCATCCTGCGCCCCTGTGTACCGACGATCGCGCGGCGTTGCGGGGGCCGGCTTCGCGCGCGCCGGATCCGGCGCATCATCGCGAGCAAAGGCTTCGAGCGCCGCAAGTGCGCGCAGGTCGCTTGGCGTGATTTCAAGAACCCGGGCGTATACCACCTTCGCCTTCTCGGCTTGTCCGTCCCGAAAAAGGGCATCGGCCAGCGCGACGTACGCCTCGGCTAGCGCGGGCCGGTCACTCGAGCGGAACGCGTACTCCACGCGCTTCTGGTGATAACGCACCGAGCTGGGTCGTAGTCGGATGAGTTCGTCGGCCACCGCCCGCGCGCCATCGATATCGTCAGCCTTCTCGTACCCGGTGAGCGCCTTCTCGAGTTCCTTGAACCCGGCCTCGCGGTCACCGCCCTCAAGGAGGGCCTCGGCATACTGGCGGTGGAGGGCCCAATTCGCCGGCTCCGTAGCGAGCCGGGCGGCGAGGAGTGAGGCGGAGGCCGCGAGCGCAGTCGAACCGCGGCGAACGGGCTGCTGCTCCCCCACCCGGTCGAGCGAGACCGACCCCAACTCGCCAGCCGTCTGGGGGCCGTCGGGAGCGGGAGTGGCGGTTGCGTCGAGGGGGCTGGGACCGGCGTCGAGGAACGGAAGGTCGACACCGGGGTGGGGCACAGTCTCCGGTTTCCCTGCATCGGGGCCGGCGTCCAAAATCGTCAGCTCGACGTCGGCAAAGGGCTCGACGGGTGCTGCAGAAGGGGGCTTCGCACTGCCGGCGGCGGGGGCTGCGGACGCGGCGTCCGCGGCAGAGTCGATGTCGCCAAAATCGAGCACGACGCTTTCCGGCCCATCGGCCGCGCCGATTATCGGCAAGTCGCCGCGCAGTGCAAGATCGCGCACCGGCGACGGCTCCGTCTGCGCCTCGTGGATCGCGCCGAGGTCGAGCTGCGCAAATTCAGCCGCCGGAAGGGGCGTGGGCTGTACAGGAGTGGTTTCGACGAGCGACGTGCGCTCGAGTCCCGACATGGGCGTGAGCGGTGGCTTGTTGGCGGCGTCCCGGTCAATCACCGGGGAGGGCTCGATCTCGATCGGCGTGATGCCATCCGCTGTCGGGACCATTGGCGCTGCCCTGGAGCCGCCTGGCACCTGCGTTGCGGGCGACGTCAGGTCGAGAAACACCAAGTCGTCGTCGGCGGCAATCTTGGCGCTCTGCGTGCCTGCTCTTGCCTCGGCACTGGGATCGATGTCCTTCATTCGCTGCACCGTCGCCAGGGCTTCAGTCCGTCGCCCCTCGCCGTCATAGCGGGCGTACAGGAGCTGAAGCTGATCGAGTGCCTCGGTTTTTTTTCCGGCCTTGGTCAGCTGATCCGCGAGTAGCAGGCGAATGTCATCCTGGTCCGGGCACAGATCGGCGAACTCTTTGAGCGCGCGAAACGCCTCCTGCATAGCTCCCGATTTCTGCATGCGGTCGGCGTACTCGAGAAAATTCTGCTTGGCATCGCCCTTGAATCCCTTGGCCGCACTGATCTTGCCGAGCTTGTAATAGACCGACGCGCGGCCCGGCGATGTCCGGAGAACCTTGTTGCAGAGCGCGATGGCGTTATTGAAGAATCCGCCCTCGGTGTAGAGATCAACCGCGCGCTCGTAGAGCGTGACGGCGTCGGGCGTATTGCCCTGCCGGAGGAGAAGGTCGGCGACGCGATTGTAGAGACCGACGTCCACCTGGTCCTCGCCGCCGCCATCATACGCGTCGAGGATCTCGCGATACGTCGCGATGGCCTTGTCGAGCTGTTTCCTCTGCTCGAACTCGGCCCCCTTTTTCTTCAGCGCTGCGACGTTTGACATGACGGGCGCGAGAGTCCTTTTGGTCCGGCGGCAGGAACTGAATCGTTACAGGGCACTCGACCCCAAGACGCACGTAAGCTACGCGGCGAACCCTAGCCGTGACAAGGTTTTCCGCGCGCCCAAGACCGGGCGCAGCGCGCGTCACCATACCAATAAGGGAGTTCGCGCAAATCGCCGATGTCGAACTGGGCGATGTCGGCCGACATTCCCGCCGCGAGTTGGCCTGTTTCACCCGCCAGCCCGAGCGCTGCGGCGCCGTTCACCGTCGCGGCGATGAACGCCTCGGCCACGCTCAGCCCGAGCTGACTTACGGCCAGCGTGAGCATCAACGGAAAGTTGACGGTAGGGGAGGTACCGGGGTTGAAATCCGTAGCCAAGGCGATCGCAGCACCCGCCTCGACGAGCGCCCGGGCGGGCGCCTGCTTCGTCCTGCCGAGAAAAAGCATGGTGCCAGGAAGCAGCGTAGCGACGGTGTCGCTGGCGGCCAGCGCCCTAATTCCTGTATCGGAGATCGCGCCGAGGTGGTCGGCGCTGGTTGCGCCGAGCTCGGCGGCAAGCTCAGCCGCGCCACCGGGCTCGAGTTCATCGGCATGCAACTTTAGCTTCAACCCGCTGCGCCGTGCGGCCCCGAGAATGCGCCGCGTCTCGTCCAGTGTGTAGACGCCGGGTTCGCAAAAAATGTCGGCAAACACGGCCAGCTTCTCGGCGGCGACACGCGGGAGCATTTCGTTGACCAGGAGTGAGACGTACTCCTCGCGCGTGTGCGGAACTGTTCGGTATTCGAGCGGGATCTCGTGGGCCCCGAGGAAAGTCGGCACGAGGCGCAGCGAAAGCGCCTGCTGCAACCGCCTGATCACCCGGAGCGACTTCAGTTCGTCGTCGAGGGTCAGGCCGTAGCCGCTCTTGAGCTCGAGCGTAGTGGTCCCGTGCGCCGCCAGCCGGCGGAGGCGTGGCAGGGCGAGCGCGAACAGCTCGTCCTCGGTGCGGCCCCGCAAGTCGCGGGCGGATGCGTGGATTCCCCCGCCACGCTTTGCGATTTCCATGTATCCCAGACCGGACGCGCGAAGCTCCTGCTCCTCGTGACGCGGCTTGCCGAATATCCCGTGCGTGTGCGAGTCGACGAGGCCGGGCGTCAGAACCGAACGCCTGCAGTCAACACGATCGGCGGCCGCAAAACGCGCTTCGAGATCGCCCTGTGGTCCGACTGCCGCAATGCGATCTCCTTCGACAGCCACGGCTGCGTGGTCGAGCACACCTGCGTCTAGGAGTTCCCTGCCACGCCGGCCACGTGTCGGTCCGGCGCATGTAACGACCTGGGCGGCGTTCACGAAGAGCATGGACACGTTGGCTCGAATCTACAGACGCGCAGACCGGCAGGGGGCCGCGGCCCGTGTCAGGCTGTCCGAGGCCCCGCGCTGGGCAGACGGACAGGCTCCGGCGCGGCACGCTTCGCGTTGTCGCTCATGAGCTGCGAAACAAAGCGCTGGCCCTCCGAAATACGCTCGACCTCGAGAGCGATCACTTCGATACCCTGCTCCATGCGCTCGAGCCGGCTCGTGATATCTTGCGAGGCCGGGGCCGGCGTGGTCTCATGCATGGATCGCCGCCAGAGCAGCCGGGCATAAGCGATAGCCAGCGGAAAGAGCACAAAGAGCGTGCCGACGATGGAGATGGCGGTGATTTGTCCCGAATTCGGCCCGTAGTAGTTTCGGGGTGGAACCGTGGTGGACTGCACCAATCCGCCCGGAGCTGCCGAGAGAGCGCGGCCGGCGTCGCCAATGTCGGACTCGATCTGGATGATGCGCTTGTCCAGCTGGCCGATTCGCTCTTCGAGTCCCGCGCGATCCGGCCCTCCCACCGAGTTCCGCAATTGGCCCGCAAGCTGGTTTCGGCGCGAGTTGGCGGCAGAAAGCTGGCCCGACAGCACGCCCACGCGGTTGTTGAGAGCGGCGATCGCCGCCGTCGTCGTGGGGACGGCCACGGGAGTGGGCGCGGGCGCCAGCACGGGAGCGGATGCGCTCGCGCCACGCGCAGTCTGCGTGGGAATGGGAGGCGTCTGCGGCTCAGCATCTTGGGCGGCCAGCGGCATGCGATTCACTACGTGAGTCCCGGGGGGCGGTTTCAGGGCGCCACACGCAAGCTAGGCGCGACTCAAGGCTCCGCCAAGAGATCCTGGAGCCTCGAGAGCGTCAG
>DASZZO010000256.1:0-10854 GCA_035544915.1 Gemmatimonadaceae bacterium | reverse complement strand
GGTCGATGACGATCGTCCGCGACGCATTCGGTGCGGAGCCGATCTGCTTCATCAGGTCACGGGTCACAGCGCGCACGCTCCGGGCCAGGTCCGGTTCGCCTTTGGGCGCCGGCGCGGCCTTGGGCTTTGGATGGCACGCGGCCAGCACAAGCGCACAGAGCGCAAGGCGAGACACGGTCTGCAACGCGGATCCATGGTAGTTGGCGCGAATCATGGTCTGACCTCCCGGGATTGGACTTCCTTCGAGCGCCGCCCTGAACGCGTCGCCTCCGGCACTGCTTGAGTAACGCGATTGCCTGTGCTCGGCAAGTTGTCTGCCAATACCATGCGCTCGAGCGGCCCCTCGCTCGGGCTAGAGTTTCGGATGCATGAGATATACGTCCGTATTCACCTGGAACTGGTGCGCCACGGACAGAATCTTGTCGTCGTTGTACAGTGCGCCAGTGATCACCGCGCAGATCGGTTGCGGGTCGAGTGCCGGCAGTGGCACCGCGGGCGCGGGGTTCGCCCCGCCTCGCCCCCCTCCCCCCCCTCCGCCTTGCGCCGGCACGTCGAACTTGTAAGGCACAACTGCGCACGGATGTCCGGTCTGCGCGTTTGGACCGATGTCGGCTGTCGGTGCGCCGATGAACATGTCGAGGTCCTTCATGAACTCGCCCCACTTCGTGATCATTACATAACGGCGCCGCTGCGCCTGCATGAACTCGAATGCGCGCGCCGTGCGGCCGTTGACGAATCGGGGATTCCAGTCGGCGGGCGCCATCGGGCTGGCTGGAGCGCCGCCGCGCCCACCGCGGGCCGCGGTGCTGTCCGCACCGCCGCGCCCACCGCGACCCGCGGCGCTGTCGGCCACACCGCGTCCCGCCCCACCCGGTGCCGCCGGGCTGCCGCTCCCGCCACCGCGTCCCGTCGGTTCGGGGAGAGCTGTGAGGTCCAATCCGGTCTCCTTCGCTTTGCGCTGCACATACGCATCGAACGCCGCCGCCCCCTCGACACCGAGCCCGCCGCCTCCGACGCCAGGCACGGTCGGCCGCGGGCCGATGTCAACCGGCTGCATCCCCAGCTCACGCAACTTGGCGACGAATTCCTTCGGGGCATTCGGATCAACCCCGATGCGCAGTGACGCGAGCTTGATCTTCGGGTCGAACGTGAACGGCGTCATCACGGTCGAGGGGTCCTTCGGGTCAACGCCGTGAATCGCGTTGAAGACCATTGCACAATCCTCCACGCTCCGGCAGATCGGGCCTACGCGATCCATCGACCAGGCGAGCACCATTCCGCCGTACCGGCTCACGCGTCCGAATGTGGGCCGCAACGCGCTCAGGCCGCAGCGGAGCGTGGGCGAGACGATCGAACCCTGCGTTTCCGTGCCGATGCTGAACGCAACGCACCCTGCGGCCGTGGCCGACGCGGGGCCGGCCGATGAACCACTGGAGCCCTGCGACAGATTCCACGGATTGTTGGTGCGTCCGCGAAACCATTGATCGTTCTGCGCGAAGAGGCCCGTCGCCAGTTTCGCCATCAGTACGGCCCCCGCCGCGCGCAACCGCGTGACCACCTCGGCGTCTTCGTCAATCGTGCGCGTCTCGAAATCGGCGGCTCCCCACGTTGTCGGCACGCCCCTGGTGGTGAAGAGATCCTTGACGCCATAGGGGAGTCCGTGCAGCGGCCCGCGATACTTGCCCGCCGCGATCTCGCGGTCGGCCTGGGCGGCTTCGGCGAGCGCTTGCTGCTCCATTATTGTCACGGCACAGAGCAGCGTCGGATTGAGCCGCTTCATGCGCTCGAGGTAAATCGTGGTAAGGCGCACCGAGGTGATCTGCCTCTCCTTGAGGAACGCCGCCAACCGGTGCGCCGGCATATACGCGATTTCCTCATCCGATGCAGGCACGGCCCCACTCCATTTGTCCACCCGGAATGTCGAACGGTCGAACACCTTCGCCCCGTGCTCCTTCACGAGCTTCTCCATGAGGGCGCCGGTGCCACCTGGGTACGGCATGAACTGCTCGGCCGGAGGCTCTCCATTGCCGAGCGGGTAGGGGGGTGGCGGCGGCTGCTGCGGACCCGCGGGGCTCGGCGCGCCTGCGGCGCCTCCGCCCTGCGCCCGGGCCACGTGCGCACCGAATGTCGAAGCGGCCGCCGCGACGAGTGACATGAACAGGAACTCGCGCCGATCGAGACCGGTGGCGTCCTCCGCCTGCTCGGACGCCAGCTCGAGCTCGGACTGCGCTGATTCCAGCACGTCGACGGGATCGTTCACGGGACTCTCCGGAAGAGTGTGTGGGGCGCTGCATTCTCTCGCGCTGTCGTGCGCTAGAGGATAGGCGCCTGGATGAGGGCCGGGAAGACGCCCGGGATAGAGACCCCGTTCAGCGACCTGATGGGCCTGCGCTACTTCAACTTCGAGGCGGCCCCGGCCAGGATGCGTCGAACTTCAGAGAACTCGGCGGGCTTCACCAGATGGTGATCAAACCCCGCGTCCACGGAGGCCTGCCGGTCTGACTCCCGCCCATACCCGGTCGATGCGACAAGAATCACATCCTTGAGGAGTGGTTCCTTTCGCAGCAGTTTCGCGACCTCATAGCCGTTCATTCCGGGGAGCCCGATGTCCAGGAGCACGACGTTCGGGAGAAAGTCCATGGCTGCCTGAAGCGTGGATGGGCCATCATGAACTGTCCGGCTTTCATGCCCCGAGGATTCCACGAGCATCGCCAGACTCTCCGCCATATCCACGCTGTCATCCACCACCAGCACCTTCACCCGTGGCGGCGGCGGAACCGCCGGATCCATGATTGGCGACGGGCGGCGCGCTCCGGGTCCCGACACGGCGGGCAGCCGCACGATGAACTCGCTTCCTTGCCCCACAACACTCCTGGCCTCGACAGTTCCACCGTGCAACTCTACAAGGCGCTGCACCAACGAGAGGCCGATCCCCAGCCCGCCCTGGGAACGATCCATCGATCGCTCCGCCTGCGTGAACAAGTCGAAGATGCGAGGCAGCAGCTCGGGGGAAATGCCGAGGCCGGTGTCCAGTACGCGAAGTACGCACGATGCACCTTCCAGCTCGACGGTCAGCCAGATGTGGCCGCCTTCGTCCGTGTACTTGGCGGCATTGGTGAGGAGGTTGACCAGTACCTGCTCCAGCCGTGCGGGGTCGGCGTACAGCCAGATTGGCTCTGCTGGTTCCGAAACGGTGATTTCGTGCTTGCGCTCGTTGATCAACGGCCGAGCGGTCTCCAATGCCGCCTCGACGATGCCATTCACTCCGACGCGTGCCTGACGGAGGCGCACCCGGCCGGAGTTGATGCGCGAAACCTCGAGCAGGTCGTCGACGAGGTGTTTAAGCTGCCCCAGCTGTCGCTCGATGATGGATCGGGCCTTCCATTGGATCGGGCTCTCGGTTCCTTGCTGCTGGCGCAGCAGCTGCACCGCGTTCATCAGGGGCGCGAGCGGGTTGCGGAGCTCGTGACTGAGCATCGCGAGGAACTCGTCCTTGCTGCGGTGGAGGTCCGACAACTCCTCCGATTGGTCCTGCGTTTTCCGCTCCAGGCGCACACGCTCGCTGATATCGCGGATGTTGCACTGGGCGACGCTCTGGTCATCGACGAGATACACATTGCTGACAAACTCGACTTGGGCCTCCTCGCCGGTACTGGTCTCGAGGGGCAAGTGCTCATACCGGACGTATCCATCCCTTTGCAATGTCTTGAACGCTGCCTCGTTCTCGGATTGCTCGCTGAACAGGCCGATCTCCCACAGTTCCTTCCCCATGAACTCCTCGTGCGAGTACCCGAGGAGTTTGGTCATGTATGGGTTGGCGTCGATGATCTTCCCGTTGTCCGCATCGAGGATGAGGATGCCGTCCTTGGCCGTCTCGAAGAGCCGCCGGTAGCGGACTTCCGAGCGCTGCACAGCGCCTTCCGCCAGCCAGTGTTCGGTGATGTCCTGAATGGAGAGGAGGATCAGCTCCGGTCGGCTCTCCACGGCCTCGAAACGGTGCGCGTTGAGCAGCATGACTCGCTTCCCGATGGACGGAAAGTCGTGTTCGACACGGTAGTCGTGGAACGCGCGGTTTCCGGGCAGCACATCCTCCAGCAGGGTCCGCAAGGCCGGGATGTCCCACTCGTGATCGCCCAGCTCGTACACGAAGCGGCCTTCAACTTCATGTGGAGAGACGCGGAAGTTGCGATAGAAGGCGATATTCGCCGTTCTGACCCGCAAAGCGTTGTCGAGGACGAGGAATGGCCCTTGCAGCGTCGCAATGATGCTGTCGGCGTACGCGAGGGCGTCCTTCAGCTGCCGCTCGGCGTTCTTGCGCTGCGTGGTATCTCGAAAAACCAGCACAGCACCGGCAACTTGCCCCTTGTCGTTGCGGATGGGCGCAGCGGTGTCTTCGATGGGCCGTTCGGTGCCATCCTTGGCGATAAGCACACTGTGATTGCCAAGGCCGACCACGACGCCCTGGCTCACTGCCCGCTGCACGGGGCTCTCGACGGGCCCGCGCGTTCCTTCGCTCACGATCTTGAAAACGCTCTCGAGCGGTTCGCCCGAGGCGTCCTGGGCGGCCCACCCGGTCAATGACTCGGCGGCGGCGTTCAGGAACGTGACTCGCCCATGAGTGTCGGTGACGATCACGCCGTCAACAATGCTGGCGAGAGTGAGCCGGCACCACTCAGGTTGGAACATGGTCCTGCCAGGCGGATCCATCCAAGCTTGCTGGAGAGGGTCCTCCCCCGTTCCAGGTGCAGCCATGAACCTTCCCGCGCCCAGGAGCCATCAGCCTGCCCCTTGATATCTTGATATATAGTTGCCGCTGTGGGGGGAAATCAAGATCGATGCGAGGGCCCGGCCGAATCGGCGCCACCGCCCTGAATCAGGATTGACCGGAGTCACTCCCGGAGTGTGAGCCGGCACGCAGCCGGCCCGTCATACAGCATCGCGAGCCACGGATGATCTCCGCGGGATCAAAGGGGTGATGTGCTACGCGCCGCGCGGTACGATGTAGTCGCGCGTGATCCGGTTGACTGATACCGTTCCGGCCTGCCGCATGACCAGCTCCAGCTCACGCCGCAGGAGCGCGAGCACTGTCTCGACACCCTCCTGTCCGAACGATGCGAGTCCCCAGATGTATGGCCTGCCGATACCAACGGCGGTGGCGCCGAGTGCGAGCGCCTTGAAGATGTCCGTCCCGCGGCGGAAGCCCCCGTCGACAATCACCGCCGCCTTGCCGCGAACGCCGGCGACCACCTCGGGAACGCACGTGATAGTCGCGCGCTGACTATTCTCCGCGCGACCGCCGTGATTCGATACGAAAAGTCCGTTGACGCCGTGCTGCACGGCGAGCTCCGCGTCTTCGCGCGTCACGATGCCCTTGATCAGGACCTTCATGGTGGTCGCGTCCCTGAGGCGTTTCACGAAATCCCACGTCGGCGTCCCGACCTCCGGAATCGGCGTGCCCGGCGCGAACTCGGCCAGCATCGGCTTGCGCCGATTGTCGCGGTCGTCCACCCTCCCGCTGATCCCCGGAGCGGGCTTGCCGCCCATGTGACAGTTGGAACACACTCGCGTGTCGGCCTGCTCTGCGCGCAGGAGTGTCTCGCGGTTGCTCCCGCCCATCAGGTCAACCGTGAGGACAATGGCCGGGCAGCCCGCCTGTTCAGCACGCTTGATCATCTGGCGTGTCTGGTTCCAGTCCTGTCGGTGGTATAACTGGAACCAGACGGGCTCGCCGCGGGCGGCGTTCACGTCTTCTATAGACGTGGTGCTCACAGTCGAAAGCACCTGCAGGTGACCCTTTGCCTTCGCGGCGCGCGCCACCGCAAGCTCGCCCTCAGGATGGAAAGCCCTCTGGCTTCCCACCGGATTGATGACTATGGGCGTGGCCCATTTCACGGCGAAGATCTGGACCGAGCTGTCGATCCTGCTCACGTCCACCAGACGGCGCACACGAAGCTCGTAGCGGTTGAACCCCTCGCGATTCGCGCGGATCGTCGCATCGTCGTCGCTGCCGGTCATGAGGTAGCCCCAGTGCGCGACCGGCACCTTTTTGCGCGCGACGGGCTCGAAATCGAACACGTTCAGCGCTTCGCGTGGTGACGAAATCAGTTCCGGGTCCTGCGCGGCCTGCTGCACGAGGTCGAGCGCGCGCGACTGTTCGCGCGCCGTGCCGCGGAGCAATCGCTCGAACGACGTGAGATCCAGGCCGGTCAGCGCGAAGAACGGGCTGCCGGCGAGAAAGGTGACGAACTTGCGGCGGGAGGTGGAATCGTGCCTGGTGGGGGCGTTCGGCATCGAGCGGTTCTGTAGGAGGGGAGTTAGTTATGGTTGCGGCTCGTCCGGCACGCCGGGCAGACGACCCGGAGTATATGGCGCACCAGCTTTCTCCAGCTCCCGCTCGAGCGCGGGGATATCGACTTGCACCAGTTGGCGCAGCTTTGCGACCTCCGCGGTGTGCAGGCCGCGTGCGATCTCGTATTGACGCTCGTGCGTTGCGGTGGGACGGCCCAGCGTGCGCCCCAGCTCCTGGTCAATTCCGTTCGCCCGTTCCGCGATGGACGGCTCCGACGCCTCACTGCGTGAGCGGAGCGTCTGGTCGCCGCGCATCGCGACCAGCATCACGTCGAGACGCTGCTGCAGTGTGCGAGTCTGGTCGTGCAAGGCGCGCGGGGCGGCGGGAGCGAGGTCGAGCGCGCGCCGCATGGCCCTGAGGCGTGCTGACGTCGCGGCCGCGAGCTCGAGCGCGCCGGCCACCGAGCGTCGCAGCTCCTGCTGTTTCTGCTGGAACTGCCATCGCGCCGCGTGATCGGCCAGCGTGACTGTGCCCTGCGCGTCGCCCACGACTTCGAACGAGACCGGCCCGCCGAGCGGTGACACGGCGCCAAGCACACGCTGGGCGAGTGAGACGCTGTACTTCCCCGGCACAACGTACGGGCCGGCCGGCTCGTTGTCGAACGGATTTTCCTCTTCCGCGGGAACCGGCGGTGGCGGCAGCACATGCGCCGGAAGGCGCAGGTCCCAGGCGACACGGTGAAAACCCTGGGTCGTGGGGCCGGTGATCACGCGAATCGGTTTGCCTGCCGAATCGGAGACCGTGACGAGAATGGCCGGGGCCTCTTCCTGGTCCTCGGCCCGCAGTTCATCGATCGAGGGATATTTGATCGGCTGCAACGCCTTCTCGGCCGCTTTCTCCGCGTCCACACGTTTCTGCTTGAGCGTCTTGAACCCGTCCTTGAGCTGGTAGCTGATGAGCGCGCCGTAAGGCGGATTCTCGCCCGAGTAGAACATCTCTCCCTGAAAGGCCTTGCGAGGGCCACCGTACTGCTGCGTGGGGACATACAAGACGGCGTTGCGCACGGGAAAGAGCGTTGCCTTCGCGTCGGATGGCCCGGCGCGAAGTGGCGAGTAGTCGTCGAGTATATAGATGCCGCGACCGAACGTCGCGATCACCAGATCGTTCTCGCGCTTCTGGATTGCGATGTCGCGCACGGGGATCGTGGGGACACCGGCGAGCTTGGCCCAGTGCGCGCCGCCGTTCTTGCTGAACCATGCGCCGAACTCCGTTCCGGCAAACAGGAGATTGCCGTCGACCGGGTCCTCGGCAAATGCGTAGGTAGAACCGCGCCCCGGGAGGTCACCCGTAATGGCCGTCCATGAGCGGCCGGCGTCGGTGCTCTTGAGCAGCCATGGTGTGAAGTCGCCGTTCTGGTGGTTCTCGAAGGCGGCGTAGACGGTCTTCGCGTCGTGTTGCGAAGCGCGCAGGCGAGCCACGTAGGCTGCAGCCGGCACGCCGGGAAACTTGTCGGTCTTGCGCCAGGTGCTTCCGCCGTCTTCGCTCACCTGGATCACTCCGTCGTCCGTCCCGACGTACAGGAGTCCCTCCTGCCGCGGCGACTCGCTGATGGCGCTGATGTTGCTGTAGACGGCTGTCGAGGTGTTCTTCGCCACGGCGTCGGGCCCCCACACTTTGCCCATCACGGCGATGGCGTTGCGATCCACCTGCCGCGTCAGGTCGCCGGAGATGGCCTTCCACGAGTTGCCGCGATCGTCGCTGCGATAGAGTTTCTGCGCCGCCGTGTAGAGGCGCGTATGCGAGTGCGGCGAGATGATGAGCGGGACGTCCCAGTTCCAGCGGAGTGGCGGCTGGCCAGCCTCCTCACGCGGCTGGATGCCGGTTCGCTCACCCGTGCGCTTGTCCACGCGCACCATCACGCCGTGCTGCAACTCGGCATAGATCGTGTTCGGGTCCTCGGGATCCACGCGCGAGACGAAGCCGTCGCCGCCCTGTGTGACGAACCAGTCCTCGTTGAGGATTCCGTGTTCCGAACGGGTGCGGCTCGGCCCACCGAGCGAATTGTTGTCCTGCAAGCCGCCGAACACATTGTAGAACGGAGCAGTGTTGTCGACGTCGGCGTCGTAGTACTGCGCCAGCGGGAGATTCTGAAAGAACGTCCAGGTGGCGCCGCGGTCGAAGCTGCGATAGAGGCCGCCGTCGTTGCCAACGAGCAGGTGGTCCGTATTGCCAGGGTCGACCCAGATGATGTGGTTGTCCACGTGCATGTAGCGCTGGCCAAGCCGGTGCAGCGACCTGCCGCCGTCGTCGGACACCTGGAAGAACACGTCGGGGATGTACACGCGGTTCACGTCACGCGGGTCCGCGAAGATCGCGCCGTAGTACATCGCGCCCTGGTTGTAGTCGCTTCGTTTCTCCCAGGTCACGCCATTGTCGCTCGACCGGTAGATCCCGCCCTTTCCATTCGCGGCCTCGACGATCGCGTAGACGACGTCGGGATTCACGGGCGACATCGCGAGCCCGATACGACCGAGTTCTTCGGGCGGAAGGCCGGTGGTTACCTTGCTCCACGTCTTGCCGCCGTCGGTGCTGCGGTGAATCGCGCTCTCCGGGCCACCGTCGATGAATGTGAAGAAGTGGCGACGGCGCTGGTACGAAGCGGCGATGACGGTGTTGTGATTGCGCGGGTCGACCACGACATCGCTAACGCCCGTGCGCTCGCTGATCTTGAGGACCTGCTCCCAGCTCTTGCCGCCGTCCGTGGTCTTGTAGAGCCCGCGGTCACCGCCGTCACTCCAGAGCGGGCCCTGCGCGGCCACGTAGACGATGTCACTGTTGGCCGGATCCACCACGATGCGGCCGATGTGTTCGGAGCTCTTGAGGCCCACGTTCTTCCAGGATCGCCCGCCATCGTCGGATTTGTAGACGCCATCGCCGTAGCCGACTGAGCGCTGGGAGTTGTTCTCCCCCGTGCCCACCCAGACGACGTTGGGGTTTCTGGGGTCGATCGTCACCCAGCCGATCGAGTATGAACCCTGTGTGTCGAATACCGGTTGCCAGCTCGCACCGCCGTTCACGGTCTTCCAGAGTCCGCCCGAAGCCGCGCCGGCGAAGATGATGGCGTGGTTCGACGGGTGGACCGCGAGCGCGCCGATGCGTCCCGACGTCAGTGCAGGACCAATGGAACGCGCGCGGAGGCCGGCCAACGGATCCGCGGAGCGGGCGGTGTCGGGGGCGTTGGCTGTCGTGGCGGCTGCGGCTGCGGGGGTGGCCCTCGGCGCCTGGGCCGCTGCGCGTTGCAGGGACGTACAGGCGAGTGCCACAAGGGCGAGGGAAAGCTGGGGAATTCTCATGCGGGAAGATTGCCCGCGCCACGCCCGGAGTGCCAGAGTGCCGAGCCATGACGGTTGTCGGGGTGGTTTGGCGCAAAACCAATCGGCAGCACACGTATTCGCGCACGCCCCACCCGCGCGACCAACGCGGTCATGCAAAGGAGCGCACGCATGCATCTCACATCATCGATCACGGTTCTTTCGGCGGCGCTGCTCATTGCCGCGTGCAGCAGCGGGGGCAAGAGGCCAGCCTGGGGGCAGGGTTCATCATAACCGTCGGCTCTAACCTGGGCGGGCAGACGACGGTGGGCTTGACGATTGCAACGGGTGGAACCGGCACGCAGACGATCGGCCCAGGCACTTTGGCCGCCGCGAATGTCCTGATCGGCTCACAGATGTGGCAGGCGAACAGCTTCGGGGGCAGCGGTACCATAACGCTGACCACCGTGACGTCAAACCGTGTGGTGGGCACGTTCACCTTCACGGCCAAGGCCCTTGTGAGCTCTGTTACACCCGCGACGCGATTGGTGACGAGCGGGCAGTTCGACGTGACGTACTGAGCCGACTCAGCGTATCGCTTCGAGCGGACTGATTCGCGCTGCGCGCCGCGCCGGGAGCCAGCCCGCAATCGCAGCCACGGCGATCAACGCGACCGATACCGTCCCGAGCGTGACGGGATCGGTGGGGCTGACCTCGAAAAGGAGTGAACGCAAGGCGCGCGTGGCCAGGAGAGCGCCGGCGAGTCCGATGACCACACCAAGCGAAGCGAGGCGGACCGACTGCATCGCAACGAGGGTCACCACTTCGCCACTGCCGGCCCCGAGGGCCATTCGAATGCCGATTTCCGTCCGGCGCTGGCCCACTACGTACGCGATGACGCCGTAGATCCCGACGGCACTGAGTACCACCGCCATGAACGCGGCGGCGCCGAGCAGGAGCATGGTGAAACTCACGCGCGCGATGGACTTGGCGACAACCTGGTTCATTGTGCGCGGGTTGGCCAGCGCGACGCCGGGGTCCGCTTCCGCAATCACCCTTCGCGCGGCGCCAACGAGGAGGGTCGGGTCATTGGCGGACGTACGGAGCAAGTAGCTCTCGGCGGTCGGAGGCTCCCAGAGCTCAGCGCCGCGTATCGGCAGAATGGGAAAGAACACCGCCCGAAGAGGAAGCTTGTCGAGGCCATCGTCGTGAATGTCGCCAACCACGCCGACCACGCGGTAGAAAGGTGGCCCA
>DASZZO010000255.1:0-4910 GCA_035544915.1 Gemmatimonadaceae bacterium | reverse complement strand
GGGGTCGCCGACCAGGTCTATGGCGGCGTCGACGCCGAACGTCCCTTCTCCGACCAGGCCGTTGAAGCGACCGCCGGCCTCGTGTTGAAGTACGGCGGGCGCGTCGTCAGCGCGCCGTACTCATCATCGTGTGGCGGCGAGACGGCCGCGCCGGAGGAAGTGTGGCGCGCAAGCGCTGAGCCCTATCTGCGGCGTGTGAGCGACCGCATCCCGGGGGCGCCAGACCGCTACTATTGCGACATTGCCCCGCGCTTCGCGTGGACGCGCACGTTTGCCGGGGAAGAGCTCGACGCCGCCATGCGCTCCTACCTGAAGAACTATGCCGCCGTTCCCCCAGGCGGGCCCGGGCGGGTGCATGGCGTGGTGATCGAGGCGCGCACCCCCAGCGGCCGCGTCGGACGACTCGCCATCAATACCGACCGCGGAACCTATGCGCTCCGCGGCAACGACATCCGATATGTGCTGCGCGCGCCCGGTGGCGAGATGCTGAACAGCACCTATTTTACGGTGGAATCCGAGTCGCGTGGAGACGGCACCCTGGCGCGGCTCCTGGCGAAGGGCAATGGGTACGGCCACGGCATCGGGATGTGCCAATGGGGGGCTATCGGCCGCGCGCGCGCAGGACAGACGGCGCGCATCATCCTCGCGACGTATTATCCCGGCACGACGGTCGGGCCGGTGAACTGACCCTTGTCCGGGCCGCCCGCGCGCCCGGCGTCACTCGAGCGGACTTTTCAGCCGGAGCGGCAGGTGAGACCGAGTCCCACGGGCGGCACGCCGCGCCCTCCCATTCGCATCGCCGTCATCGGCCTCGGCGCCATTGCGCAGACGGCGCATCTGCCCGTGCTCGCCAAGATGCGAGGTGTGCAGCTGGTCGCGCTCTGCGACAACGACCTGGCCAAGGCGCGCGGGCTCGCGCAGCGATTTGGCGTGCCGGACACCTTCGGCGACATTGAAGACCTGTTCGACACCGACGCGCTCGACGCGGTGGTCGTCGCCACCCCGAATCACCTGCACGAGCCCCACACGCTGAGCGCGCTGCGGGCGGGCGCTCACGTGATGTGCGAGCGGCCCTTCGCGCTCAACTCGCGGGGGGTCGAGCGAATTCTCAACGCGGCGACACGGGCTGACCGCAAGGTCTTCGTGGCCAACAATCATCGGTTCCGCAGCGACGTGCAGGCGCTCCAGGCCTTCGTGCACGGCGGCGAACTCGGCAAGGTGCACTCGGTGCGCGCGGGCGCATATCGCCGCCGCACCACCGTTTCGCCGTGGCGGACGCGACGCGCCGAGGCGGGCGGCGGCGCCTTCCTCGAAGAAGGGCTTCCGCTCCTCGATCTCGCCGCGTGGGTCGGCGACTTTCCCGATCTGCTTCGTGTGACGGCGACCATGGACCGGGCACGCGGCGCCAATACCGTCGAGGACGCGCTCTTCGTATTCGCCGAGTGCGCCAACGGATTCACGGTCGCGATCGACGTGAACTGGCACTACGTGGGCGGTGACGACCGCTGGTGGTTCGAGGGAATCGGAACGCGCGGCAGTGCGCGCCTCTCGCCGTTGCGCATCGTGAAGGAACTGAACGGCCTGGCCACAGACGTCACGCCACGCGGTGCCGCCCAGCGCGAGAGTGCATTCCTCCAGTCGTATCGGGCCGAACTTGCGCATTTCGTTGCCGTGGTCCGCAAGGAGGCTGCCTATGAGCCGCCCGACGATCAACTGCTCCTCTACCGCGTGGTGGAGGACGTCTACCGGGCAGCCGAAGAGGGCAAGGAGATCCGGTTCTGACGCCGGCAACGGGCCGGCCGCCGCGGCGGGGACGGCGGGGCTGGGCGTGGTGGGGGGCGGTTGCCCTCGCGCTTGCTCCGCCCGCGGCCGCTGCGCAGGCGACGCCACCGGGGGATTCAACCATCATCTCCGTGCTGACGATGGGGCCAGGCAAAGAAGTGTTCGAGCGGTTCGGTCATATCTCGATTCGCGTGCACGACCTGCACACCGGACTCGACAGCGCCTACAACTGGGGAATGTTTTCCTTCGCCCAGCCGCGGTTCCTGCAGCGTTTCCTCACGGGCGACACGCGCTACTGGATGGAAGGATTCCCGACGCTGCCGCTCGTGGCCGCGTATCGCAACGCCGGCAGATGGGTCACGGAGCAGGAGTTGGCGCTCAGCACCGCAGAGGCCGACTCGCTGCGCCGGTTCATCCAGTGGAACGCGCGGGAAGAGAACAAGTGGTACCGCTACGACTACTACAGGGACAACTGTTCGACGCGCGTGCGTGATGTGCTCGACATGGTGCTGGGCGGCGCGATCCGGCGCGAAGTGAGTTCGCGGGAACACGGCGTCACTTACCGCAGCGAAACGCTTCGCCTCGCGGCGGCGTACCCGGTGCTCGACCTGGGAATGGATTTCGCGCTGGGCCTGCGCGCTGACGCAACGCTGTCTGCCTGGCAGGAGATGTTCATTCCGATGCGATTGCTCGAGCTGATTCGCGACGTCAAGGTGCGCCGCGGCGGCGGCGTCCCGACTCCGCTGGTGCGCGCCGAGCGGAGGCTTGTCGTGGACGACCGCCTTGCGGACCGGCCGTCACCGCCGGACTTGTTCTGGCCGGCGCTCGGCGCCGGCATGACGTTGGCCGCGGCCGTGCTCGTGCTGGGGACCCTCAGCGGCCGTTCGGGCGCGGCGCGGTGGGGAATCGCCACGGTTGGGGCCGCGTGGCACGCCCTGGCCGGCAGCGCAGGGTTGTTCGTGCTCTTCCTCGGGCTTTTCACGCGTCATGTATTCATGGCGCGAAATCTCAATCTGCTCCTTGCAACGCCCGTGTCGCTCGCGCTCGCCGTGCTGTTTCCGCTGGCGATCGGCCGTTCGTCGCAGCGGGCCGTGCGCATCGCGCGTTCGCTGGGCGTGTTCGCGGTGGTGGCCGCGCTTGCCGCGATGGCTCTGCGGGTAGTACCGGGGCTTGCGCAGGAGAACGGCCCGCTGCTCGCCCTTGTTGTGCCGGCCCAGGTGGCGCTGGCTGTTGCCCTCTGGCGCGCCACCACCGCGCGCGGCGGAAAAGCGGCCTGAGATACTCGGTCGGAATCGACGTTGGCGGCACGTACACCGACCTCGCGGCGGTGGGCGCCGATGGCGCGGTGGAAAGCCGCAAGGTGCTCTCCACACCGAGCGACCAGAGCGAAGGCGTGGCGACGTCGCTCGACGCGCTCGGCGTTTCGCCGGCGGACGTCAACCGGGTGGCCCACGGCACCACGGTAGTGACGAACCTGCTGCTCGAGCGGCGCGGCGCGCGCGTGGTGCTCTGCGCAACTGCCGGAGCGACCGACTTGCTGGAGCTCCGCCGCCAGGATCGCGCGGCGCTCTACGATCTGTCGGCGCAGCATCCGCCGCCCCTGGTGAGCGCGGACCGCGTCGTGGGGGTCTCCGAGCGGCGCACGCCGCGGGGTGTCACCCTCGCACTGACCGACGCCGAAGCGGAGCGTGTGGCCGGCGCGGTCGCCGCACTGGATCCGGCGGTGGTGGTGATTGTGCTCCTCCATGCGTACGACGACGACGCGCATGAACGCTCGCTCGCCGCAGCGATTCGCAACCGGCTCCCGGATACGGACATCGTGCTCGGCGCGGAGGTTCTGCCGGAGATCCGTGAATACGAGCGCACCACGACGGCCGTCGCCGAGGGCTACGCACGGCCGAGCGTGTCGCGCTACCTGGCGCGCCTGTCGGCGAGGCTCGACCGGGACGGCTATCCCGCGCCCGAGGTGATGACGTCTGGTGGCGGCATGCGCACCGCGGCCGAGGCCGCGCGCGCCGCCGCATCGCTCGCGCTCTCGGGGCCCGCGGGGGGCGTGGTGGGTGCCGCCGCCGTGCTGCGCGCGGCGGGGCTCGACCGCGCGCTCACCATCGACATCGGGGGGACGAGTGCCGACGCCGGACTTATCCTCGGTGGCGTGCCGCTCGTCGAACCCGGCGGCCGCGTCGCCGGTGTGCCCATCGCACTGCCACGCGTACTGGTCGAAACGGTGAGCGCCGGCGGAGGAAGCATTGCATGGATGGACGACGGCGGTGCGCTTCGCGTGGGGCCGCGCAGCGCCGGTGCGGTGCCGGGCCCGGTCGCGTTCGGCCGCGGCGGCACGCAACCCACCGTTACCGATGCGCACGTCACGCTGGGCAGGCTCGACGCCGCGCACCTCCCGGGTGGCGTCACCCTCGACGGTACCGCCGCCCGGGCCGCGGTGGAGGAACTCGCCAAGCGGCTCGGCGCCAGCAGCCAACGCACCGCTGAAGCGATCGTCGCGATAGCCGATGCAGAAGTGGCGCGCGCGTTGCGGCGCGTAAGCGTAGAGCGCGGCATCGATCCGCGCTCCTGCGCGCTCGTGGCATTCGGTGGTGGCGGCCCTCTGCACGCCTGCGCACTCGCCGACCTGCTGGGCATGCGCTCGATACTCGTGCCCCCCTGCGCCGGCGTACTCAGCGCCCTGGGACTCGCCATCGCGCCCGAACTTCGCGAGGCTGCGGCGAGCGTGATGCGCACGACGTCCCGCCTGGACCGCGATTCATTTGCCGCCGTGCTGCGCACGCTGGCCCGCCGCGCCGCACCGCCGGGCACGGCCGTGCATTACACATGGCACGCGCGCGTGCGCTACGCGGGCCAGGGGCACGAACTGGACGTTCCGTGCGCGCCCGGCGATGGCGGCGACACGCTGGCGACGCGGTTTGCGGCCACCCATGCCGAGCGCTATGGATTCACGCTCGATCGCGATGCGGAGGTCGTCGCGGTGCGCGTCGCGGCCCAGGGTGAACCGGTGCCAGTACGGTTTGATGAAACCGCTTCACCGGCGCTCGAAATGCGCGGTCCGGACGTGGTGGCACTCGCCGACGCCACCATGGTCGTCGCGGATGGCTGGACCGCCCGTACGCTTC
>DASZZO010000254.1:0-5406 GCA_035544915.1 Gemmatimonadaceae bacterium | reverse complement strand
GCATTCGGGGATGCGAGCGACACGATCACGGTGCACGCCCACGTCTCGCTCGCGAGCAACCAGGTCACCGACCTGCGTCGCGCCGCGAACATCATCTCGGCGCCCGGGTTGCTCGTGCTCGACTCGCTGCTCCTGTCACCGCGGGATTCCGGTGTGCGCACGTTCGAGATGCACGGGCTTCTGAGTGCCTGGGGCGCGCAGACGGCCCTGGTGAACGCGCCGCCGCACGCCATCGTGCTTCGCGCATCTCCAGAAGGCGTATCGCCCTTCGAGGTGCGGTTCTTCTCCACGTCCGCTGCCGCGGGGCTGCGCCCCGCGATGTTGATCTCCTACATACCCCGGACGCAGTTCGGGATTCCCTGATGCGACCGATCGTGCGATACTCGCTCGCCGCTGCCCTGTGCGCGCTCGTGGCCCTTCCGGCGCTCCCAGCGCAAGGCTCATTGAGCACGCAGGGGTTCGGTTATCCGGGCGGGCAGCTGAGCTCGCGCGCCCTGGGGGCGGGCGGTTCGCTCGCCGACTTCGATGCGAACTCACCGCTCAACCCCGCGTCGCTCTCGCTGGGCGTTCGCGCGGCGGTGTACGCGCAGTACGACCCGGAGTTTCGCCGCGTGACCTCACCGAGCGGCAATGCCAGCAGCACGACGGCCCGCTTTCCCGTCGTGGGCGTGAGCGGCCGGTTCGGCCGGGCGACCGTGGGACTCTCGTTTTCAAGCCTCCTCGATCGCAGCTGGACCAACACCTACTTCGACACGCAGACGGTCGGTGGCCAGCTGGTCCAGTCGCGCGTGACGGCGCAAAGCGCAGGCGGCATCAGCGATGCGCGAGCGGCGCTGAGTTATCAGGTGAGTGAAAAGCTCTACTTCGGGGCGGGCCTCCACGTGTTTCCGGGCGAGAATCGCACGGTGCTCGGCCGCGATTTCGCCGACTCGCTGCGGCTTGGAAGCTTCACCCAGGCGAGCATCTACAACTTCAGCGGATCTGCAGTATCCGTCGGGTTGCTTGCCATTCCCGTCCCGCACCTGAACCTCGCGGCCTCGGCGCGTTTTGGCGGATCGATGCATATGCACGCGGGCGATTCCACCGTGGTGGGCTCCGCGACCGTCCCGAGCCGCTGGAGTGTCTCCGCGGCGTATGAAGGCTTTGCGGGATCCGCCCTGGCCGTGCGGTACGGGAAGGACAAATGGACTGGCATGCGGGGACTCGGCTCTCCGGGACTCGTGATTCGTGACGCAGCCGAACTAGCCGGTGGAATGGAGGTTGCGGGTCCCAGGGTGTCGGGGATTCCCATGGCATTGCGCCTCGGGTTTCGGTCGCGCGACTTGCCGTTTGCCGTCGGTACGCAGAAGGTGGCCGAGCAGTCGCTCACAGGTGGCGTTGGTATTCCCCTCGCGGCGGGACGTGGAGCGGCCGATATCGCGCTTGCGCGCGCCCGCCGCACCTCGGCCGGCCTTGCCGAGACGGGGTGGATCCTGAGCATCGGGTTTGCGATCAAGCCGTGAGGCAGGACGCGACGCCTCTCATCCTCGTTGCCGACGATGTGGATGCGAACGCCGAACTGCTGGTGGACCAGCTCGCAACACTTGGCTTTCGTACGATCGTCGCGCGCGATGCGCCGTCCGCGCTCGCCGGCACCGTCGAGCACCGTCCTGACCTCGTCATTCTCGACGCATCCATGCCGGCGGGAGAGTTGGGTGTAAGCGACCGCGACGCGGGCTTCGAGGTCTGCAGGCGCCTCAAGCGCGATGCGCGCACGGCACGCATTCCGGTGATTTTTGTCACTGCGCTGGGCGACACGACGGACCGCGTGAAGGCCATCGAGGCTGGTGGCGATGACTTCCTCACGAAGCCCCATAACCGGATGGTCCTCAATGCGCGCGTGCAGGCCCTCCTCAAGCTGAAGGGCGCCACCGACGCGCTGGAGGAGAGCCTCAAGCGCCTCAGAGAGCTGCAGAAGGTGCGCGATGACCTCATGAAGATGATCGTACACGACTTGAAGACGCCGCTGACGTCCGTGCTCGCGACGCTCGAGATGATGCGCGAGGGGGATTTCGGCGCGCTCTCCGATCCGCAGACGCGTGCTCTCTCCGATGCGGAGGGCAAGGCGGAGGACCTGCTCTCCCTCATCGAGGACCTGCTCGAAGTCGCGCGCATCGAGGAGCAGACGATCGCGCTGAATCCCGAGCCGATCGCACCGGCAGCCCTGCTTGCGGAGATCGTCTACGACTGGGCGCTGCGATTCCAGCAGGAGGGCGCGTCGGCCACCACGGACGTGGCCGACGATGCCCCTGTGTTCATTGCGGACAAGGTGCTCATCAAGCGGGTGATGTCCAACCTCGTGCAGAACGCGATCACGCACTCGGCCGGCCCCGTCCGGCTCGCGCTTGCCGCGCGCAGCGACCCGAATGGCATTCTGTTCACCGTCGCAGATGACGGCCCGGGCATTCCGGGTGAGTACCAGGAGATCATCTTCCGCAAGTTCGAACGCGTGCGGTCGCCGAACGCGCCCCGGGTGCGCAGCTCAGGTCTGGGCCTGACCTTCTGTCGCCTCGCCGTCGAGTCGCACGGCGGGCGCATCTGGGTGCGGAGCGGCGAGGGGGAGGGCAGCACGTTCTACGTGCAACTGCCCCTCGAGCCACAGGTGCCGGTGCGTGCGTACGCACGAAGCGGCGAGTTCCCCGTTCACGCGCGAACGGCGGAGGCGGCACTTCCGGCTGCGGCGAAACACCAATGAAGGCCTATCTGCGCACATTCGGATGTCGCGCAAACCAGTACGACACCGAAGCGGCGCGAGAGATGATCCTTCGCGCCGGCGGGACGATCGTGGCTTCGCCCGAGGAAGCCGACGTGGCAGTTTTCAATTCGTGCGCCGTCACGAGCGAGGCGGAGGCAGACCTGCGGCGGGCGGTTCGCGGGAATGCCGCCCGACATCCTGGGCTGCGGTCCATCGTCATGGGGTGCGCAGCGGCGCGGGACGATGGCGCTATCGCCACGTTGCCCGGGGTGCGCGCTGTTGTATCGGGCGCGGACCTCCCTGCGCTCGCGATCGCACTGGGGGTCGATGCGACGTTGTCAGCGTCGCGCGCGGCGGTGCAGACCGGATCGAGAGCGCTGTTGCGAATCCAGGACGGATGCGACGAGCACTGCACCTTCTGCGCGACCACGCTGGCACGCGGGCCCCATCGGTCGCGTCCGGCGGACGAGCTGGTAAACGAGGCCATCGTGCTTGCGGACCAGCATCCCGAAATCGTGCTGACCGGGGTACATATCGGATCGTACGGATCAGACATAGGGAGTTCTCTCGGCGCGCTTGTGGAGCGGTTGGTGCAGGAGGTTCCGCGAGGGCGCCTTCGCCTATCGTCGGTGGAGGCGACTGAGATCGATCTGCGCCTGCGGGACTTGCTTTCCGGTGAATCCTCACGTCTGGTGCCGCACCTTCACGCCCCGCTTCAATCGGGCTCGGACCGCGTGCTGAAGCGCATGGGGAGACACTGGTACACGGCGAGCACGTACGCGCGCGCCGTGGACGGCGTCATCGCGGGCCAATCCGTCTTTGCGCTTGGGGCGGATATCATCGCAGGGTTCCCCGGGGAATCCGAGGAGGATCACCGCGCGACGCTTGCCCTGGTGCGGGCTCTGCCCTTTACCTACCTGCACGTGTTTCCGTATTCCGGGCGCCCGGGCACGGCGGCGGACCGGCTTGGCGCGCGCGTGCCATCCCCCGTGGCGAAGCGTCGTGCGGCCGAGCTGCGCGAGCTCGGGACTGAGCGTGGAGCGGCCTACTGCACGGTCCGCGCCGGCGGCGATGCGGATGTAGTGGTGATTGGTGAGGGGAAAAAGCGCAGGGGCCTGACGGAGGACTATCTTTCCGTCGAGTTGGCCGACCCCTCGATGCCGCGCCGAACGCGTTTTGCGGCGCGGCTCTCGACGTCGGGCGCGGGGTTGGTGGCGACGGCATGCGATCGAACGGCGCGCTAGCCGCCTCACCATCCGCTTCCCGGCATCGGGTCTGCCATCACCCCTTCTCCAACGTTTGCATGCCGACTGTCTACATCGAGACCTACGGATGTCAGATGAACGTCAGCGATTCCGAGCTCATCCTCGGCAGACTGACGCAAGCGGGGTACAGTCCAGTCGACGGTCCCGAGGGCGCCGACGTGATCCTCGTGAACACCTGCGCCATTCGTGAGAACGCCGAGCAGCGAGTGATAGGCCGCCTGGGAGAGCTGCGTCGCTTCATGAAGGCCGACAGCATCCTCGGCGTTACCGGCTGCATGGCGCAGCGCTTGGGGCCGCGATTGCTCGAGAGCAACTCCCGCGTATCGCTCGTGGTCGGTCCGGATGCGTATCGCGCGCTGCCGCAGTTGCTCGAGGGCGCCCGGAAGGGCGAGAAGTTCAGCGCCACAGATTTCGATCTCGAGGAACACTACGAAGACTTCCAGGCGCGACGCTTCGAAGGGGTTAAGGCCTGGATTCCGGTCCAGCGCGGTTGCGACTACCGATGCACCTACTGCATCGTCCCGTACACGCGCGGCGCAGAGCGGAGTCGCACGCTGGACGACGTGGTTCGCGAAACCCGTGAGGTCGTGGAAGCGGGTCTTTCCGAGGTCGTGCTGCTGGGCCAGACCGTGAATTCGTATTCAGACGGCACGCACGACTTCGCCGACCTCTTGCGCGCTGTGGGTGCAGTGCCCGGCATCCGTCGGGTGCGCTACACCAGTCCCCATCCGAACGACTTCAGCGATCGCGTGGTCGCTGCGCTGGCCGAGGTGGAGACGGTGTGCGAGCACGTGCACCTTCCCATGCAGAGCGGGTCGAGCCGCACGCTCAAGCGCATGCTGCGGCGGTACACGCGAGACGAATACATTGCGTGCGCCGGCCGATTGCGCACCGCCATTCCGGGACTCGGGCTCACGACCGATCTCATCGTGGGCTTCCCGGGTGAAACGGCCGACGAGTTTGAGGAGACGATCACGGCCGTGCGCGAGATCGGCTTTGACGATGCGTTCATGTTCAAGTTCTCGATGCGCGAGGGTACTCCAGCCACACGCATGCCCGCCAGTCTGCTGGTACCCGACGACGAGGTGGATTCGCGCTTCGAGCGGCTCAAGGACACGGTGCGCGGCATTGCGCGCGAACGCAACATGCGCCGGCTCGGCGAACGGCGCGAAGTGCTGGTGGAGAAGCAGGCGCGCAAGGGCGACGACCTCCTGCAGGCGCGGTCACGCGATTTCAAGACGGTCATCATGCAAGGCGACGAGACGATGATCGGGAAGTACTTCACGGTCGAGCTCACGGGCACAACGGGATCGACGTTCACGGGGACGGTGGTGAAGGAGCGAGGCGTCCTGGCAATCGTCTGATCCACCGCGCACCGGTTTGGTGCGCCGCCCGGCGCCTGGTGCC
>DASZZO010000253.1:0-7523 GCA_035544915.1 Gemmatimonadaceae bacterium | reverse complement strand
AACCGCCGGGGCGAGCGCCATGACAACAAACGGGCACGACAGCCCACACGAGCAACTCCGTGCGGTCGTAGAACGCTACGCGGCCGGTGACCGGTCCACCGCCCTTACGCTGCTGGCGCTCGTGGGTGTCGCGGATGACGAGGGGTCCGCATCGTTTCACGACGTCGTAGTGCGACTTCGCTCCGACTATCTCGCCTCGTTGCGCGCAGAGGGCCGCGATGCCGACGCCGAGGCCGGCCGTCTCAGTCTCGACGAAGTGCGCGACCATATCGTCCGCGTGGTATTACCGCGCCTCGTGGGTGCCGGCGCGATCGAAGATCCGCGCGACACGCCGGACCTGACCTCCGGCCGGCTTAGCATCTCTCCGGCACTCCGGGCGATTGTACGGCAGTCACGCGGCGCGCTGGCCGAAGTGCTCCGCCACACGGGCGAGCATCCGTCACTGCGTCGCTTCGGTGGCGCGGCGCATGTGGCGGGCTCAAGCGTGCTCACTGCCACCGGACTGCTCAAGACCTATCGACGGCGCCCCGTCGTCAATGACGTGGCACTTGAGCTGCGACAGGGGGAGATCGTCGGCCTCCTCGGGCCAAACGGAGCGGGGAAGACCACGACCTTCTATATGATCGTAGGCATCATCCCGCCGACCGCCGGGCGCATTCTCTTTGACGGGCACGATATCACCGAAGAGCCCATGTACAGGAGGGCGCGCAGGGGAATCGGATATCTCTCGCAGGAGCCTTCGGTCTTTCGCAAACTCACGGTCGAGGAGAATATCCTCGCGATTCTCGAGACCCTGAAGATCTCGCGTCAGGAGCGGGAGTCGCGCCTCGAGGGGCTGCTTGATGAGCTCAACATCAAGCATTTGCGGCACAACAAGGCCTATGCCTTGTCGGGCGGCGAGCGTCGTCGTCTGGAGATTACCCGCGCCCTCGTTACGAGTCCCAAGTTCATGATGCTCGACGAGCCTTTCGCGGGCGTCGACCCCATCGCGGTGCATGACATCCAGCAGATCGTGGCCAACCTGAAGCATCGCGGCATCGGCGTGCTGATTTCCGATCATAACGTGGAACAGACACTCGATATCGTGGATCGCGCATACATCCTGTTCGACGGCCAGATGAAGGTATCGGGAACCGTTCGCGAGCTCGTGTTCGACCCGACCGTCGCCGACATCTATCTCGGCCCGACCCTTACCGCGCGACTCCGCACGCGGTTCCGTGCCGAACACGGCGATACGCCGACTCAGGCACTGCAGACCATTGCAGCCCCCCAAGGCCCGGAGCTAGCAGGATGAAGACCGGGATGAACCAATCCCTGCGCCTTGGGCAGGAGCTCAAGATCAACCCACGCCTGTACCAGGCGATGGACATGCTGTACATGCCGCTGCTCGACCTCCAACAGCATCTTAAGCAGGAACTGTTGATCAATCCTTTTCTCGAGCTCTCGGCAGATGAAGAAGAGGGGGAGCAGGCGGAGGACGAGATCACGGACACCCAGGCTGAGGCGCCCGCGGCTACCGCGGAAGAGCCCGCCGAACCGGAGGCGCAGGAGCAGACGGATTGGGAAGAAATCCTTCTCAACGGCTTCGAGGCCGAGGGGGGAGTGCGGGAGATGCGGGAGGATCGAGAACAATTCGAGGCCGTCACCGTCGCGACCGAAGGACTTGACGACCACCTGCGGCAGCAGATCCAGCTACTCGACTTGACACCTCGCCAGCTCCTGCTCGCGGATGAGTTCATCGGCAACATCAACGAGGACGGCTATCTCACCGCCACGCCGGAAGAGATTCTCGCTGGTATCAACGACGTGGTGGCAAGAGCAGCCGAAGCCGAAGGACGCGATGATGGCCCGGTGCCGTTCTATACCATGGCGGAGGCAGAGGAGATGCAGACGATTATCCAGCGCCTCGACCCACCCGGAACGGGCGCGAAAGACCTCCGCGAGTGCCTGCTGCTCCAGCTCAGGGACGCGCGCCAGGAGGAATCGCTTGCGGCGCGGCTGGTGCGCGACTTTTTCGACGAGCTCATCGCACACCGCTGGTCCGACGTCGCGAAGAAAGTGGGCGTAAGTCCGGCCGAAATACAGCAGGCTGCCGACGAGGTTGCGAAGCTCAACCCCAAGCCCGGACTCGCCAAGTCCGACAAGCAGGACCATTACGTCGTACCCGACCTGGTCGTGGAGAAGATTGACGGGCAATACATGGTCTTCACGAACGACGGAAACTTGCCGCGCCTCAAGCTGAGCCGGGTCTACCAGGAAATGGCGCGGGACAAGAAGCAATTTCAGGGCGAGAACAGGGAGTTCATCTCCAACAAGCTGAACGCCGCGCAGTGGCTCATTCAGGCTATCGAGCAGCGGCGGCAAACGATGCTCAAGGTGATGAACTTCATTGTTGACCGGCAGCGCGACTTCTTCGAGAAGGGCGTGCAGCACCTCGTGCCGCTCACGCTGCGCGAAGTGGCGGATGTTATCGGCATGCACGAATCGACCGTCAGTCGCGTGACTAACGAGAAGTACGCGCAGACGTCCCGCGGCGTGCTACCGCTCAAGTTCTTCTTCTCGAGCGGGCTCTCCACGGTTGCCGGAGACGATGTGTCGGCCCGCGGCATCAAGGCGACCATCGAAAAGCTCGTGAAAGAGGAAGACCCAAGGAACCCGCTCACAGACCAGGGGATCGTCGAGATCCTCGGCCGCGATGGAGTGAAGATCGCACGGCGAACCGTGGCCAAGTATCGGGACCAGCTTGGCGTGCTGTCAGCGCGCATGAGAAAGCGCGTATGACGTCGACGCTCGGCAGGCCCGCGCCTGTCGATGCCAGGCGCCCTGGCGTGGACGTGTCGGTACTCGTGCCGGCGAGGGACGAGGCAGAAAATCTGCCTCTGTTTCTCCAGCTCTGCGACGAGACGTTCCGGGGCGCGCACGAGCGCTATGAGGTTATTGCAATAGACGACGGCTCCGTCGATGATACGGCCCGTGTGCTGAGCGAGCTCAAGCAGCGGTATCCGTTCCTGCGCATCGTGCAGCACCGGAGTCCGCGAGGCATCGCCGACGCCCTTCGAAGCGGATACCACGCGGCCCGATCCGACGTGCTCGTGTTCTATCCTGCCGATCTGCAGTTCAAGCCCGAGGACATCCCGCGTCTCGTAGCGCCGATCCTCGCGGGGGAATCGGACATGGTGACGGGCTACAAGCAGGGCGTCTACGACAAGGCATTCGTATCGGGGATATACAACGCCCTCTCGCGAACCCTTTTTCACGTGCCCGTGCGCGACCTCAACAACGTGAAAGCCTACCGGCGGGAGATCATGGAGGATCAGCCGGCCCGCCCCGACTGGCACCGGTACATGATCGTGCTCGCTGCGGCGAACGGCTACACCGTCACGGAGATCCCGGTGCCGCTTTATCCCCGTCACGCGGGGAAGTCGAAGTTTGGCATTGGACGCATTCCCGTGGGCGTGCTGGACATGCTGGCGGTGTGGTTCGAGCTCAAGTTCGCGCGGAAGCCCCTGCTGGCATTTGGCATGCTCGGCGCAGCGCTGTTCGCGATAGGCTTTCTTGCCGGGATCGCAGGAATCGGGCTCCTCCTTGCCGATTTCAGCGGACTGGCCGTGCGACCGGTGTGGACGGTCATTCAGACCTCGATGATTCTTGGCAGCATCTTCTTCGCCACCGGACTGCTCGGCGAGCAGGTGGCCGTTCTGCGCTCCGAACAGCGTGAGTTGCGCCGCCTGCTGGATGAACGGCGCGTGCGACCCCACGACTGAGCTGCTGGGCAGCGCAGGCGCGTGCGGGTCCTCCTTGTCACGCATTCGTACCCGCGGCGCCGCGACGATCCTGCGGGCGTTTTCATCCACCGTCTCGCACGCGCCCTTGCTGACGGCGGGGCCAAGATCCTCGTACTGGCACCCTCGGCCCCGGGGCTGGCCCCTGAGGAGAGGATTGACGGAGTGCCGGTAAAGCGCTTCCGGTACGCGCCGCTCGCATGGGAAACGCTCGCGTATACAGGCACAATGGCAGAGCAGGTGAAGGGATCGCTACGAGGCAAGGCGGCGCTAATGGGAATGCTCTGGCGCGGCCGCCAGGCGCTGGCCGAGGGGATCCGATCGTTCACGCCCGACGTCATCCACGCGCACTGGTGGTTTCCGTCAGGCCTGTCGGCTGTCGGCGTGCGTGGAGCGCTACCGCTCGTGACGACGCTGCACGGAAGTGATGTGCGGCTTGCCAGGGCGAACGCGTGGGCTCCATTTTTTTTCAGGCGGGTTGCAAGTCACTCAGCGGCGGTAACCGCGGTGAGCAGCTGGCTTGCGGGCGAAGCTCGTGCATTGGCCCCCGGGCTCGAGGTTTCCGTTGAGCCGATGCCGGTTGACGTCGCCCTGTTTTCTCCGGGGGGACCGCGGCGTGCCGCCGGGTTTGCCTTCGTCGGTCGGCTCAATGCTCAGAAGGGAATTGGGGTTCTGCTCGAGGCGCTCGCAGCAAGTCGGGCGGGCGCGTCACTCGATGTAGTCGGAGATGGCCCCGACCGGCCGGCGCTCGAGGCGCGCGCGCGGTCGCTGGGACTCGGGTCCCGCGTCGCGTTTCACGGCGTTCTGCCACAACGTGAGCTCATTCCGCTGTATCGCGCCGCCACCGCTGTCATCGTCCCGAGCGAGAGGGAAGGCCTCGGACTCGTTGCGGTTGAGGCCCAGCTATGCGAAGCGCCGGTGGTCGCGTTTCGCTCGGGTGGACTCACCGACGTCGTCATTGACGGCGAAACAGGCCTTCTCGTCGCGCCCGGAGACGTTGGCGCCCTGGCAGGCGCGATGGACGCCGTCCTCGCCCGCGCCGATCGCGGAGCCGCGCTCGGGCGTGCAGGGCGAGCGGCGGCCCTTGGACGGTTTTCGCCGGACATCGTTGCGGTCCGGTATCGCGCGCTCTACGAGCGGGTGTGTGCGAGTGTCGCGTAGGCGGCGGTGGGCGATGTTGCAGGTCGTCTTTGCAGTGGCCGTTCTGTGGTTTTTCGGGCGGACGATTGCCACGCAATGGACGGAGCTGGCGTCCCTTCGTGCGACGACGCACCCCAACTGGTGGAGGGTTGTCGCGTCGGGAGTGGTCGTGTTTGGGAGTTATGGTGTTCTGGTGGAGACGTGGCGCCACACGGTCGTTGCATGGGGCGAACGGTTCTCACGGGGCATTGCCGCGCGCATCTGGTTCGTGTCGAACCTCGGGAAATACGTGCCCGGCAAGATCTGGCAGATCGGTGCAATGGGAGCGCTTGCCCAACGCGCCGGGTTGTCAGCCGTTGCCGCGATCGGGTCGTCGCTCGTCGTAAACCTCCTCAACGTGGCCGCCGGATTCATGGTCGTGGCGCTAGCCGGCTCCGCTGGTCTGGCCGGTCCGGTCCTGATTCCGGGCATCGCGGTCTGTCTCGTTGGGGTGCTGGCGATACCATGGCTGGTTCCCGGCCTGATGCGACTCGCCAGTCGATTGACGGGTCGCGAGCTACAGCCGCCCCGGATTCCGCCGGCCGCAATCGTCGTGGCACTTGCTGGTTGTACGATGGCGTGGGCGCTTTACGGAGTCGCGTTTCGCGAACTCGCGATCGCGCTATTTGGCCCGCGCGCTGGCAGCCCGGCCACGTATACCGCAGTTTTCACGCTCTCGTACCTCGTTGGGTACCTGACCTTCCTCGCGCCCGGTGGCGTGGGCGCTCGAGAGCTGTCTCTGCTGGCGCTGCTTTCGGCGGCGGGGTTAGAGGTCGGAGCCCAGGCCACTCTGCTGGTAATCGTATCACGGCTGTGGCTCACCGTGCTCGAAGCCGTACCGGGTCTTGTCCTTCTGGCGCTTCGCCAACCGCGTCTCCCAAACCCCATACTCTCTCAGAATGGCTCGCCAACGGACGCCCCTCGCAGTTGATGACGCGCCTGCCGATTCGTCCTGCCCACGCTTCGCCTCACTGTGGGCGGCGCTGACGTACTCGCTCTGCGCACTCTCCTTGGCCTATCCAGCACTTGCCGGCCAGTTCCTGGTGAATCCGAACAGCGACCAGTACAAGGCAGGCTATGCCTTTCGCGAGTTCGCCGCGAGCTACATGAAGCAGACCGGTGGGTTCCCGCAGTGGAATCCCTACCTCTTGGGCGGGATGCCGTACGTCGCAGCCATGCACGGGGACATTTTCTATCCGACGTTCCTGCTGAGGCTGCTGCTGCCGGTCGACGTCGCCATGACATGGGGGATGATTTTCCATTTTTTTCTCTGTGGTCTGGCGACGTTCTGGTTCTTGCGAAGAGCGGCGCGTGTTGGATTCACGGGGTCGCTGGTTGGCGGCGTGGCGTACATGATGGGCGGGTTCGTGTCCTCGCTACTTTCCGCGGGGCATGATGGGAAGCTGTTCGTTTCAGCGCTCCTCCCTGTGACGCTCCTTGCGATCACCTGGGGCGTCCGCGATGGAAGGCGATGGGCGTGGGGCGTTCTGGCCTTTGTTATAGGGCTCGCGGTGCTCACGCCCCATCCGCAGGTGCTCCAATACCTGCTGCTATGTGGCGGTGCATGGGCGCTGTTTCTGGCCTTGGGCGGAGAAGGCGACGACCGCCTGAACCGCCCGGAGGGCGTCCGGCGGCTCGCATTCGCCTTCGGCGCCGTGGTCGTGGGCGGCGCGATCGGAGCCATTCAATACCTGCCCGTTCGCGAGTACATCAGCTGGTCGCCGCGCGGGCCGGGCTTCGGATTTGAAAACGCGGCCCAGTTCTCGTTCCCGATCGAAGAGCTGCTGAATACCTACCTGCCGCAGTTTTCGGGAATCCTGGAGGCCTACTCGGGACGAAACCAGTTTCATTTCCACAGCGAGTACGTCGGCGCCGCGGTGCTGGTGCTCGCGACCGCCGCGTTCGGTGGCGCGTGGCCGACGGCGCGCAAACGGCTCCTCCGGTTCTGGACTGGTGTGGGCCTGATCACGATGCTCTGGGCGCTTGGTGACAGTACGCCGTTCTTCCGTTTGGTGTACGCGGCTGTTCCCGGAACGAAGTTCTTCCGGGCACCGAGCACCATTTTTTATCTCACGACGTTCGCGGTCGCGGTCTTGGCGGCGATGGGGACCGAGCGACTCCTGCGCCGCGGGCTCTCCGCGCGCTTCGCTTACGGTTGGCTCGTGGCGGGCGGGACGATCGCTCTAATCGCGATGCTCGGCGGCTTCACAGCGCTCGCGGAGAACCTCGCGGCCGGACTTGCCTCAATCCTGGGACCTGACCTCAGTGCACAGCGCGTAGACCTGGCGCTTGCCAACGCTGGCGCCGTCCGACTCGGCGCGCTGCGCTCCTTTGCGTTCGTCGCGCTCGTTTGCGCTGTCATCTTGCTTCTCAAGCGGCGCATGATCGCGCCGCGCCTCGCGGGCGGGGCACTGGTCGCGCTGGCCGCAGTGGATTTATGGAGCATCGAAAGACTGTATTGGGAGTTCTCGCCGCCGGCAGCGGTTCTGTTCCAGAAGGACCCCGCAATCGATTTCGTTAAGAAGGTCACTCAGCCCGTTCGCGTGCTCGCCCTTCAAGTCT
>DASZZO010000252.1:0-3234 GCA_035544915.1 Gemmatimonadaceae bacterium | reverse complement strand
AAACTTGTCTGGATCACCAGGGAGGACATCAGGGGCGCGCGGACAAGTGGATGTCACTCCACCTGCAACACCGCCAGGAAGGCTTCTTGCGGGATCTCGACGCTTCCAACCTGCTTCATCCGTTTTTTTCCCTCTTTCTGCTTCTCGAGCAGCTTCCTCTTTCGCGTGATGTCGCCGCCGTAGCACTTGGCCAGCACGTCCTTTCGCAGCGGCTTTACGGTCGTGCGCGCAATGACCTTCATGCCGATCGCTGCCTGGATCGCCACCTCGAACAGCTGGCGGGGAATGAGCTCCTTCAGCTTGTCCGCGATCTTTCGGCCCCAGTCATACGCCTTGTCCTTGTGTATGATCACACTGAATGCGTCGATGGGATCGCCGTTGATCAGCATGTCGAGGCGCACCAGCTCGCTCCGCCGGTTCTCGAGCATTTCATAGTCGAGCGACGCGTAGCCACGCGAGATGGACTTGAGCTTGTCGAAGAAGTCCAGGATGATCTCCCCGAGCGGGAACTCCCAGTCAAACTCCACGCGCTCCGTGTCGATATAGTGCATTCCCTTGTATTCGCCGCGACGATCCGTGCCGAGCGTCATGATCGCTCCGATGTACTCGGCGGGGGCCATGATGCGCGCCTTCACGTATGGCTCCTCCACGTAGTCCACCACGGCGGCGCTCGGCATCAGGGCGGGGTTCTCGACGAGCACCAGCTCGCCGTCGGTCTTGTGCACGTGATACTCGACACTCGGCACCGTCGTGACCAGCGAGAGATTGAACTCGCGTTCGAGGCGCTCCTGCACGATCTCCATGTGGAGCAGGCCGAGAAACCCGCAACGGAATCCGAAGCCCAGCGCTGTGGACGTCTCGGGCTCGTAGTGCAGCGATGCGTCATTGAGCTGCAGCTTTTCGAGAGCGTCTCGCAGTTCCTCGTACTGCTGCGTGTCGGTCGGATAGAGCCCGGCGAATACGAACGACTTCACCGCCTGATACCCGGGGAGCGCCTGGGCCGCGCGGTTGTCCGCATCGAACACGGTGTCACCCGCCCGCGTCTCACGCACCGAGCGAACGCTCGCCACGACGTACCCAACTTCGCCGGCCGTCAGTACGTCTGTCGGCACCTGCCGAAGCTGGTTATATCCCACCTCGGCCACCTCGTACACGCCATCGTTGGCGCCGAAGGTGATGCGCGTGCCCTTCGTGATCGTACCGTCCACGACGCGGATGCTCGGAATCGCACCACGGTACCGATCGTAGTACGAGTCGTATACCAGCGCGCGCAGCGGCGCCTTCGGGTCACCCGATGGCGCCGGCACCCGCTCGATGACGCGCTCGAGAAGATCGGCGATGCCGATTCCTTCCTTGGCACTCACGAGCAGGATGTCCTCCGGGGCGACGCCGAGGAGCCCGACGACCTCCTCGCGACGCCGTTCCGGCTCAGCGCCGGGCAGGTCGATCTTGTTGAGGATCGGAATGATCTCGAGTCCCGCTTCCATAGCGAGGAAGAGATTCGAGAGCGTCTGCGCCTGGATGCCCTGCGACGCGTCCACCACGAGAATTGCACCCTCGCATGCGGCGAGCGATCGCGAAACCTCGTACGTGAAGTCGACGTGTCCTGGTGTGTCGATGAGATTCAGCTCGTAGGTCACTCCGTCCCGGGCCGAGTAGCTCATCCGCACGGCGTTGAGCTTGATGGTGATGCCTCGCTCGCGCTCGAGGTCCAGCGTGTCGAGCACCTGTTCCTTCATTTCCCGCTTCTGGAGCATGCCCGTGGCCTCGATCAGGCGGTCCGCGAGGGTGGACTTGCCGTGGTCGATATGGGCGACAATACAGAAGTTGCGTATGCGGTCGAGCTGCACGTGCTGCCGGGTTGGGGGGTTGGGCGCCTGATCAGTTAAAAGATAGTGGCGCGGCGACGCCGCCCGGCCGCATCCCGGATTGAACGCATGTTGATCCAGAACCCGCGCGATCCCGCACCGCCTGAAGTGCCTCCCCCTTGACAACCAGGCGATCAGGTGGCGTAGAGAGATAGCGGGACTGCGATCGGTGCCCTCGTAGACCCCGGGAGCGCTCTCTCAGGCGGAGGCGCCGCTGACGCCCTTGGCCCAGCGCGCACCGGCGATCAAGAACCCAACGCCCTCCGCACCGGACGCAGGGGCCGCCGCCGAACCCGTGGCGGGCGCCGCCGACCGCTGACCGGGCGCTGACGCACCCCGGGGCGAGCGCCGGGCACTCGTGGCGCGCTCCAACGGAATCAGGGCCGGCCTTGACGGACTCGCAGCGCGTACTAAGCGCGCACTAACCGACTCGCGGCGGGCGCGATGGACCGCTTCTCAAGGCAGCACGCAACTGGAGCCGCGCGTATGCGGAAGGTACCTTTCGCATCCCGAATGGCTGAACCCCGGACACGTGCAGATCTTATCGACCCGGCCTCGCTCGCCGCTCTCGGCCGCATCGAGATCGTCGCGCGTTGGGTGGTCGAAGGCTTCCTCACGGGGCTGCATCGTTCGCCCAAGAAGGGCTTTTCGGTGGAGTTCGCGGAGCACCGGGCATACCAGCCGGGTGACGATCTGCGCTTTCTGGACTGGAAGGTGGTCGCGCGCGCCGACAAATGGCTCATCAAACAGTTCGAAGAAGAGACCAATCTCAAGGCAACGATCATTCTCGACGTAAGCCGCTCGATGGCGTGGACTGGAGCGCCCGGGCGGTTGACCAAACTCGCCTACGCCGAGCGCGTGGCCGCGGCGATTGCCTGGCTGCTGCTGCGTCAGCGCGATGGCGTCGGGCTCATACGTTTTGATGACCAGGTGCGCACGATAATTCCGCCGCGGGGGCGGTCGGTGCAGTGGCGCCGTATCATTGGCGCACTCGAGGACCCGGGCTCCGGCAGGGGTTCCGACGCACCCGGTGCGATCTTCGCTGCCGCTCGGCTCATTCGGCGCCCGGGAATGGTGGTCATTCTCTCCGACCTGCTCGTGGACGAAGAGGAGATGGTGAAAGCCGTCTCCGTACTCCGCGCCGTCGGGCATGACGTGACGGTGTTCCACGTGCTCGATCCGGCTGAACGCGACCTTGCGATCGCCAAGAGCGAGGCGGAGCTGATCGATACCGAGACCTTGCAGTCACTGCTCGCGATGGTGAGTGAGGTTCGCGAGGCGTACCGCCAAACGGTGCAGGTCGCCATCGGTGAATGGCGCGACCGGCTTGCGGCGTCGGGCACGGCCTATGAAGTGGTGCTCACTG
>DASZZO010000251.1:0-16947 GCA_035544915.1 Gemmatimonadaceae bacterium | reverse complement strand
CCAGCCATTGTGGTACGCCATTCCAAGCACCGAGAACTGCGATGCGCCGCGTGTCCAGGAATAACGAGCCAGGCCGTTGAACTTCCGGATGCCCTCGCGGACACGCCAGGGACCGTCATAGGTCTGGGCTTCCCCGCCGAGGAGGAGATCGCCGTCTCCGACGCGAGACGAGTTGCCCGCCGCCAGACGCGCCAACCCGTTGCCGCCGCCGCCCACGCTGGCAAACGGCTGGTCCAACTTGCTCTTGAGGTGGAACTCCGCACCGCCCGCGCTCCCGAAGTCTCCGATTTCGGCGTGATACACTCCGAGCTTGTAATCGAGATAGTCAACCATCTCGGGAATGAGGAAGTTCAGGTCGGAGTAGCCCTGCCCGTGCGCGTGGGTCGGCAGATTGACCGGCATGCCGTCGACATGCATCTGAAAGTCGGTTCCGTGGTCGAGATTGAAACCGCGCACGAAGTACTGGTTCGCCTTGCCTTCGCCCGAATGTTGCGTCACGATGACGCCGGGCACCGCTTCCAGCATCTCGCCCTCCCTCGTGATCGGGCGGAGCCGGAGGTCGACCGCCCCCACGCGCCCCTCAGAAGCACTGGCCGCGATCCCGACGAGGTCGTCAATACGTCCGGTAACCTTCACCGTTTCGAGTGCGTGAGACCGGGCGCTGTCTCGCGGCGCCGGCGGCGAGCTGGTCTGCGCCGCCATTCCCGATCCTTTCACCGTCGCGAAGGCGCCCGCCAGCATCGTGATGTGACGTATGCGATCAATCATCATTTTGGCTCGGGGTCAGAACGGTTCTTGCTCTGCCCTGAATACGCCGCCCATCACGGAGTTGGATCTACGGCTGTCCGCTCCGTCAGACCTTGACGAACGCCGCCTTCCACAGCAGCGCGTCGTGGTCCTCCTCGAAGACCTTGTCGAGGTCGACGATCACGTTGGCGCCGTCGCGCCGAATCGCATGGCGATCCATCGACCGTGTGGCGCGGCCTTCGAGATAGACCCCCTCGGCCGAATAGAGCGACTTGTGTTTGGGACACTGAAACCGTCTGTCACCGGCAAGCCACCGCAGCGCCGTGCTCTGATGGGGACACGAGAGGTCGAACGCGAACACCTGCGATCCGCTTCGCGCGAGGATGATCTCTTTGTCCCCGTCGATATTCACGCTGTCAGTCGCGGGTATCGCATACGTTGCCTCTTTGCCGTGCTCCGACATGGCAGACACGAGTTGAACCGGCAGGGCATCCAGGCGTGAGCCCATCGTGGCGAGCACGGCGGCCGCTGCGCTGGCCTGCCGCAAAAACGCTCGGCGGCCGATCGTGCACCCAGCGCAACGGTCGGCGACCTCGGCTCCCACGGTCGAGTCCCGGCTGGTCATGCGGAGCGCATCAGCTGTTCAGGAGGACCACGCCCGCGAGCGTCGTGCTCAGCCAGAGCATGATGCTTGCCGCCGCACCGTACGCGAACCTCTTCCAGAGCGGGTTCGTCGGCGATGGATCGGCGCCAAGGCCACGTTCCGTGTGCAATAGTGCGTACCCGTTGATCAGCAGCAGCAGGATGAGTCCCATCTTCGTCCAGTACACCGGTGATACGAGGAAGGTCTTCACGTCGCTCATGAGCAAGGACGCTCCCGTGACCGCCGACACCGTGAGCGCCGTGATGACGACCCGATGCGTACTGGAGAAATCGTGCAGCCTCCGCTTGCGCTCTTCCGTGTCGGCGCCGTCCAGGCGGAGCACCATTCGGTCCGACGCGATGGCGGTTCCACCGCCGAGCACGAGGGCTGACAGATGCGCCCAGATCACTGCGGCAGACACCAGCTTGTGATGGGCATAGAAGTCCGCCCATGGCTGCACCGCGCCGGCGATCGTTTGAACGACTGACACTCGTTGGTCTCTCCCTGATATGGCCTCGTGCCAGAGCGGATCGGCTCACACGCTGTCACGCTTAGACGCAGCTGGCACTCCAAATGTTCAGGTGCGGGAGCGATCTTTCCAGAGTGACTCTGCTCTCCCTCTCGGACGTGGCTGTCGAATTCGGCGCCACCTCGCTGTTTCGCGAAGTGACCTTCACCGTCGCCAAGGGGGAGCGGTGGGGCGTCGTAGGCCGCAATGGCTGTGGAAAGACTTCGCTTTTCAAGATAATCACCGGCGCCCTGACTCCCGTGCGTGGCGCCGTGGCACGCCAGCCCGGGCTTCGCATATCGCTGCTGGACCAGCACCGCGATTTCGGGGGGGCCGTAACCGTATGGGATGCCGCTGCCCAACCCTACGCCGGAGTGCTTGCGCTTGAGGCCTCGCTGGCCGCACAGGCGGCCCGGCTCGCCGAACTCGGTGAGCGCGCCCCGGCCGCCCTGCTCGAGCGCTTTGGGCACGACCAGGAGCGGTTCGCGCACCAGGACGGTTACACGTTTCACGCCCGTGTCGACGCCGTGCTCCAGGGCCTCGCATTCGATGCCGAGGATTCGAAGACACGCCTCGTCGCGACGCTCAGCGGCGGGGAGCGCGGACGAGTCGGCCTGGCGGCGCAGCTCGTCGCTCCAGCCGATGTGCTGCTGCTCGATGAGCCCACGAACCATCTGGATCTCGAAACCACCACCTGGCTTCAGGAATACCTGCGCGAGCTCGATGAAACGGTGCTGGTGATCAGTCACGACCGCGCCTTTCTCGACGAAGTCGCTGATCACGTCTTACACTTCGAGGGCGGTACCGCAACCACATACCGCGGCGGATACTCGAGTTTCGTTCAGCAGCGCGCTGAACGGCGACTCACCCTCGAGCGCCAGGTGGACCAGCAAAGGAAGATGATCGCCAAGGAGGAGGACTACATTCGCCGAAACATTGCCGGACAGAACACCGCGCAGGCGAAAGGCCGCCGGAAACGCCTCGACCGCCTTCCGCGCCTTACCGCGCCGCCCGGCTCCGCCGAGACCATGGTGCTGCGACTCGAAATCTCCGAGCGGGGCGGCGACCGCGTCGTGGCTGCGGAAGCCCTCACCATCGCGATGGGCGATCGTATGCTCGTGCGTAATTTTTCCGCCACCGCGAATCGGGCGGACGTGATTGCGCTCGTGGGGCCAAACGGGGCCGGCAAGACGACGCTCATTAAGACATTGCTCGGCGAGCGTGAGCCGCAGGCAGGTGACGTTAAACTCGGCGGGTCGGTCACGCCCGCATACTTCCGGCAGGACTTGGACCAGCTTCCGCTCGACAAGAGCCTTTACGACGTCATCGCGGACCTGCGCCCACTCTGGACGCGCGGCAACATACAGAACCATCTCGGCTGTTTCGGCTTTTCGGGAGAGGAAGTGTTCCGCTCCACGCGCACCCTATCCGGCGGCGAACGCGCCCGGTTGGCACTCGCCGTCATTGTGCTGCAGCGTGCGAACCTCCTGGTGCTCGACGAGCCCACCAATCATCTCGACGTGGAGTCGATCGAGGCCCTGGAGGACGCGATCGATGACTACGAGGGGACGGTCCTGCTCGTGAGCCACGACCGCGCGCTTCTCCGCGAGCTCGCCACTCGCGTCTGGGCATTCGAGGGTGATACGCTCAGCGACTTCGGCGGCCCGTTCGTGGAATGGGAGCGACAGCAGCAGGATGCGGCCCTCGCAACGCGCAACGCCGCGGCGCTTGCACAGGACGCGAGGCGCGAACACGAACGGTCGCGCGCGCAGCAGAACGCCAAGGCGCAGCAGAGGGAGCACGCGTCGCGGCGGGCGGCGAAGAAGAGCCTGGAGGACGCCGAACTCGCGGTGCAGCGGCTCGAGCGCCACGTAGCCGACCTGAGGGTCCAGCTCGATGATCCGGATCTCTACGATGGCAGCGCGGCGAACGCAAAGCGCGCGGGCAAGCTCGACAAAGAGTTGGCGCAGGCACAGCGGACGCTCGATGCAGCGATCGTCGCTTGGGAAGAGGCTGGACGCGCCCACGCGTGAGCCGGCAGGACGCCTGTGGCGGCAAGGCCGCTCAGGCGATCAGACCGCCGCAGGTCGCAGCTTGCGATATCCGGCAATCGCGTGACGGAGCGCGAGCAGCGCGGAAGCGGCGAGCTCGTATTCCATCGTGAGCTCCCCGAGTTTCTCCGTCGAATGGTTCACCATGCGGGACGAGGCCGTGTCACAGGATCGATGGCGCCGCGCGTATTCCCGGCTCGCGTGCCAGAGGACATTCGCCGCATGCCAGAGCGCGTCGTCCGTCGCTCCTCTGCCGGCGGCCGCGGTCGCTTCATAAGCGGTCGTTCGTTCGGCGAGCTGCTTGTGGCTCAGCTCGCACACGGCGGCGGCGTGCTGAAGCTCGTCCTCGTCGCAGCCCTTCTGCTGGAGGGAGGCCACTCGCTCGTGATGTCTGCACGCCTCGACGGCCGATCGCAACATGGCATCGGCGGCGAGGTTCAGGGGATCGCCAGCCGGCGGCGTGTCCTGGCGGGCCCGCGTGGGGGTTGTCTTCTTGCGTGAAACGGAGGTCATCTGATCGCGGATTGTGGGATTCGAAGAATGGTGGGGGAGCAGGCGTGCAACAAGTCCGCAATCCTGATTCAGCCCGCTTCCCGGAACCGACCAATCCGGCAATGGATCGGCCAACGGACCTGCCGGGGCTCGAGCGGATTGCCCCAGCGCTCGCATAGGGAGTTCTCGAAGGCCAGCACCGGCCCTTCACCCCTGGCCGCGATGCACAGGTTGGTACCCGACCAGGTTCGGACGTAGCGAATGAAGGCATTCATCGTCCACGATTCCGACATCTCGAACGGCGGCGGCCCGAGTTCGTCGAGCGGAAGCGCGAATGAGCGATACCGGTCGTCGGTGTGCCAGCGCTCAGGCGGCCAGAAGGATCCGAGCGTCCCTGTGTAATACTGATCGATGACCTCGTCCAGGCCCGCGTCGATGCGACAGAGGGAATAGCACCAGGCGGCCAGCACGCCCTTCTCTAAAAGCACCCGCCGCGCTTCCGGGAGGAATTCGTCGAGGTCGAACCAGTGAAGCGCCTGCGCCACGGTCACCAGGTTCGCACTGTTGTCGGGTAACCCTGATTGGTACCGCGCCACGCGGTAGGTCACCCGCGCATGCGGGATGGCGTGTGCGATCATGTCCGCGCTTGGGTCGGTGGCCACGACGCGGGTAAAGCGCTCGGCCAATCCCACCGCCGCCTGGCCGTTTCCCGTGCCGCAGTCCCACGCGAGCGCGGTGCCACCGGCCGCGGCGCCGAGATAGTCCAGGAGTTCTACGGGATAGCGTGGGCGGAATGCGAGGTACTGTTCAGCCTGCGGTCCAGAGTAATTCTTGAAGCCGCCCGCCGCCGGTGCCGGACCCCTCATGGTGCTGACTTGTCCTCCGCGACAAAGGCAAGCCAGTCGCCCTTTGGGCTCACGGCAAGACGTGTGATTCCTCGGACACCCGCACCGCTGAAGTCGGCCACGACACGCCATCGACCGTCCATCCACGCATACACAACGGACCCGTTCGCCGCGAGGAGCGTTCCGCGGGGCGTCCAGGTGTGGTAGTCGGCGCCCACCGGTGGCTGCGCGATCCGACGGACCTGCTTGCTGTGCACATCCAGCTCGCTGATCCACGACGCACTGTCTTTCACCAGTTGCAGGAAAGTGACGGCGCCGCGCGCCGGCACCTTGGCCAGCGCTCTGCCGATGTTGCGTGATACGATCTCGGCGGAACCGGTACGGTCATCCGCGATTTGGAGAGTGGCCGGGTTGCCTAGCACGAACAGCACCAGCGTGTGATCGCCCGCCCAGACGTGATAGCCGACGGGCTTGATCCTCTCGAGCACGAGCACCGGCTCGCCACGATGATCGAATGGAAACTTCCACAAACGCTGGGTGGAGTCGGCTTCCACTCGAATAACGGAGAACCAGTGCCCGTCCGGCGTCACGGTCGCGGAATACTCACTCTCCCTCGTCTCGGTCAGCCGCTCGGGTTTGCCTGTCGGGAGGGCGAATCGCCAAATGTCGGCCTGCCCGTCGTCGCCAACGACCGTGTACAGCACGGCATCGCCCCGCGGCGTGAACGATGGCTGGTTATCATAGCCTGTGCGATGGGTCGCATTCACCGGCGTGCCCAGCGTCAGCGTGGAGCCGGATTGCTTCATGGACACGACCCACACGTCGGTTGACGGAGCGGCGGGCGCAGACACCTGAGCGCCGAGCGGGTGGCCGACGGCCGCGATCATGAGCACCGCGCCTGTGGCGAGCGTAGCGAGCCGCTTCTCGATGGATTCGAGACGCGCCATGACCTCTCTGTGGAAATGCTCCGCTTCCGTGGGTTCCTTCATCTGGAAACTGATCGCGCCGCTCACTTCGAGATAGGCGCACTTCACGTCCTTCAGGTGCTCGATGCCCTGCTTGCGGGCGGCGACCTCGATCTCCTCGAGGGTAATCAGGTTGTGTTGCAACGCTCGCGCAACCACCCGGCCGTCGAGAACGATTTCCTCTGCGCGCCCTTCGATCAGTCGCCGCGCGCGCGGGTTGCGATACGCCAACCGTACGAGCACATCGTTGACCATGAAGAGCACGCCGGCCCCGATCAGCCCGCCGATGAGTGAGTTGTCATTGCCGATAATCGCGTTCTGCACCGTATTCGACAGCAATAACAAAACGATGAAGTCGAGGGGATTGAGTTGTCCGAGTTCACGCTTGCCGAACAGCCGGAGTCCCGCGATCAGAAAGAGGTAGACTCCAATTGTCCGCAACACCTTTTCGGCGATCGGGACGCCGACCGTGAACATATCCTGCCAGATCGAGTTCATGTTCTCTCACATCCTCAGGTGGCCGCGCGCACTTCACCGCGGCATTCGCCAAAGCCAATGCGCGTTGCGCCCGCGCGCTCGCACCAACCACGAAAAACGACCTCGTCGCCATCCGCGAGAAATGTGCGCGTTTCGCCCGACGGGAGCGCGATCGGTTCCGCTCCGCGCATGGCCAGTTCGAGAAGACACCCGCGTGAATCCGGCTCACGGCCCGACACGGTACCGCTGCCGATCAGGTCGCCGGGCCGCAGGTTGCAACCGTTGCTCGCGTGGTGGGTAAGCATCTGACCAAACGTCCAGTACATCGTCGTAAAGTTCGAGCGTGACAGTCGCACGGGGCGCTGACCGGAACGTCGCATCTCCGGCGAGCGCAGCCATGCCTCGAGCGTGATGTCGAACCCACCGCGCGCCCGATCTTCGGCATCGTCAAGATAGGGGAGGGGTGCGGGGTCGCCCGGGGGTCGCACGAATGACGGCGCACGAAATGGCGCCAGCGCCTCAAGCGTCACGATCCAGGTGCCCACGGACGTGGCGAAGTTCTTGGCTAGGAACGGGCCAAGCGGCTGGTACTCCCAACTCTGAATGTCGCGCGCCGACCAGTCATTGAGGAGTGAAAGCCCGAACATCCTCTGTTCGGCGCTCGCGAGCGGGACGCTCTGCCCGATGGCGTTCTCGCCACAGACCCAGGCACCGAGTTCAAGTTCGTAGTCGAGACTCCTCGAGGGGCCGAAGATCGGGTCTCCAGTGGGTTTGAGCCTCGTTTGCCCGTGTGGGCGTTGCACAGCCGTGCCGCTCGCGACAATGGAGGAGGCGCGCCCATGGTAGCCGACCGGCACGAACTTGTAGTTGGGCATCAGGGGAGCGTCCGGCCGGAACATTGCACCGACGTTTGTGGCGTGAAAGATCGATGCATAGAAGTCGGTGTAGTCGCCGACGTCGGCTGGCACCATCGGCGTGACCTGGTTCATGCCCACGAGGATCGTGTCGCGTTGTGACCGTGCCTGCACGCCTTGGGCCGTGTCCGTGCGCAGAAGGCGGCTGGCCGCTCGCCGCACAGCGCTCGCGCCGCTACGCCCAAGCGACATCATCGCGTTCAGTGTGGTCGACCGCAACGCCTCACGCACTGCGGGCGGGAGTTCGTCGAAGCATCCCGCCCGCTCGGCGGCCAGGCAGTCAAGCACCTCATCGCCGATCGCGATTCCGACGCGCGGACGTTCAGCTGCGCCACGCCGAACGATCCCGAAAGGCAGATTCTGCACCGGGAAATCGGTTCCCGGCGCCTGTGCCCCAGCGACCCATGATCGCAACGAGACGTCGTGCGTCTCATCGAGAGGGAGCCTGGCCGCGCCGCCGGTCACAGCAATCCCATCGCGCCAAGCTCCTGCAGCGGTTCTGCAATCGAACACGATCCGAACGACGTTGCGAACTCCGCGCGAGCCGCCCGAACGGCATCGGCATCCAGTCGGCGCCCGCGCCACGTCACTCCGCCCTCGTCGAACGCAAGCGCGCGCGCGTCGCCCTCCTCGAGCAGGGCTGTTGCATCCAGTGTGCCGGGCGACGAGCGCGCGACCGCGGCGGCGAGAAACACGTTCAGAAAGCCGAACATGGTTCCGCACTCCGCCCTCGGATCGTCCGTGAGCGGGTACGTCCCGCGAAGTGCGTGGTGAAGCCCGGCGGTCGCCTTGAAGGCCACACCGTGCACGGCGCACGAACGAAGAAAACGCACAAGCTCTGCCGAGGTTGGGAACGCCCCGGTTGTGACCCCGCCAGTGCGCACTTTCGCGCGCAAGCCACATCGCTTGATGGCCCGCACGAGATCGTCCGGGTCGCAAGCAATCGGCGTTTCGACGTAGACCGCCCCGCCTGCGCCCAACGGCTCGACGCACGACGTCAATGCCTCGATCTCCTCAACCGTCTGCGCCTTCGCCTCCACCGTGTCGACGAGTGCGCGCGTACCATTGCGGGCGTTGAACCCTGCGATTGCGTCAACGTCAGGCGCACCGCCGAGCGCTGACAGCCGCCACGGCGCGCCGTGACCGAGCACCGGTGCTGCGCAGTCGGTCAGTTCATCCAGACGCGCGACCGGCACGACAAACCTGCCCAGCACCCATGCGTGCGCGCCCTGCCGGTACCCAGCGTAATTGCGGACTGCATCCGTCATTGGGAGGGACGCCGGAGGGAAGAGCCCCGCATAGTCAATCAGGCCCTCGAGCAGAGCTTGCACCACTGCACCCGGACTCACGTGCGCATCGTGGTCACGTCATGCTCGTTCGCGAGAAGCCATATGGACGCCGCGCCATACCATGCTCCACCGGGTGGTGGCCCCGGCCTCGACCCAATGAGCGTCATCCCAGGCGCCCAGTGCCTCACTCAAGCCGTCCGGCGCACCGAGGCACGGTCCGAACACCACGTTGGCGTGCGGACGGGCCGCCCTCAATGGCAGCAATGGCACATTCCATCGCTTCGTCGCCGCTGGCGACCACCCGCGACGATCGATCCGGAGCCCGACATTCCCAAGGGAGTTGCCATTTACTTGGATCTCGAGCCGGACCCGCTCCTCCTCCACCGCGATCACGACGTCGCCCTTCGGCAGATCCACGAAGAGCTTGCAGGCAAAATCGTCCTTCTGTGACGTCGCGGGCCGCGAAACGTCCAGCAGGCTGCTGCCCACGCGCAGCCTCGGCCACCGGTGCTCCGCCCCCGCCCGCCCTATCGTGATCCCATGCTGGGCTCCCACGCGCGTGCGCGCACCCTCTGGGAGCACGATGCGCGTATGCTCGGTCAGCGGAAGCATCGGGTGCGACGCCCATAGAAAGGGCATGCGATTCGAGCCGGCGTTTGTCAGAGCATAGGTGAACTCGACCGACCCATCGCGACGCACCGCTACCGTTCGTGCAAAGCAATACGGCATTGCGGTTCCGGTCCAGGTACACGTGGCCGCCGGCCCCCGTTCGTCGGCTGTAACCAACACCTGTGGCTGGTGCGACCAGAGTTCACCGTGGTCCGGTAACTGGCGCGACCGTACGCCCTGCACCCAAGTCGGAATCAGGCACTCGCTCGAAGTCGGAAGGCAGTCGTCGAAGCCTCCCGAGTTGCCGGCTTCCGCGAACGACGCACCCTCAGCCGGCATGGTGAATGGAACGTCGGGGTTGTGCCAGAGCCACTGCCGTCCGGCGAGGGTGATATCACGAATCTTGCCGCCGAGCGCCGGCACAAGCAGGACAGTGGCGTCGCCACCGTGAAGTTCTGCGAATCCTGGCGCAACGGGTCCGGACGGCGCACGCGCTCTAGCCGGTGTCGTCACATCAGGCCAGCGCGGAGACGGGCCAGCTCACACGAGGCCGGCGGGGTCGACGCCGCGCGTGGCAAATACAAGCGCCACCGCCTCGCCAATCTTGTTGTTCGGCGTACTGGCGCCCGCAGTAAGTCCCACGCGCACGGATCCGTCGCGGTGCCTGGTATCAAGCCAGCCGGGAGTTTCGACTTCGCCGGTTGCGCCTGGCGGAAGATGGCGGATCACTCCGCGCTCCGCATCAATGCAGCTTGCGTCGGCCACGTGATACGTCGTGACCTTTTCTGCGCATAAGGCGGCGAGCGAGATCGTGTTGCTCGAGTTGTAGCCGCCGATCACGAGCATCACATCCAATGGCTGGCTCAACAGCTCGGTCACCGCGTCCTGCCGGTCCTGAGTGGCACTGCAGATCGTGTCGAAAGTGCGAAAGTTCAGAGCGCGATACGCGTCGCCCTTTGCACGTGCCATCGCGTGTCCCACGGCCTCGCCAATGGCGACCGACTCGCGGGCCAGCATGGTGGTCTGATTCGCCACCCCTATGCGTGCGAGGTGAATGTCCGGATCGAAGTGCGGGCTGGCCTGGCTGCCATACCGCTCCAGGAACGCCGCTCGCGTGAGCCCGTTGCCTTCGATATAGTCGCAGACGTCGCGCGCCTGGTCCATGTTGCGGACCACAACATAGGTGCCGCGCTCGTATCGTTCTACCTGGGACGCAGTGGCCCGGGTCTCTTCGTGGTAGTGCTTGCCATGGATGAGGGAGGTGAATCCGTCCTTCGCGTAGCTCTCCACTCGTTTCCAGACATTCAGCACCGATCCGCAGGTGGTATCGACCATGACGCAACCGATGGACCGCAGTGTCGTGAAATCGGCCATCGTGACGCCGAAGGCCGGGAGAATCACCACGTCCTCGGGCTTCACCTGCGAGTAGTCGAATCCCCGTTCGCCAAGCGAAAGGATCTCGATACCCATCTCGCGAAGTTTCGCGTTCACATGCGGATTGTGGATGATCTCGCCCACCAGATAGATACGCCGTTCGGGGAACTTGGCGCGCGTCTGGTAGGCGTACTCTACCGCCCGTTCCACGCCGTAACAGAACCCGAACTCGCGGGCAAGCTTTACCGTCACCGGGCCGGCCGAAAGCGAAAAGCCATTCGATCGGAGCAGGTCCACGAGCCGTCCGGCATAGTCCGCGGCGAGCGTGTCTCTGACCTCGGTCTTCAGGCCAAAGCCTTTGCGGAAGTAGGTATCCTGCTCGGTGGGAGGCATTGTCCTGAAACGTACTCACTGCCCCTCAGGCAGTGTATGGCGCCAGTTTCTGCCTGACCTCCTCTGGGATCGCCTTCTTCTTCATGGTGGTCTTGTCTACGCTCACGACCGCGAGCGACCCCGTTGCCCGATGCGCGCGATCGGAGGCCCGATAGACTTCGAACTGCAGCGTAATCGACGTCGTGCCGACCCGGGCGAACCACGCCTGAACTGCAACCTCCTCGTCCAGCTCCGCTGGCGAGTGAAACTCCGCATGCAGAGCTTTGCGGGGAATCCAGACGCCGAGATTCTTCCGGAGTTGTTCAAACGGCAACCCGCAAGCGCGAAACAGTTCCTCCTCGGCGACTTGAAAGAACCGCACGTAGGCCCCGTAATAGATGATGCCGAACGGGTCGCAGTCATTCCATCGCACCCGGTCGCGAACCTCGAACCTGTTGCCAGAAGCGGAGTCGCTTTGGATAGTCACGTTTTCGCGAGGTGGGTGATCGAGCAGGCCCGCGCAGGATACATCCGGTGAACCCGCTACGGCCAGTATTGCGGAGTGAGGAAGGGGGCGAGCGCGTAGGTGACGAGCACTTCATATGCCCGCTGGCGGTCGACAAGTCCGGCTGTAAGGATCCCGACCGCGCCCGCCCCGCGCTTGGTATCGTGCTGCGAGACGAACACATCCATGGCGTGCCCAAGTTCTGCCCCGTCCTGAATCATCCTGGCCACGGCGCTGGGCAGCGAAATGGCAAGGGAGCCGCCGGTACCGTGCCGCCCGGTGCGGTCGACGACGACGGCCCATGCGCACGTACGCATGCCTTCCGCCGTCAGGACGCAACCTCCTTCGATGCCTACGCCCAGATCGGCGTCGAGGCACTCGCGAGCACCTGCGGCGCGGGTGCGTGCGCCGCGAATTGTCTCTTCGTCACCGAATGGCTGGTCGCGCACCCCCGATCCGACCGCAATCCCTTTGAAAACGGCCTGAGGTGCCAATGCCGTGATTACTGCGCGCGCGGCGGCGATCTTGACGGGATTGGTCGAGCCGATGGCAACCAGGCGCAGATCGGTGAGACCGCTTGCAGCACCACTCATATGGGTCTAACCTAGCGAGCCATGACGGTGACACCGCGTCCGCTGGGCCAACTCGTCGCGCAGAGGACTGTGCCCTTCGCCTTTGTTGGCGAGCGTCTCTGGCTCGATTTCGTCAATAGCGACGACGCCGCGCGCGATCGTCGGCGCGCTGCTCGCCTGGACGCCCTGAGCAGCTTTGACGGATTCATCCAGTGGCTTACGGAGGCCGGGTTGCTCGACAATGAGCGCGCGCTGGCGATGGCGCGCCGGGCACAAGAGCAGCCCACTGGCGCCAGCTCCGCTCTTCACGAAGCGCGCCGCCTGCGGAGCGTCCTCCGCGGCCTTGCCGAGCGCGGAGGGGCCGGTGACGACCGCGCCACGCAGACCGCTATTACGGAGATCAACCGGGTGCTCGGGCGCAGCGCTGGCACACGTCGCGTCGAGCCGCGAGAGGACGGCGGATACGTGCGCAATTTCGTCACGGTCGGTGATGTATTTGCCGGGCTACTCGTCCCCGTCATCGAGTCGGCCGCCGATGCCCTGGTCAGCGCCGAGCTCGCCCGTGTGCGCCGATGCGCCGATCCCCGCTGCGGCCGCGTCTTCTTCGACAGCAGCCGGAACGGGAAGCGGCGGTGGTGCGAGATGGCCACGTGCGGAAACCGTGCGAAGGCCGCGAGACACCGGAGAAGGTCAAAGGTCAGCTGACCGCGGCGGCGCAGAGAACAATTACGGTCCCTTGCCGCGCCGCTTGCCGCGGCCGGAGGGCGATCCCGGCCGGTGCGTTCCCTTGTCGTGCGCGCGCGGCGGGCCGCCGCCACGCGGACGCCCGTCGCGCGCTCCGCCCTGTCGTCCGAACGTGCGCGCGCTGTGTGCCTTCCCGCGTCGCGTCCAGGGAGTGGTGCTTCCCGCCGCATCGCCGTCGGAAAATGGCCGATCGAGCGCGTCCTGCAAGTCCGCCAGCGAGTCGGCGTTGACCGAGCCCCGGGCGCCACGATGCACGGTGTAGCGAACTGGGCGGTCAAGCTCGGGCAGCTCCTCTGCCACCAGGTTGCGTGCGACCTTCTCGGGCAGGATAAGGCGCACGACGCCGAGTGGTCCGGAGCTCGATTCCTCCACCTCGTAGTGCATGGGCACCGTCCGGTCGCGGATAGCGACCGCGCCCGGTAGCGACATCAGCCGTGCCTGCTCGTCCGCCGACACGAACTCATCTGCACTGAGGCGGAGCGACGTCGCGCGAAAATCCTGCAGGGTGAGCACGCCGCCCAATCGCTGTTCGTACCACGCCGCGAGATCAGCCTGTGAGAGGCGTGGTGTTGCGCCTCCCGAGCGGCGATACGCCTCGCGGACGTTCTCAACAGCCTCCCGATTTCGCGGGATTGCCGCGTGACGAGCCGTGCCGCGTGCGAGCGCGTCCGCCAGCACGCGACGGGCTTCGCCCTCGAGACCTGGTGGAAATTCCTGAACCGGCACGCGTTCGTGGTCCAGCTCGAACCCGAAGTAGTCGACGCGTCGTTCCAAGGCGAGAGGCGTGCTTTTGTGCCTGCCATCAAACACGAGTGTGGGAGCCCCGGTCGTTGCATACTTGCGCACGAGTCCGAGCGGAATGGTCGTCCCCTCGATGGCCGCCCGCGGGTTGCCATAGGCATCCGCGAAATAGCGCAATGACCCGCTGACGGCACCCCAGCTTCCCGCAACGCTCGTCTTCGACACGCGGGCCTCGGTCCCCTCTGCCGTCTGCTCGTCGATGACGAGATCAAACGGCTGGATCTTCGCCAGCAGGTCGACGAACCGGCGCTCGATCACCTCGCTGACGCGAGGCATCGCTGCCGGAAGCGGCAGGTTCACGGCGCGGTACACGCTGGCCATCGCCAGCGCAGCGTCCTCGATTGCCTTCACAAGCACTCCGCGCCGGTCGGCCCACGTCCCAATGCTTTCATCGTAAAGATGGCGCGGCAGCCCGTAGACTTCGCCCGGGTATCCGCACTTCTGGAAGGCCTCCGCGTAAATGTTGTACGCGGTGAGGTTGTCGCTCCCGCGCACGATCAGCCCCGCGAGGTCCCGGTCTTCGCGTGTCATCCGATGGAGCGACTCGATTCCGGCCATGACCGCCACGTACGGAAGCAGGGCATCATCGCAATGCACCAGCAACTCCGCCCAGGGGCGGTCCACCGGCATGGCCTCCACCGCCTTGCCGTATTTCGACAGGCGTCCACTCTCGATGATGCCACGTGACTCGAGCAGCCTGACGGCATTCCGGTAGCTCGCCCGGTCCAGCGGCACCGGCAGCTCGAGCTCGTCCGCGCGAACGCCGAGATCGGCGCATGTCATCGCCACGCGCGCACTGTCGCCTGCGAGTTGGAACTCGGGCGCGGTCGGCCGCAACGATGCGAAATCGATGGCCCGATCAGAAAGGATGAACACCCTGCCGCCAGCCACCCGACCGTGCACGCGCCCCGCCATCTGCAGGATTTCGTTCGCTCCGAGATGTACGCGTGTCAACACATTCCGTCCGCGGTCCACGACATTCGCGAACCGGGTATCGTCAATCACCACGGTGTCGAGCCCTCTCACGTTGAGAGCGCTCTGGCCTGCGGCCGTCATCGCCAGCAAATACGGCTTGCGGACCGTGCCCTCCAGAAACGGACGAATCACCCGAATGGGTTCCCCTCCATGATAGAACTGGGACGTAATCCGCTTGTAGCGGGTGCCCACCGAGAGCGCGGCTTCCTCCACGCCCGCTCGAGTCGGGAGGAAGACCCCCACGCCCCTTTGCTCGCGCACCACACGCGTCAGGAACTTGTCGTCAAGGAAACTGACCGGATTCGCGCGCACCACCTGCACAGCAGCGGCTTTCGCAGGATCAAACGCGGTGCTCTCCACGACGGTCGCCGCATCGAGATAGCGCGCGTAGAACGCGGGGTCCACCGTCGCCGAGAGCCAGATGAAACGGCATCCGACGCGTTTGCCCAGCGCGAGGCACAGCTCCAGCTCCGCGCTTGTCTGGTGAATCTCATCCACCACGAGGGTATCCCGCCGGCGGATGTCGTCGTCCTGAAACCACCGTCTCGCGATTCCGGTGGTCACGATCACCACGTTCCACGTGGGTGATTCGGGCCTGGCCTCGCGTTCGCGGTTGATGACGCCGACGCGGAGATCAGAGGTGCCAAGGAGGGCGTGCGCAATCGGCTTGATGGAGAGCGTCTTGCCCGTGCCGGTACCTGCGACAATGCCGAATCCGCGCCGCACGCCCGGCGGGTGCGCGCTCAGGTCCTCTTCGCGAAACCCGTTCGCCAGCGCTCGCAGCTCCTCGCCCCTTGACTTCCAGAGGACGGTCTCGATGTCGAGGCTGAATGAGAGCTCGATCGTTTCGCAGGCGGCGCGTGTTGGCGCTATGACAATGATGCGCCGCGCCGCGCCGGCTGAGACAAACGCAATATGATCGGGCGGGAGATACGGATCCCGGACGCTCCGGACGGAGGCGGGATCTTCTACGACCGCTCGAGCCCCAGCGGCTTCTTCGGAAGCGGAGGCAGCTCGACCGGGCGGATTGTCCCGCCGGTTCCTGTGGTTGGGCTCCGTGTGGCGGGCGGCGGTTCGGTCGCGCGTGCCGCCCCCGCGCCAAGCGGCGAGCCGGGGAGCAGGGTCCTCTGCGAAGCGCCGGACCCCCGCATCGCTTCATTCGACTGTAACGCCGAGTTCCGCTTGAGGGACCCCCGGTCCTGAGAGCGACTGCTATCGCGGCGAGAGTCGCCGAACACAACCAGGGCATTGGGCGGCCGGTGGCGAATGGCGGTAGCGCACTCCGTTGCCGCCGGCTGCTGCCCCGCGGGCACGTCTTTCAGCCAGACGCGACAAAGGCCCGCGGGCGGCAGGGCGGAAAGTGGAATCGTGGGAACGGCTTGTACATCCCGCGCCTTCTCCTGCGCCCCAAGGGGGACAGCGAGAAGGGACAGGACGAGCCACCGCATCCGAAACACCGTAAGAGCCAACGCAACCTCCAAGTGCTTCTTCAATGGACGCCGCTCACCTGCAAAGAGACGACGTAGCGGCGCGAGCTGCCACTGACACCACGTCTCGGGCTTCGGTATTGATACCCCTGCCGGGCGACCGAGTGCCCGCGAACTAGTCACCGAACGAAATCCCCAGCCGCCTGGCCGTTCTGACCAGATCGTGCGCGAGATCCACCCGCTTCGGTTCGCGCAGCGCGTCGGCGATGGGAATGGTGACGATGTTGGGCGACTGAAGGGCCACCATGTGTCCCCACCTTCCCTCTTCCACTGCCTGCACGGCCGCCCCACCAAACCGCGTCGCCAGGAGCCGATCGTACCCCGTCGGCATGCCACCTCGCTGCAGGTGGCCGAGCACGAGCGACCGGCATTCTTTGCCGGTCTTAGCCTGTATCTGGCGTGCGAGCACGTCCGCCAGACTCCCGGCTCGCTTTTGGCCCGGGACGGCCAGAGCGCCCGCCGCCGGTTTCCCACCATCGTTTGCAAACGCACCTTCGGCCACCACCACGACGTCGAAGTGGCGTCCACGCGTCTCGCGTTGCATGATCGCCGCGCAGACTTTGTCGATGTCATATGG
>DASZZO010000250.1:0-9920 GCA_035544915.1 Gemmatimonadaceae bacterium | reverse complement strand
TGCCGCCCGCGAACCCCCGCCACCCGCCGCTGCACTTCGGCATCATCGGCATTCGTTACCCAGAGGGAAGAGGCAACGGCATTGCGAAACAGGAGGGCCTTGTCGCTGAAGTACTCCTCAACGGCGGCGTAGCGATCGAGGTGGTCCGGGGCCAGGTTTGTAAGGACGCCGACGACCGGCCGGATGCCGGGCGTGTCGTGCAGTTGAAAGCTGGATATCTCGAGCGCAACGAATGCCGGAGGCGCGTGCAGGAGTGCGATCTCCGAAAGCGCCGTGCCGATGTTTCCCGCGGCCACGGAGTCGTGTCCTGTGGAGCGCAGCAGATGATCCACCAGGGCGGTCACGGTGCTCTTCCCGTTGGTACCTGTCACGGCGACAATGCTCGTGACCGGGAGGAACTCCAGGGCCACCTCCACTTCGCTCGCAATCGGCACCCCGCTGGCCTGCGCGCGTGCGAGGGGGGCCGCACCGGGTGGCACGCCCGGACTCACGACGACTGCCACCGCGCGAGCGATGCGATGGAGATCGTGCCCACCCGCGTTCGCGTCCACCCCGAGTGCACGAAGCGTTTCGGCGTGGCGGGTCAGGTCAGGCGCGCTATTCCGGTCCGACGCGTACACCCTCGCACCCGCACGGCGCAGCAAGCGCGATACGGCGACCCCACTGCGGCCCAGCCCGAGAACCGCGATTTCGCCGTGGTCCAGAAGGTCCCGGATCACCTCAGCTTGAGCGTCGTAAAGGCCATGAACGCACAGAGAATCCCCAGGATCCAGAAGCGCACCACCACTTTCGGCTCGGGCCAGCCCTTGAGCTCGAGATGATGGTGCAGCGGGGCGCGCAGGAAGACGCGGTGCTGCTTTGCGTACTCGAGCCCATATCTGCGCCGGCGGAACTTGAACACCGTCCGCTGGATCAGGACTGACGCCGTCTCCGCCACGAATACACCGCCCACAAAGACATAAAGGAACTCCGACTTGAGCAGGATCGCCACGGCACCGAGTGCGCCCCCGAGCGCGAGCGACCCCGTGTCACCCATGAATACCTGTGCGGGGTGTGTGTTGTACCAGAGAAAGCCGATGCACGCGCCAAGAATGGCCGTGCAGAAAATCGTGAGCTCGCCCGCGCCGCGCAGATAGAACAGCTGAAGGTACGCCGCCAGGTTGGTGTTTCCCATGGCGTAGGTGAACACCGCAAACGTCGCCATTGCAATCGCAATGAGTCCGGCGGCCAGACCGTCGAGCCCGTCCGTCAGGTTCACCGCGTTGCTGGTGGCCGTCATGACGAATGTCACGAAGGGCACGTAGAGCCAGGCCATGCCGATCGTCGCCGGCACCACCAGCATGAACTTCACGAAGGGAAGCGTGGTGGACGCGCCGGGCAACGTGTTGAGCGGGAACTTCCAGATATACACCGCGAGGGCGAACCCGATCGTCACCTGCCCCGCGAGCTTGTAGCGCTCCACGAGGCCGCGGTTCTCCTTGCCCTCCCGCTTCTGGCGGAGCTTCAGGTAGTCGTCGAGGAATCCGATGGCGCCCATCCAGAGCATCACCACGAGGGCAAGCCAGACGTATTTGTTATCGAGGCGCATCCAGAGCAGCGTCGGCAGGACGGTTGCCGCAAGCACGATGAACCCCCCCATCGTCGGCGTGTCGACCTTGGTGGCGTGTGTATCAGGAGTGCCCTGCCGCATGCCCTGATGGATCTGCATGCGCTGCAACGCCCGGATGATCTTGGGGCCCACGACGAACGCCACCAGCAGCGCGGTCACGGCCGCGCCCGCGGCGCGGAACGAGATATACTGAAAGACGCGAAACGGCCCAAAGTGGTCGCGAAGCGGGTAGAGGAAAAAGTAGAGCATGCTCGTGCGTCGCTAACTCGTCCGGTACGGGGAGACTTCTTCTTCGGCCCACGCCCTGAGATGCGGAAGGAGACGCTCGAGCCGCACGCCGCGTGACGCCTTGAGCAGAATCGCGGCATTTTCCGACAGGCGCGCACGGAGCAACGGCCACAGCTCCTCGATGTCATCCGCGGTGAGAACTCGCTCATCGGCGGGTGCCAGGTCCCGAAGCGCACCCGCGAACTCGCCGATTCCCGCAACGAGGCCCGCACCCGAATCCAGTGCGGCTCGCGCGATTTCCTTGTGCGCGCGATCCGACTGGGCCCCCAACTCACGCATCGTCCCGAGCACAGCGACGCGCTGCCGCTGTCCGCCGACCGTGGACAACAGCGCGAGCGCCGCCCGGGCCGACCCCGGATTGGAGTTGTAGGCGTCGTTGATGAGCAGCGCCTCGCCCAGCCGCTCGACGGAACTCCGCATGGATGGCATGCGCGCCACATCGATCCTCCCGATCGCCACCCCTGCATCCTCCAGCATCACACCGCACTCCCGCGCGACGGCGAGTGCGAGCACGGCGTTCCGCAGGTTGTGCATGCCACACAGGGGCACCGTGATTCGCACGCCGTCCACGACGAGCCAGCCGGCGCCGTCATCGGTGAGGCCGTAGGGCATCCCGGCGAGGTCGCCGTTCACCAGCCCGGCGGTCACGGTGCGGCGTGCGCGCCGCCGGGCCTCGCCAACGAGCGCGGGCTCGCCGCCCGGCACGATGGCGGTCGCCACGCCGTCGAGAAGCGACGCTTCTTCGCGCATGACACCCGCGAGGTCACCGAAGCCCTCCAGATGTTCCTCCTGCACCGTGGTCACCACGGCGACGTCGGGCTCCACGATGGCCCGAAGGAGCGCGATCTCACCGGGCGTATTGGTGCCCACTTCCACCACTGCGACGTCGGCCTCGTCAGGAATCGCGAGCAGGGTGAGCGGCACACCCACCTGGTTGTTGAGATTCCCCTCCGTGGCGTGCACCTCGAGCCGCGCGCTGAGCGCCGCGCGGATGAGTTCCTTGGTGCTGGTCTTGCCATTCGATCCGCCCACAGCGACCACCGGCCGCCCCCACGCGCGCCGTCGGTACCGTCCGAGCACGCCGAGCGCAAAAAGCGTACTCGGCGTCTCATACACCGGTACGCCAAGACCGGCCGCGCGCGGCGCGTCGTGAATCACTACGGCGCTCGCACCTCTCGCCACGGCATCCCGGAGAAAGTCGTGCGCGTCGAACCGCTCTCCCTTGAGCGCCACGAACAGGTCACCCGGTCCAACGGTGCGAGTGTCCGTGCAGATTCCGCGCACTGGGCGGTCGTCGCTTGGCCCACCACCCAGTGCGAGTGAAACCCTGCGCAGTGTCCAGAACGGCCTCATGTGCCGGACGCCGCCCGGGTACGCGCGCGCAAAAGGGTCCCCACGATCTCGCGCTCGTCGAACGGCAGCTTGGTGGTGCCGCGAACCTGGTATGTCTCGTGTCCCTTGCCGGCCAGCAATACTACATCCCGTGCGGCATCGGCCATTGCGATGGCTCGCGCGATGGCCGCGCCGCGGTCCTCGATTCGTTCGTAGCGGCCGGGGGCGAGCGGCGCCACGATCTCATCGATGATCCGCTCCGGATCCTCGGTACGCGGATTGTCGCTCGTCACGATAACCCTGTCCGCGAGCCTGTCGGCAATCTGGGCCATGAGCGGACGTTTGCCCCGGTCGCGGTCGCCACCAGCACCGAACACCACGATAAGAGCGCCCGGGGTGAAGGGCCGGAGCGCGGCCAGCGCGCGCTCGAGTGCGTCGGGCGTGTGCGCATAATCGCGCAATATCGTGGGATGATCGGCGAGAATCTCGAGCCGCCCCGGCACTTGCGGCACACTCGACAGGCGGCGCGCGATGATCCCGAGGTCCAGACCCGTCGCCTGTGCGGCCGCCGCCGCGGCGAGTGCGTTCGCCACATTGAACTCGCCAATGAGCGGGAGCCCCACCACATACGACTCGCCGGAGGCCCGGAGTGTCCAGCTGCTGCCGCGTTGCGCGAAATGGACATCACGTGCCGTGACATCGGCGTTGGCCGATCGAGCGCTGAAGCTCCGCCGGTTGGCCGCAGCAGCAACGACGCCCCATGCAGGATCATCGGCGTTGTAGACCGCCACGCCGCCTGGCGCGAGATGCTCCAGCAATGAGAGCTTGGCGGCGACGTATGACTCCATGGTGCCGTGGTAGTCGAGGTGATCGCGCGTCAGGTTCGTGAAGACCGCCACGGCAAATCGAATGCCGTCCACCCGGTGCTGGTGCAGCGCGTGCGACGATACCTCCATCGTCACGGTGCGAGCCCCCGTGTCCACAAGGGCGCGCAGAACGCGCTGCAGCTCGATGGGGCCAGGTGTTGTGAGGCTGCCTCCCCCGGCAAGCTGCACCCCATTGCTGCCCACCAGCACGCCGAGTGTCCCGATGCTCGCGCTGAGCCCGGGCTCGGTGTCGAACAGGTGGCGCAGTATACCGACGGTGGTGGTTTTTCCGTTGGTGCCGGTTACGCCGATGAGATTCAGGCCTTTCGCAGGGTCGCCGTAGAACGCGGCGGCCGCTACAGCAGCGGCGCGACGCCCGTCGCGCACCACAATGCGTGGCACCGCGCCAGGCGGGCCCTCGCTCCCCGCCTCTACGATCGCGACCGCAGCGCCCGCTCGCGCTGCGGCGTCCAGATAGTCGTGCCCGTCATGTTCAACCCCCCGCACCGCAACGAATATCCCACCCGGTTGCACCTGCCGGCTGTCGTCACTGATGGCGTTCACCAGTTCCGGAAGAGCGCCTTGAACCCCCGCGACGTGGCCGGCCCGATCGAGTGCGCCTCGTATGACAGCAGTCCGAACACGGGTCACGGCGCGAACGCAAGGCGAACGACGGATCCGGCTGCCGCCACCGTGCCGGCCGGTGGCGTCGTGATGGTCGCCCCGCCTGGTCCACGGGAATCCTGCGCGGTGCCTCCGGCCCCTCCGGACCGGAACGTCGCGAGCGAAACGCGAAAGCCCGCGCGATGCAACGCGTACACGGCGCGGCGCAGAGGGAGGCCCCGTACGTTGGGAACCTCATGCGTCACGACAGCCGTTGCGGATTGCGTCTTTGGCGCATCCAGTCTGTACACGTACGGCAGGCTGCCCGCGTCTGTCACGCGAACCAGCGAATCAGCGCTCGCCGCTCCGTCCGCGAGTGAGGCGCTGGCGCGGGCCGTCCTCATGGGCACCGCTGCGAGGCCGCGACGGTCAAGCGACGCATCGCGAGCAGCGATCGCAGCCAGGAGCACTGTCTTCGAGACGGGCGCCGCCGACTTGCCTCCATAGATCGACTTCGACGGATTATCGAGCTTGACCAGAATCACGATCTGCGGACGGTCAGCGGGAAAAAGCCCAACGAAGCTCGCAGTGTACTTCCCGGCCACGTAGTGGCCATGCACCGTACGCTTCGCTGTACCGGTCTTTCCGGCCACGTCGAACGTGGCCAGGCTGGCCGCCTGCGCAGTTCCAACTTCCACGACCCCACGTAGCAGCGCGCGCACCGTGAGCGCCGTCTCGGCGGTCATCACCCGACGTACGACCCGTCTCGTGTGCCGGTAGCTGAGCGTGCCGTCGGGGCCGTGGATCTCCTTCACGATGGCCGGCTCGAGCAACTCTCCGCCATTCGCTATGGCCCCGTAGGCGGCGGCGAGTTGCAGGGGCGTCACGTTGAGCGCGTACCCCATGGCGAGCGACGCAGGTGTCTGCTTGTCCCACCGCTGTGGCGATGGAAGCCGCCCGCTCTCCTCCGCCGGATAGGGAAGCCCCGACTGGACGCCGAATCCGAGGTCGCGCAGCAGTTCGTACTGCTCGCGCGGCGAGAATCGCTGCGCGAACTGCACGATGCCGATATTGCTCGAGAACCGGATCACATCGGCCAGTGAGAAGAAAGCCGCAGGATGATCGTCCTCGATCTTCCGCCCCTCGAGTTCCCACTTGCCATTGTACGTGTTCACCATTTCGTCCGTGCGGGCCCTTTTCAAGTCAAGCAGGCGGGCGGCGATGAATGGCTTGAGCGTGGAACCCGGCTCGTACGGCTCGGTGAGGACCGTCGCGGCCAGCGCGAGCGGGTCAGCGCGGCGGCTTGCCATCGCGCGCACCTCCCCGTTGGCCGGATCGAGCATGACGATGTCGCCGCCAGTGGCGCCGGTCTGCTTCACGGCGTCACCGAGTGACCGCTCCGCAATGTCCTGCAAGGTCTGGTTGATCGTGAGTTGCACGGTACTTCCAGGCCGGGGCTCGCTCCCTCCCTCGGTTGGCGAGTTGAAGCGGACCCCCTTGGCGTCTCTCAGAATCGCAGCCCGCCCGGGCTCGCCGCGAAGCAAGCCGTCCAGGGCCTTTTCCATGCCGTCCACCGGTGCGCCCGCGTCGTCGGCGTGACCAATCAGGCGGCGCAGACCATCGGTGGAGGGCGGCATGCGTTCGAGCACAGGCTCGAAATGCACGCCAGGCGTTGCGGTGAGGTGGGTGACGTCACTCGCGAGAAACCGGCCCTTGAGCGTCACCCAGAGGCGAGTGGTGTCGGTCGCTCGTACAATCCATTCGGGCTCAACGCCGGCACGCGCGAGCTCGCGCGCGAGAGCCCGAAGCCGCGCGCTGCCTGCGGCCGGTTTCCTCCGGTCGACTCCGACCTCCCTGGGAGCCACGCTGAGCTTGACGAGCTGCCGGCTCTCGACCAGCAACGCGCCGGACGCGTCGACGATCATGCCGCGCGGCGCGGGAATGCTCGAGGCCGCCACCTGCTGCCTGCGCGCCCTGGTGCGCCACTGGTCCCGCTGGAAAAGCTGGACCTGCGCAGAACGCGCCACGAGGGTCAGCGCGAACAAGGCGAACGCCCCATGCATCAGCCCAACGCGGCTCGCGCGGATCATTCGTTCGGTCGCGGCTTGGGAGGACGCTTGAGAAAAATCACCTGGCTGTCACTAATCGGGAGGTGCATGTGAAGGCGATCTTCGGCGACCCGCTCCAGCTTTTGGCGGCTCGACGCTTCGCGGATGTCTCTCTGGAGCTTGGCCCGTTCAGCTTCGAGCATCCCGCGCTGCTGCTCGAGGCGCTGCTGCTCGCGCGCGCGAACGACGCCGAAGCTCCGCCTCCATATGACGCCCGTGGCCACCACGACGAAACCGACGAGCGCGAGCGCGAATCGCGTGCGGCCGCGCACGCTACGCGGCCGTGATCGGGGCCGGGCGCGGGGCGGCCCGGCGTTCGGCGGCCGACCGCCAGGCTCGCAGCCGCGCGCTCCGGGAGCGCGGATTCCGGGCGAGCTCGTCGGCGCCGGGAGTGAGGGCCTTTTTGTGAATTGACGCACCCAGCGGGCGGTTGCGGCAGGTGCACACAAGCTGTTTTGGTGGACAGATGCAGCGGAGACTCCACTCCCGGAAGGATTGCTTCACCAGGCGGTCCTCGCCGGAGTGGTAGGCGATCACCGCGAAGACGCCCGCCGGCTCGAGGCGGTCACGCAGCGCGGGGAGAGCGCGGGCAAGCGCCTCGAGTTCGCCGTTCACGACGATACGCACGGCCTGGAAGAGCCTCGCGAACTCGCTGGGCCCCGAACGTGGACCGAGCACGGCCCGGATCGCACCCACCAGATCGTCGCTGGTCTCGAACTTCCGGTTCCCCCGCCGCCGGACGATCTCCCGTGCGAGGCGCCCACCCTTGGGCTCGTCGCCGAACTCTCGAAAGATCTGCGTGAGCTCCAGCTCATGCGCACTGTTGAGGAAATCGGCCGCGGTGCCCCGCTCGGCGCCGTCGGCGTCGCCGCCCATGCGCATATCGAGCGGTGCCCCTTCGCGAAATGAGAATCCGCGGCGCGCATCGTCCACCTGGTGTGATGAAACGCCGAGGTCGAGCAGAACGCCGTCGAACGCTTCGCCCGCCAGCTCCGGAAGCGCCTCCAGCTCGGCGAAGTTGCCGCGCATCGCCCGGAAGCGACCGTTCGCCTCGTAAGCGCCGAGGCGTTCGCGTGCGGCGGCAATCGCGCTGGGGTCGCGGTCGAGCGCGGTGACAGTGGCACCATGCTCGAGCAGGGCCAGCGAGTGTCCACCGCCGCCAAGTGTACCGTCGAGCACGGTGTGCGCACCGGCGAGCGCGTCGAGGACCTCCGCCACGAGCACAGGCGCGTGATAGGGCGAGTCGAAGCGCGGGTTGGTCACGGCTGAAAGATAGCGCTCTTGGAAGATGCAATCGGTTGACGGGTTCTCGGCAGGGGCGATCAGATTGACGCAACGGAGGCAACGGCGGGGCGTGCTGGTGCGTTCATCGCCTGGGGTAGAGACAGTCGCGCGAGATTCAGCTGGAAATCTGAAACCGGCGCGGGCGGGAGTCCGTAATACACGGCATCGTCGCAGATGCATCGAGCTCGTGTCATGGATGCGTGGGCGGCGCTCATCGTTCCCGTGTAGCAGCAGCGGGCGATGCATGCGACAATGAGGCGCCGCGTGCGCTGGCTCGGGAGGTGGGTCGTGCGGGTGTGGGAGGGGGTGCGGGCCAATTGCCTGGGCGTGCGGCCGGTTCGATGGTGAGGTTGGCGGGTTCGCGGGTCGATGGTTCGCGTTCCCGCTGGCTTGGGTCGGGTTCGGGAGGCAGTGCTCCCTGGTGCGAAGATGGTACGACGGGTTCGCCCGAGGGTGGCGCGGCGGCGGCTGTGCGTGGGGCGCCTTCCGCGCCGAGTGGGGCAGGTGCGCGTCCGCATGCGGTAGCTGCGGCGCCGGGTGGTCCGCCCAACGACATTCGTGCGATGCATCCCCGGATGAGTGCAATGCGTCTCCGGATGGGTGCGGCGGGTTCGCCAGAGGAAAGTCTCCGGTAGTTTCATATTCTTGTGCCCCTCGCGAGGACGATCGCCGCGGCGGGTCCGATGTGGTCCGGGGTTGTGGCCGCGTAGTACGGGGAGGGGCTGCATGCAGTCGCCGAAAGGCCCGGCGTTCTGTGAGGAGACTAGAATAGTTGTTGTCGCGTTTCCCCACGAAGTACCAGCACGGCCGCGTGTTCAGCCCGGCATGACGATTTTTGACGGCGGCCGGGGGGACAGTTGTCGGAAGCGGCGGCATGGATCTCGCAGGAGGTTCCGTCGATCCGCGCGTCCGGGGCAGAGCACTCTGGGTAGCGGAGCGAGTAATCCGCGGCGCCTGGTGAGTAATGCGCGGAATTGGCATCGATATCCCCGGATGGCATTGGAGTCACCGGGGTGAGTGGCTTGATCGGGAGGGAACGGTGCATGGTCTGCACTCGTTGGAGCGATGAGCCCTCTCCTGCGCGAGGACTCGTGACTCGCAAGTCGTTCCTCTTCGCGTTCGGTATCACTGTTTCCGCAGCCGCGTCGGCAACAGCCGCGGCGCAGAGCCGCCCTCCTGGTCGTCTCCTCGGCGTCTTCGACGATGCAACAGGACAGCCCGTTGCGGGGGCGGAGGTTGTCGATCTCGCGACCAACACCAGGGCGGTCACCCGTGCATCGGGCGCGATTTCGCTCGCATGGCTCGGGGCGGGGACGACGATCCTCGCGATTCGAAAGATCGGCTACGCGGCGCTCATGGTTCCAGTGACGGTTTCTGCAACTGACACGCGTCCATCACGATCGTCCTGAAGCCGCCCGCGCAGGCGCTTCCGGTATGATCATTCGCGCATTCTTGATCTTCGGATCAATCAACAGCGCGCTTGAGCGACACGATAGCCGGCTGCGACTGTCCGTCCCGCTGCTGCAGCTGCCCCAGTCGGACCTGATGTAACCCCCAGCTCTGTACCGAGGGTCATGTCGGTCCGGGTTTAGGTGAGTTGAAGGTGAGTTGCTGCCCGCACGAGCGCACGCGCAAACTCGCGGGGCATGAGGTCGCGCAGGGCGGCTGTGCGGCCGCTCGGTTTCGTAGTCTACGCGGAACGCCAATAGTCCGTCCATGATTGCGCCAATGTCAGTCGGCCTGAATGGCCTTCATGTCATGTTGGGACAGTGACAGCGCTTGGCCTGCGCGCCAAGGAATCTCCTGCGGATGTCTCCGGGTAGCGATCTC
>DASZZO010000249.1:0-15960 GCA_035544915.1 Gemmatimonadaceae bacterium | reverse complement strand
CCGCGATTCAGCCATCGCGCGCCGCGCAGCGTGTGGGGGGGATCGGTAGCGAGCAGTACGACGGCTGGGAGATACGCGATCGCCGGCCAGTTGGCCTCAACCGGGCGACGGGTGGCACTGAAGATGAAGAAAGCGGCACAGCATGCGCATACGAGTGCGAGCGTGTTGCGCAACCCGTCCGGCGCGGGGTCGAACGCGCGCCTGACTGCCCGCACCGCGAAATAGAAGAGGATGGGCGAGGCGAGGGCAATCTGGCCCCCGACCAGCTCCGCCTCCCGGCTCAGCGCACCGAAGGCGCCGCCCCTGACCGATCCCAGCCCATGACCAAGCTGAAAGCGGAATGAAACCCAGTCGTGCGTAGCATTCCACCAGAGCACGGGCGCCAGGACCAGCGAGGCGACCGCGACGGCCAGATAGGGGCCGGGCTCGCCAAACTTGTTCTGCAGCCGTGGATGGCCTCCAAATGCCACCGCGATGGCGGCCGGGAACAGTACGCTCGTGTACTTGGAAGCCATCGCCAGCCCGACTGCCAGCCCGGCAGCGAGCCACCATACGAGAATCTGCCGGTTGCTGCGGTCGGACTGGGCGGTTAGTACGCGGACAACAAAATACATGGCCCACGCGACTGCGCAGAGCATCGGCGAATCCGGAGTTGCGAGCACCAGCCCCACGGCGGCAATGGGCAGGCAGGCGAAGGCGATCGTGGCGAGGCGCGCCGCCGCATCACCCGCGAGCTCGCGCGCCGTCAGCGTAATCCCCAGGGCCGCGCCTGTTCCGGCGAGAATGGGGAAGAAGCGTACACCAAACGGGTGATGCCCAAAGACGGCCGTGCCCGCGCGGACGAGCACCGCGATCATCGGAGGATGATCGAAGTAGCCGGCCTTGAGCGTGCGTGACCAATCCCAGTAATACGTCTCGTCGGGAAAGAGCGGAACTATTGCGCCCACTACGAGACGGAGCAGCGTGGTGCCAGCGAGGAGGGCAAGCGCTTGACGCCAGGCGGGGGAATCGTCCACGCCGTAAACTTCTCGCCGTGCGCAGCCGCGCGCCACTTTTCGACTGCAAACAGAGGTATGCCGAACCATCTCGCTCGCGAAACGAGCCCTTATCTGCTCCAGCACGCCGGGAATCCCGTGGACTGGTACGCATGGGGACCTGATGCGCTGGCAAAGGCACGAACGGACGACATGCCGATTCTATTGTCCATCGGATACGCGGCTTGCCATTGGTGCCACGTCATGGCGCACGAATCGTTCGAGGATCCCGCGACCGCACGGCTCATGAATGAACGCTTCGTGAACGTGAAGGTGGATCGCGAAGAACGCCCCGACCTCGATGCGATCTACATGCAAGCCGTGCAGGCGATGACTGGCCAGGGCGGCTGGCCGATGACGGTGTTCCTGACGCCCTCTGGTGAGCCGTTTTATGGAGGAACGTATTTCCCGCCGGACGACCGTCACGGGTTGCCGAGCTTCCGGCGCGTTCTCCTGTCCGTATCGGACGCATGGCGGTCCAAACGCGATGACGTATCGCGCGCGGTTGCGTCGCTCCTGGAAATATACGCCCCCAAACCGGCGACTGGAGACGGCGCGCCGATTTCGGCCGGAACGCTCGAGGCGGCGTACCGCGACATCGCGCGTCGATTCGAGCCGCTCGCAGGAGGCTTTGGCAGGGCGCCCAAATTTCCGCAGGCGATGACGCTCGACTTCGTACTGCGGCGCTGGGCCCGGACCGGAGACCAACGTGCGCTCCATATCGTGTCGCATTCGTTCCGGAGCATGATGCGCGGCGGCATCTACGACCAAGTGGGCGGCGGTTTTCACCGGTACACCGTGGATGCACACTGGGTGGTGCCGCACTTCGAAAAGATGCTTTACGATAACGCGCTGCTTGCCCGGCTCGGCGTGCATTTATGGCAGGCGACCGGCGACGACGACGTGCGCCAGGCGGCCGAGGAAACGCTCGGCTGGGTGATCCGCGAGATGACGGACGCAGGTGGCGGATGGTATTCGTCACTGGACGCCGATAGCGAAGGGGAGGAGGGAAAGTTCTATGTATGGACGCTCGACGAGCTGCGCCGGGAGCTTGGCGATGATTCGGCATGGGCGATTCAGCATTTCGGCGCGACCGCCGGCGGCAATTTCGAGGGGAAGAACATCCTCACCAGGGCCCGCGCGGAGCCTGCGGCCGGGACCGTGCTGCCGGCAGTCGATCGCGCGCGCGTCGTTCGAGTGCTGTACGAGGGGCGAGCGAAGCGCGTCTGGCCGGGACGGGACGAGAAGATACTTGCTTCGTGGAACGGGCTGATGCTGCGAGCCATGTCGGAGGCAGCGCTGGTGTTCCACAGTGTGCCCTTCCGGGAAGCTGCTCTCGCCAACGGCGCTTTTCTTTGGCGCGAGATGGTGCGCGACGGACGCGCGTCCCGCACACATACGCGAGGCGAGACGCGCATCTCCGGTTTCCTCGAGGATCATGCGGCCCTCGCGCTGGGCTTCCTTTCGCTCTATGCGCTCACATTCGACCGAATGTGGTTCGATCGTGCGCGCGCCCTCGCCGACACGTGCACTTCGTGTTTCTGGTCCGACACCTTCGGTGCGTTCTACGACACGGCCGCGGACCACGAAGCCCTTATTACCCGGCCCCGCGATGTCACCGACAACGCGACACCGGCCGGAACCTCGCTGACAGTGGAGCTGCTGCTCATCATCGCCGAACTGACCGGTGACGCCGAGGCAAGGCGTCGCGCGGATCATGTGTTGGGCACGCTCGGGGGGCCGATGCAGCAGTACGGCACGATGTTCGGCCATCTCCTGGGTGCGGCGGACCTCGCCGTGAACGGGGCTGTCGAGGTGGCCATTGCCGGTGATCCCGCCACGAGCGATTTCGCGGCACTCTTGCGCGTCGTGGCTTCCTGCTACCTTCCCTCGCTCGTGATAGCAGGCGGGATGGGCGACGCCGTGCGCGGACTGGTCCTCATGGACGGTCGCGAACCGGTAGACGCTACCGCAACGGCATACGTGTGTCGCCACTACGCGTGCGAGTTGCCGGCGACCGACCCGATTGCGCTCGCGGCGCAGCTCGCGAACGCGTCACAGGTCCGCGCATGACATGACGATATGGGCGCAATTAAGGCAGATGAGCTTGCACATACGCCAGACGGTGGCGTCCGCGCCGCAATAGTCGCAGCGGACTGCGCTCGGCCCCGCTACGCCCCCCCCTTTGTCTCGGAAGCTCGCAGCGTGTGTTCCGGCATCTTGCATTTCTTCCCGCGCGCTATTCAAAGTCCAGCGCCAGATTCAACGCCGGTGCGCTATGGGTGAGTGCACCGACCGATATGCGTTCCACACCGGTCTCGGCAATGGCGCGCACCGTTTCGAGTCGGACACCGCCGCTCGCCTCAGTCACGCACGTCCCCTTCGCGACAGCCACGCATTCGCGAAGGACGTCGAGTGACATATTGTCGAGCAGCACGCTCTCGGCGCGTTCCGCGACTGCTGCTCGCACCTGCAGCGGTGTGTCGCATTCAACCTGCACTGCGATCGCCCCGCGGGCGTGCTCCCGCACCCGCCGAATCGCCACGGCAACGTCGCCGTCCACCGCGGCGAGGTGATTGTCCTTGATGAGCACCGCGCTCGAGAGGTCGGCGCGGTGGTTCACGCCGCCCCCGCAGCGCACGGCATACTTCTCCAAGCGACGCCAGCCTGGGATGGTCTTGCGTGTGTCGACAATGACGGCGCCCGTGCCGCGTACCGCATCCACGTATCTCCTGGTCAGCGTCGCGATTCCCGAGAGGCGCTGGAGGAAATTCAGCGCCGTACGCTCAGCCGCGAGCATCCCGCGCGCATGGCCCGAGAGAAAGAGCACGGAACTTTCACGTTCCACGCAGGCACAGTCCTCGGCGTCCACGCGAATCTCGATGCCTCGATCGAGCATATGGAACGCGGCGAGCGCGAGTGGCAGCCCCGCGATAGTTCCGGTCTCACGTGCCAGAAGCCGAGAGCGTGCGCGACGCGTGCTGAGCACGGTCGCGATTGTCGTGACATCTTCGAACGCGGTGTCCTCTTCGAGAGCTCCGAACACGAGTGCAACAATCTCGCGGTTGGTGAGCGGAAATGTGGGTGTTCCATCTGTATAGTTCGGCCGCTCGCCCGGCGTAAGCCGGCGGGGGGCTCGGGGCTCGCCTCCCGGAGACATGCCGGGATTCCCGTGCGGGCCGCTCATTCGCCTGGATCAACGCCCGGACCGGCCGGCGCGGGAGACGGTCCACGCCCGCCACCAATAGAAACCATCCGTTCGATGGCTTGCCGCGCCCGTGCCGCGACTTCCTGAGGCACGGTGATCCGATGCTGCATCTTTTTCAGTGACTCCCGTACCGTTGGGAGCGTCGTCACCTTCATGTAGGCGCACGAGGCGCGCTCGTTCGCCGCAAAAAATGTCTTATGCGGCCAGGAGCGTCGCAGGCGGTGCAGGATGCCGACCTCGGTCGCCACAATGAACTCATGCGCGGCTGATTCGCCCGGACGCTTTATCATTCCTTCGGTGGACAGGATGTGCACGCCTTCGGGATCCACATCGCCCGCGGAAACCGCCTCGACCACGCTCGTGGCGCAGCCACACTCCGGATGCACGAGAAACTCCGCGTCGGGATGCAGAGAACGCTGGAGCCGGATGTTCTCCGGATCGATGCCGGCGTGCACGTGGCATTCCCCCATCCACACGCGCATGTTCTGCCGTCCCGTCATCCGCCGAATATGCGCGCCCAGAAACATGTCGGGGAGAAAGAGAATCTCCTGGTCGGCGGGTATCGAATTCACCACGTCCATCGCGTTGCCGGACGTGCAGCAATAGTCACTCTCAGCCTTCACTTCGGCGGACGTATTCACGTACGACACCACCGCGGCGCCCGGGAACTCTGCCTTCCAGGCCCGCAGCTGTTCCGCGTCGATGGTCGCGGCCAGCGAGCAGCCGGCTGCGAGGTCGGGAAGGAGAACCGTCTTGCGGGGCGAGAGCATAGCCGCCGTCTCCGCCATGAAGTGCACGCCACAGAACACGATCACCTCCGCGCCGGTCCGTGCGGCCTCGCGCGACAGCCCCAGCGAGTCACCGACAAAGTCGGCTACGTCTTGCACCTCAGGGCGCTGATAGTTGTGCGCAAGGATCACCGCGTTCGTCCTGAGGGCGAGGTGGCGGATTTCCTCGTGCAGCTCGGCGAACGCCCTGTCCTGCGGCATTGGAGCGGCGGCGGCGGCCATACTCTATCATAGTCCGCCGGGGCGGAGGGGGCGAGCCTCGGACGGGGTGGCGCCCATGCTGGCCAAGTGCGCATTTTCAAGGCATGTCTCACCATTCATTCTCTGCCCGCACGCCGCTTGCGATACTGGCGGCCGCGGTGGTTTTCGTCGCGCCAACTGCAATGCATGGCGCAATCGCGCGTCGCCATGCGTACCTGGTCAGGAGCGAACCGGCGGCGCACGATACGACGTCAGCCCCGCGCGCGGTCCGTCTCTGGTTCTCGGAAAGGGTCGAGCTCAAGGTCACCAGAATAAAGCTTGCACATGCGGCCGGCGGCGCCGTGCCCATGAACAAGCCGGCACCCGCCGGCGACGATGCAGATGCCCCGATTGTAGCCACCGTTGCGGAGACACTGGCGCCCGGAGCATACACCGTGAAATGGAGCACGGCGGGCAAGGACGGGCATCCGTCGAAAGGCACGATCGACTTCGTGGTGAAGAGCGCGCGCTGAACCCCATTCTCGAAGACGCAGGCGGCACGGCTGTCATTCTCGCCAGGGCCGTCGCCCTCGCCGCGATTGTCGTAGCCTTGGGGGCACTGGCTTTCAGGTTTCTCGTGGTGCCGCGGCTGCCCGTCGGGATGCGAGGCGCCACTCCGCTCTTTCAGTCGCACGCGGCGAGACTTGGTGCCTGGGCGTGCACCGGTCTGGTCGCGGTGGCGCTGCCGCGATTGTGGCTGCAGGCGAGGGGCTTGGCCGAATCTGGCGAACCCGTGTGGCCCATGGCAGCCAGTGTGCTGAGCACCACTTGGGGCCGCTCCTGGATGTTGCAGGGGGCGGGCGCACTCATTGCGGCGCTGGGTTTCCTGCTCGCGCTCCGCGCGCGTCGCATCGGATGGAACGTCGCGCTTGCTGCGGGGGTGATGATGGCGCTTTCAGCAGCGTGCATGGGTCACGCCATCGCTGGGCCGAGGCTAGTCTGGGTGTCGGTCCCCAGCGATGCGCTGCATGTCGCAAGCGTTGGTGCGTGGGTTGGGACATTGTTCGTTCTTGCGCGCATCGGTTTTTCGGTGGACATACGCTCCGAAGGGGGTGGCGCCATTGCCGCGCTGGTGCGGGCGTTTCACCGCGTGGCGCTCTGGAGCGCGGCCGCCGCAATTGCGACTGGCACGCTGAATGCGCTGCTCCGGCTCCAGCACCTGACCGACCTCTTCACATCAGGCTATGGCACCATCCTGCTCGTGAAGATCGGTGCAGTGGGCGCGGTCGCATACATGGGCGCCTGGAACGCTCGGTCGGCCGGCCGTCGCGCGCAAGCCGGTAGGGTGCCGAGCGTCATGCGCACCATCGGGGCAGAGGTCCTTTTTGCGGCCACCACGCTGGCTGTGACGGCCGTGCTGGTGGGTACGGCCCCCCAGGCTAGATAACAATCGAGAGAGCAGAGTTTCGACGAACGTCGAGAGTCGAGAGTTGGACGATGTTATCGGAGACAACGCCCCCCATTAGGGGGTGCGCCGCCGCATCCGGTAGGCGTCCCGTGTGCGCATCGGCTCGACGTCAGGCGCGTTCTGCGTGACCACTTGCCCGCGCGGTGGGACGTACCCGAAAAACGCCGCGTAGTTGGGGGCGACCGGGACCGGCGGCGATTCGCCCCATGCCGGCCTGCTGCCATCCCAACTGCCACCGCCCGAGCGCCGACGAAAGTCGTCCCTATCCTCAACGCGGACGAAAGGAACCACAATGATTGCTGGGACCCCGTGGACGACGCGCCCGTGCAGGCCTTCTCGCACCCTCGGCTGCGAAACCCCCGGGCCGCCTCCGCCCCAGCGCTGAGCCCTGGCAGGATATGCCGCTGTCGCAAGCAGTGTGACCAGCGCGACCGACACTCGAATGGAAATCATGGATTTGGACTCCCGTATCAAATATACGCCGCGTCTCGCTGATTGTTCAGGACGCAGCTGTTGCGCGGGCACCACGATGCTCTGCCGGTCTGCACTCTCCGCGCGGCCCTACCACTCGATGTGCTTTCCTCGCCACTTCCGCTTTTCCCGGGGGAAGTCGTGGCGGAAGTGTCCGCCGCGTGACTCCTTCCGGAGGAGCGCGGCCTCCGCGACGAGGCGCGCCGTGGCGACGATGTTCTGTTCTTCCGTCGCGCCGTCGGGGAGGCGCGCCGCGGTGTCCTTCAGCCGTTCCATGCAGAGCCTCAGCCCCTTGGCGGTGCGGTCGATGCCTGCGTGGTCCCACATCAGAAGGCGTATCGTGTCCGCGGCAACCTGCGCAGCGCCTCGGTCGCGCAGCGGCGGAACGGTCCAAGAGTCCAGGCGGGGAACGCGTTGAAGTTTCGGAATAGCCATCATGTCGCGCGCCGCTCGCTCGGCGAACACAAGTCCTTCAAGAAGCGAGTTCGACGCGAGGCGGTTGGCGCCATGCACGCCGGTGCAGCTCACTTCGCCGCACGCATAGAGATGTTCTAGCGACGATCGGCCAGCCAAGTCGGTGACCACGCCGCCCATCATGTAGTGTGCGGCCGGCGTAACGCGTATGCGTTCCCTTCGAGGATCAATACCACGCGCCCGGCACACGGCGAAGATCCCGGGGAACCGCCGCGCAAACGTGCGCGCGATCTTCCGCGCATCGAGCCACACGCGCGACCCGGCGCGCTGTTCGCGAAAGATCTCCCTCGCGACGATGTCGCGCGGCGCGAGTTCCGCGAGGCGGTGGCGCCGCGTCATGAATCGCTGCCCGCGATCGTTCACGAGCACCGCCCCCTCACCGCGCACGGCCTCGGAAATCAGTTGAAGCGGATTCTCCGGCGTGTCGAGCGCCGTGGGGTGGAACTGCACGAACTCCATATCGGCAATGCGAGCGCCTGCCCGGTGCGCGATGGCGTACCCATCGCCCGTCGCGACTTCCGGATTGGTGGTGTAGCGGTAAATCTGGCCGCAGCCACCGGTGGCGAGCACCGTGGCGTCTGCGAGAATCTCGACCGCGCGTCCGGCGACGCTGGCCTTTGCACCCACGCAGCGTTCGTTCACGACAATCAGGTCGAGCGCGCGGGCACTCTCCAGCACCGTGATGCGTTCGGCCTCGCGCACGCGTCCAATGAGCGTGCGGGCGACTTCAGCGCCGGTCTGGTCGCCGTGCGCATGGACAATCCGCTTGCGTGAGTGCGCTGCCTCCTTGCCGAGCGAAAGGCGGCCGCCGACGTCGGTGTCGAACTGCGCCCCGATCGAGGCAAGGTCGCGTACACGCTGCGGGCCCTCGGCGACCAGCACTTCCACTGCCGCCGCATCGCAGAGCGCAGCGCCGGCGGCGAGCGTGTCACGGCGATGCAGCTCCGGCGAGTCCCCCGCGCCGAGCGCCGCGGCAATTCCGCCCTGCGCGTACGCCGTCGCGCTATCGAAGAGTGACCGCTTGGTAAGCACGCACACGTCCGCCTGCTCCGACGCCCGCCACGCCGTGTGAAGACCGGCGACACCCGAGCCGATCACAAGGAATCGCGTCCGGATCCGGTCGGCCATCCCGGAAAGATAGCGCTCGCGCCAGCCTTGCCACTGCCGGCGGGAGCGGCGATTCTATCCGCTTCATGCGAAAGCTTCCAGTATTCATCGGCGCGCTGTTCACGGTTCACGTGGTGCTGCTTTTCGTGCGCCCGTCGGGGGCGGCGTTCGTGCCCACTGGCGGCCGACTCGATGTCGGCATCGTGTTCGATCTGGGCGGACGCGGCGACAAGTCGTTCAACGACGGGGCATTCATTGGCGCTGAGCGTGCGGCGAAGGAGCTCGGTGCGCACGTCCGGTTCGTGGAGCCGGGCGAGGGATCCGATCGCGAGGCCGGCCTGCGCCTGCTCGCCGCTGAGCACATGGATCTCGTGGTCGGCGTGGGATTCATCTTTTCCGACGACCTCACCCAACTCGCGCAGGAGTATCCCGGCATCGCGTTCGCGGGGGTGGATTTCGCTATCGCCGTTGACAAGACGGGACAGCCGATTGCTCCACCACCGAATCTCGCGGCACTCAAGTTCCGGGAGGAACAGGGTTCGTTTCTCGTCGGCGCGCTCGCAGCGCTCGTTGGCGGCTCCCGGAAGGTGGGATTCGTGGGCGGCATGGACTCGCCGCTCATTCACAAGTTCGAGGCCGGCTATCGCACGGGCGTGAAGTACGTGTGCCCTGATTGCGAAGTTATCGTGCAGTACGCCGGCGTCACGCCCGAGGCATTCCGCAATCCCGGCCGCGGCAAGGAACTCGCGCTCAGCCAGTACCAGCAGGGCGTGAACGTGATCTACCACGCATCGGGATCCACGGGGCTCGGGGTCTTCGAGGCCGCTCGTACCCTCGAGAAATTCGGTATCGGTGTGGACGCGGACCAGTACGCGGAAGCGCCCGGCCACGTGCTGACGTCCATGGTGAAGCGCGTGGACAATGCCGTTTTCGACGCTATCAAGCGAGTGAAGGAGAGGCGCTTCAGCGGCGGCGTCTACCAGTTTGGGCTGGCCGAGGACGGCGTGGGCTATGTCTACGATGAGCATAACCGCGCGCTTATTCCCGAATCGGTGCACGCGAGACTCGAGGCGCTCAAGGGCGACATCATCGCGGGCCGGATTCGCGTGCCGTCAACGCGATGAACGCGGGCACACCGGTGGTCACACCTGCGGTGCGGATGAGGGCCATTGGCAAGCATTTCGGCGCCGTTCAAGCCAATCGCGGCGCGAATCTGGTGGTGCGGCCGGGAGAGATTCACGCGCTTGTCGGCGAGAATGGTGCTGGAAAGTCCACGCTCATGCGCGTCCTGAGCGGGATGTACCCGCCAGACGCCGGGGTCGTCGAAGTGGGCGGGCGCGACGTGACGGGATGGACCACGGCGCAGGCGATCGCGGCCGGGGTCGGCATGGTGCACCAGCACTTCATGCTCGTGCCGACGCTCACCGTGGCGGAGAACGTCGTGCTCGGGCGCGAACCGATGAGCACCGGGACATTCGATCGGCGGAAGGCAGAACGCGACGTGGCGGAGCTCTCGGCGCAAAGTGGTCTCGTCGTCCCGGCCGACCTCCTGGTCGCAGACCTGTCGGTCGGCGAGGCACAGCGCGTGGAGATCCTCAAGACGCTCTATCGGGGCGCGCGCATCCTGCTACTCGACGAACCGACAGCCGTCCTCTCTCCGCCAGAGGTGTCGGAGCTATGGAAGGTGCTGCGCCGTGTGCGCGATGGCGGGGCAACCATCATTCTCATCACGCACAAGCTTGACGAGGTGATGGCGGTCAGTGAGAACGTGACCGTCATGCGGCATGGCGAGACGGTCGCGCGCATGGCGACCCGCGAGGCGTCGCCGGAGGAGATCGCCAGGGCAATGGTGGGACGTGAGGTGAACCTGGCGGTCTGGAGCTCCGAGTCGACGGTCGAGCCAGGACGCGCGGCTGCACTGGAAGTGCGCAACCTGGTCGTGCGCGGACCGCGGGTGGATCGCGCAGTGAACGACCTCTCGCTCCTGGTCGCGCCCGGCGAAATTCTCGGCATCGCAGGCGTGGAGGGAAACGGTCAGACGGAGCTGATTGAGGCGATCGCGGGCTTGCGCGGCGTGACGAGCGGCAAGGTGCTCCTGGGCGGGGTCGACGTCACGCTCGCCAGCGTGCGCGCCAGGGCTGACGGCGGACTCTCGCACATTCCCGAGGACCGGCACCGGCGCGGTCTGATTCTCGAATACTCCATTGCCGACAACCTGATCCTCGGCCAGCAGCACAAGTACGCGAGGTCTGGGGTGCTCGCCCGGGCGGCGATCGAGGCGAATGCGACAAGGCAGATTGCCGCCTACGACATTCGCCCGGCGAACGCCGCTCTGCCCGCGGGGGCGCTTTCCGGAGGCAACCAGCAGAAAATCGTCATCGCGCGGGAAATGTCGCGTCCGTTCATTGTGTTGCTGGCCGCCCAACCCACGCGCGGCGTCGACGTGGGCGCGATTGAATTCATCCACGCCGAGTTGCGGCGGGCGCGCGATGCGGGCAAGGCCGTCCTCGTTGTATCGGCCGAGTTGCGTGAAGTGCTGTCGCTGTCAAATCGCATCGCGGTGATGTACGGCGGCCGGATTGTCGCAATGCTTCCGCGCAGCGAGGCCACTGAAGAGATTCTGGGCTCGTACATGACCGGCGCCCGGCGCGAGGCTGCATGAACCAGCGTCTTCGCCTTGCCCTTGAAGAGGCTGTGCTTCCGCCGTTCGTTGCACTCGTCGTGGCGCTCGTGGCCGGCGACCTTCTCATCATGGCCTACGGACAGGCGCCCGGCACGGTATGGCGCATGCTGCTCGAAGGCACATGGGGCAACGCCTACGGATTCGGGCAAGTGCTTTACAAGGCGACGACGCTCACCTGTACAGGTCTTGCTGTGGCAGTGTCCCTGCGCGCTGGCCTGTTCAACATCGGCGCCGAGGGACAGCTTGCGGCAGGCGGCTTCGGAGCCGCACTCGCGGGTCTCACCCTGCCCCCGGGTACGCCGGCGCCCGTTGCGGTGCCGCTCTGCGTGCTCGCCGCTGTGCTCGCCGGTGGCGCCGTGGGATCGGTGCCAGGAGCCCTCCGCGCGAAGTTCGGCGCCCACGAAGTGATCGTGACGATCATGCTGAACTTCATCGTGCTCGCCCTGCTCAATTATGTTGTGTCCGCCAGGCTGCACGTGCCGGAGACACTGCATACGCCCGAGATACATGCGGGCGCTGTTCCGCGCCTCGCGACTTTCGTCAACGGGTTCCATGGCTCCGCGGCCAACTGGACGATCGGCATCGTGGCGTTCGCGGTCGCCACCGTGGACTGGTTCCTCTTTCGCACGAAAGCCGGCTACGAACTGCGCGCCACTGGGCTACAGCCTGCCGCAGCCGAGTACGCGGGTGTGCGCGTCGGCGCGACATGGCTCCGGGCGCTCGCCTTGAGCGGCGCGCTGGCGGGACTCGGGGGGATCAATTTCGTGCTCGGCTACAAAGGCTACTACGAGGACGGGTTCACGGGGGGAGCGGGATTCCTCGGCATTGCGGTAGCCCTGGTTGGGCGCAACCACCCCGTCGGCGTCGTGCTCGCCGCGCTCTTTTTCGCGACACTATCGCAAGGTGGGCTCGCAATCAACGCCATGGTGCCGAAGCAGATCGTGGAAGTGCTTCAGGGCATTGTCATCATCGCCGTCGCGACGGCGGTGCCGGAGGTCAGGCGGGTGCTCCGGAGCGCGGTGCTCCGGCGGACACGCGGAGGAATCCCGATTTGAGCGTGCTGCTCTTCATCGCGCAGACGATCCGCATCGCGATCCCTTACCTGTTTGCTGCCGCAGGTGGCGCGCTGGCCGAACGAGCTGGCATCGTCAGCCTGACACTCGAAGGATTCATGCTCGGTGGCGCGTTCGGCGCGGTGCTCGGCGCACACTACACGGGGAGTGCGTGGGTCGGTCTCCTGGTGGGTATCGGGTGGGGCCTGATGCTGGGATCGGTGCACGCTGTGGCATCCATCCGATTCAAGGCCGACCAGATCGTCGTAGGCGTGGCCATCAACCTGTTCGCGGTGGGGATCACCCGATTTTTCCTGCAGCTCGCGTTTGGATCCAGCTCCAACTCGCCCCGCATCACCGGGTTTGACAGCCCGGCTGGCGGGAGCCCGGCCGCGTTTCTCGCCAATCCGCTCGTGTGGTTCGGGCTGCTCGTGATGCCTGCCCTCAACTTTGTCATCGGCAAGACAAGGTTCGGCCTTCGCGTGCGCGCGGTGGGCGAGCACCCTGAAGGCGCGGCAAGTGTTGGGGTGCCGGTCAGCCGGGTCCGCTACGCGGCCGTGCTGGCGTCAGGCGCGCTGGCAGCGCTGGGTGGAGTGTATCTCGCGCTCGACCAGCACCAGTTCACCGATTCGATGACGGCCGGCCGCGGATTCATCGCGCTTGCGGCAGTGATCTTGGGCCGTTGGAACCCGCTGCGGGCCGGCCTCGCCTGCCTGCTCTTTGCCGGGGCAGAGACACTTCAGATCCAACTGCAAGCCGCGCAGATCATTCCCTCGCAGTTCGTCGCGATGATCCCTTATGTGCTCACGATCATTGCCGTGGCCGGTGTGGTGGGTCGCAGCACCCCGCCGGCAGCGCTGGGGCGACGCGGCGAGTAGAGTTGTGTGATGTTCGGGGACGGGACTTGAGGGTGGTCAAGACAGGAAGGTGTCAAGGAATCCCCGACCATCTTGCGAAACCGTTTTCTCATGAGTGATCGTGGGAAGCTGGGCCCGGCCGTTCGTGGCGTCACGGCCGGGCAATCACTCCACCTTCGAGGTGGGACACGGTCCGAGGCAAACTGAGTGGGCAAACTCATTGTTTTGATGGTGACGGCGTTCGTGGACATGATGGGCGGACTCATCGTCTTCCCGCTCATTCCTTTCCTCGCCTCGCGTGTGCTCGGGCACGGGCCGCTGTGGACCGCGCTCAACGCCATCGGGATGGGGGGCAGCGGGTCTGTAGTTTCGCTTCTCGTTACGATGTTCGCCTGCGCGCAGCTGTTGAGCGCGCCGATGTGGGGTCGGGTATCCGACAAGGTGGGACGCCGCCCGGCATTGATGATCGGGCTCGGCGCTTCCGCCATTGCATACGTGATCTTCGCGTTCGCGAATTCGCTCGAACTGCTCTTTCTGTGCCGAATCGTGCAGGGCGCCGGCGGCGGCACGGTAGGCGTCATTCAGGCATATGTCGCCGACGCCACGAGCCCAAAAGACCGGGCCAAGGCCCTGGGCTGGCTTTCCGCGGCCACCAATGCCGGAGTTGCTATCGGACCGGCGATCGGATCGTGGACCATGGGCTTCGGCATCAGCGCCAATGCGCTCGCCGCCGACCCGCTGCTCAGGTTCCGGGGCCCAGGCTTCGCGGCGGCCCTGATTGTCGCCGTGGACATGCTCTTTGCATGGGTATACCTCACGGAATCGCACGATTTCAAGGCAGCGCACGCCAGCGGAAAGAAGGTCACGCGTTCACGCGAGGCAGTGTGGCGCGTGCTGTCACACTCCGGCGAGCCGGCGTCGCGGCTCATCTGGATCTACGCGATCACGATGGGCGCGTTCCAGGGGATGACGACCGTGCTGGCGCTCTTCCTGGCGGCCAAGTTCTCAGCGGTGACGGAGAGAACCATCGGTTACTTCTTTGTGTATGTGGGCCTCATCTCGGTAGTGACGCGCGCGCTCGTGCTGGGCAAGATGGTGGACTGGTTCGGCGAAGCGAAGCTGTCGCGCTTCGGCATGGTATTGCTCGCCATGGGGCTTAGTACCATGCCCCTTTCACCGACGATACCCGTGCTCGCAATCTCCGTAGCGCTCGTGCCACTCGGCATGGCATTCACATTTCCGTGCGTCACGAGCCTGCTTTCGCAGGTGGTGCCGCAGCACGAGCGCGGGCTGTACATGGGGGTGCAACAGACCTTCGGCGGGATGGCGCGCGTGCTCGGCCCGATCTACGCGGGGTTGGCCTACGACTACCTTGGCCACGGTGTGCCGTTCTACACGGCGGGATTGATCGTGCTTTGCACGATCACGCTCGGACTTGGCATGGAGAACTTCACCAAGCGGCCCGCGGCGGCGTAGGCGGAGCCCGCCGCCGAATGATACTCAACTCGGGGCTACTGCGGCCCCGGGTTCGCTGTCCAGTACCGCCTTCGCGATCTCAACCATCGGCTTCGAACGATCCTGGCTTGAGCGCTGGAGGATGCGGTAGGCTTCCGCCTCGGAGCAAGCGGTGCGCCGCATCAGGATTCCCTTCGCGCGCTCGATGGTCTTCCGCGCCTCCAGGGCTGCCTTCGCCTCGGTGGCGTCCTTCCTCGCCGAGCGCAGCGCCGCCGCGCGCATGACCGCGAGGCGAATCGTCGAGTCGAGCATTCTGGGTGGTGTCGGCTTGGGGAGGAATGCGACGGCACCTGTGGTGACGGCCTCCTTGTCGGAAATGGAGATTGTCTCGTCGCCACTGAACAGAATGACCGCGATGCCGGGCGTCGTGCGGGAGATCACCTCGGCCGCCTCGATGCCCGAACCCTCCGGCATGTGCACGTCGAGCAGCACGGCGTCGGGCTGCAGCTCTCGCGCGCGCTCGGCGGCATCCACGCCGCTCGCCACCGCCGCGACGACCTCGTATCCCATTGAGTTGAGCACTTCCGTCAACAGATGGCGCGCCTCCGTATCGTCCTCGGCAACGAGGATTCGCATCTTGTTGCTCACGCCCTCAGTGGTCACGTGTGCTATCCGGATGCTTCGCGGTCGAGCAACTCACGCATTTTTGTGGCCACGCGATCCTCCGCCCTGGCGAATCCCTCTATGCGCGTTGCAAGCTCGCGTACCTTGGCCGGGTCGTGCGCATTGGCATGCATGAGGTAGGCGGCCGAAACGATGGGATTGAGAATGTTGCGAAATTCGTGCAGCATGCCCTGCGCCACACGCTGCGCGGATTCCAGCCGGCGCGCGCCCTCGGAAGGCGGCTCGCCGTGTTCAGTCATGAATGAGACGAACCCCGCGCTGGAATGTGAAGTATGCGTACGCCCATTGCACGAGCACGATGGCGCGATTGCGAAAGCCGATGAGATACATGATATGGATGAACACCCACAGGATCCACGCGGGAAAGCCGGCGAGCGTTGCCCAGCCGAAGTCCGCCACAGCGCGGTTGCGGCCGATGGTGGCCATGTCGCCCTTGTTGAAGTACCGGAATGGGCGCGTTTGTTCCCTGTGGATGAGGCGCAGGACGTTTTTCGCCGCG
>DASZZO010000248.1:0-15504 GCA_035544915.1 Gemmatimonadaceae bacterium | reverse complement strand
ACCGACACCTGGCACCACCAACGCTGGCTCGTCGCCCCCACCTTCCTCGCCTCCGAGATCCCGATGCGCCGTACCGCCTGATCACCACCGCTCCCAGAAAAGCCCACAACATCCTGCACTTGACCGCTCAGCTTCGGCGGATCAGGCGACGACCTCCGCGGAGCGTCGCGCAACTTCAGGGGAACGCTTCCGACGTTGCGCACCGCCGACGGTGCTTTCAGGTACGCGAACCCCAGGAGCGCGGAGTTCGATGGCGCTTCTATATATATAGGGCGAGAATTGGGGGTGTGCGCAAGAGTCGGCCCGAATTGGCGCGACCATAGCCAATTTCTCGAATTCCATCGTTAATACATATAGGCCCATTCACAACCGAAATTCGGGCCCGAGCTCCTCGCGCACTTCATTTCCCGCTCCGCTACGAGGCGGGATGGCGATCGTCGCAACCGTTTGGTGACGCTTCCCCTCGGCGTTACGTTAATACTGTCGGCAACTCCACCAGGTGCGGCCGATGCTCATCAGTGCCCTTCTCTCGCAAAAGCTGCGCGACTCCTTCGGAGACGAGGCCGCCGACGAAATGGTGGACTGGATGCAGCGGATCGACAGCGAGCGCAGCCACCTGCGGGAGCTGAACGTCGCCAACCTCGCTCGCCATGAAGCCGTGCTCGGCGAGCGATTCGCCGAGCAGCGGCTTGAGGCGCGTGCTGAGTTCGCCGCGTTTCGCGAGGAAATGCGCGCCCAGTTCGCCACGTTTCGCGAGGAAATGCGCGCCGAGTTCGCGGCGCTGCGCCTCGAGATGCGCGCGGGCTTTGCGAAAGCGCACGACGAGACGGCGCAGCTCGAGGCCAGGTTCGAACGTCGCTTCAACGACATGATGCGGTGGTCGCTGCTCTTCTGGGTGAGCTCTCTGGCGACTGTGGTCGCGCTCCTGAAATTCCGCTAAAGGCCGCAGCCCGCAGCGCCCGCGCCGACGAAGTCGTCGGACGCCAAGTCGTTCCCTCTTTTCCTTCTTCATGGTTCCTCGCGCGCGAGGGGGCTTGAATTGTCCTTCTCAAAAGGACAAGTTGTTTGCATATTGTCCTTCTCAGAATGACAAATATACAAACCATTCTAAGTCAACAACTTGCGGATATGATCACGGCGCCCCTGCCAGCCTTGACCAGGCGCGACGTCCATCCTCCTCGGGTGCCGCGCAAGGCCGTGGCTGTTATCGGCGTACGACGCAGTGGAAAGACGTCCTTCCTGTATCAATGTCTGGCTGACCGTCTGGCGGCCGGTCGGCCACGCGACTCGCTTCTGCTGCTCGCCCTGGAGGATGACCGACTGGACGGTATCACCACCGACGACCTCTCGTGGCTCGTTGAGGAGTACTACCGGCAGTTTCCAGCGCGGCGCGAAACCGCCGCGGTCACGCTGTGCCTCGACGAAATTCAGGTGGTACCAGCCTGGGAGAGGCTCGTACGGCGTCTCATGGACACCGAGAACATCGAGCTGCTGATTTCAGGATCGTCGGCCAAACTGCTCAGCCGGGAGATTGCGACCGCCCTCCGCGGCCGCGCGATGGAAGTCCTCGTCCATCCGTTCAGCTTCCGCGAGGTGTTGCGGCACGCGCGCATGGAGCCGAGTGGGGCGTGGACCAGACTTGGCAGGAGCGACCGGTCGGCACTGGATGCGCGGTTGCGGGACTACCTCCTATGCGGCGGTTTCCCCGAAGCACAGGGACTGAACGCGCGCGATCGGCAGAAACTGCTGCAGGGATACGTGGACACCATGGTCCTGCGTGACGTGATCGAACGGCACGCCGTATCCAACGTGGTCGCACTTCGTTGGCTGCAGCGCGAGCTATTGGCCAGCCCGGCAGGCATGTTCAGCATCAGCAAGTTCTTCAACGCGCTCAAGTCGCAAGGAGTGTCGGTGGGGAAGGACACTCTGCATGCGTATCTCAGCCACCTGGAAGACGCCTTCATGATCCGCACGGTGGCGCTCCACACGCCGTCGGAGCGCAAACGAATGGTCAACTCACGAAAGGCCTACCCGGTAGATCCGGGGCTGATTCCCCTCTTTCAGCGCACGACTGAGCCGCAGACGGGGCATGCGCTCGAGACGGCGGTCATGCTGGAACTGGAGCGCCGCGAATACCAGGTGGGATACGTTCGAACGAGCGACGACCTTGAGGTGGACTTCCATGCGTCGGCGCACGGACGCGAGACGCTGCTCCTGCAGGTTTGCGCAGATACAAGCAACGCGAGCACACTGGATCGCGAGCTGCGAGCACTCGCCAGCGCGCGTTCCGTGTATCCGCGCGCGCGCGCGATTCTCGTGACGCTCGACGCCGACCCTCCGATGGGGACGCTGCCAGCTCATATCGAATGGCAACCGGCGGCGCGCTGGCTGCTGGAGGCGGAAGCGCCGGCATGATCCAGGGACCGCGAGGACGGCGCGCAGATGGTTGCGACCATCTGCGCCGCGCCTCAAGTTTGGCGTTCGACGAGTCCCGACCTCTCCAGCGAGATCGCCGTGACATCCTCCCCCGTGATAGACGTCGAACCAGGCGTCCGGTACGACGCCGCGCTTTCGAGTCCCCCCGCCGAGCCGACCACCGGCTGGTCCTCCGCGACGCGCGTCGCCTTTCGTTTCTGCTTCGTTTACTTCGGACTCTACGTCATCACGACGCAGATGTTCCTGGGGATGTTCTCGGCGCCCCTCCCGATTCCCCTGATCGAGCGGCTGGCTCCGGTCCGTGCGTATTACGTCTGGGTCGGCGCGCACATCCTGCGGCTCGGTCACCCGATCCCGTTGGTACGCTCCGGCAGCGGTGATCAGTTATACAACTGGGTGGCGGCGTTTTCTCTGTTGTTGGTGGCAGCGATCGCAACCGCGATCTGGTCCGTCGCCGGGCGCGAGACGCCACACTACAACAAGCTGTACAAATGGTTCCAATTGTTCATTCGCATCGCGCTCGGCACAACGATGCTGGGCTATGGGTTCGCCAAGGTGATCCCGCTGCAGATGCCGATCACCCATTTCTGATGGCGAAGTTCGGACGGCATGCGATTCGTTCCGCCGAAGGGTTCGCCCATCACTTCGAGAGCGAGCGGACACGGGCAATGTTCGCTGGCGCCGCGGCGCACAGCATGGTGCCGCTCGACAAGCTCTCGACGGCCGGATACGGGCTCGGGTTGATCATCAGTGCACATGCGGGCGGCTGGCCGGTCGCGCGCGGCGGATCGCGCCGGTTGGGCGAGGCGATGGCCGCGTATCTCACATCGCTCGGTGGTGAGATCGTCACTGGCGAGCGGATCACATCCCTTGCCTCGCTACCCAGGTCGCGGGCCATTCTGTGCGACATCACCCCCCGCCAGTTGGTCCGCATCGCCGGAGAGCGAATGCCGGGCGGCTATCGGTCGCGTCTCGAGCGTTACCGGTATGGACCAGGAGTCTTCAAGATGGACTGGGCGCTCAACGCACCGGTACCGTGGCGCGCGCGTGAGTGCAACGATGCGGGCACGATCCACCTCGGCGGATCGCTGAAGGAGATCGCCTTGGGCGAGCGCGAAACGTGGGAGGGACGGCACGCCGAACGCCCTTACGTGCTGGCGGTGCAGGCGAGCCGATTCGACACCACGCGCGCGCCCGCGGGGAAGCACACGCTGTGGGGGTATTGCCATGTGCCGAACGGATCGACCGTCGACATGCGCACGCGAATCGAGGATCAGGTCGAGCGCTTCGCGCCCGGATTCCGGGACTGCATCATCGCCGGCCACGCCATGTTTCCCGCGGACATGGAAGCGCAGAACGAGAACCTCATCGGCGGCGACATCGCGGGCGGAGCGGCGGATTTCTCGCAGTTCTTCGCGCGGCCGGTCGCCAGTCTCAACCCGTACGCGACGCCGATGGACGGCGTGTATCTTTGCTCCTCCTCCACTCCACCCGGCATCGGCGTCCATGGCATGTGCGGATATCATGCGGCGCGCGCGGCGCTCAAGGGGTTCGAATGACGGTTCGACCGCATCATTGCGTACTCGCTTTTCTTCTGGTGGCAACTCGACCAGTGCGCGGCGCCGCCCAGCAGGTTGCCGCAGACCGCGTTCCCGCCGTCGTGAGGCGGGCCCAGACGACGCGTTTCCCGGCGGCGGTCAAGACGGCATGGAAGCTGAAAAGCGACAGGAGCTACGAGGCTGAGTTCACGCTGAAAGGCGTGGGTGTGGCCGTCAAGTACGACTCGACCGGCATGTGGCTGGAGACCGAGACCGACATCACGCGCCAGCAGGTGCCACCGCGCCTTCTGGACTCACTTATCCGGCAGTTTCCCGGCTATCGGATCATCGAAACGCAGCACCTCGAGCCTCGCAGCGGGCCGCCGCTCTTCGAAATTCACCTCCAGAACGCACGCGAAGTGGTGAAGGCGCAGCTCGACTCGGCCGGACGCGTGATATCGAGGAGCTCGAAGCCCGTCCCGCGCGGCCAGTAGCGCCAACAGGCCCTCGCGGTTGACGCAGCATGTCACCGCTGGCGCGGCAGGCCGATCTTCCTGATGAGCGCTTCGAAGCGCGGCTCGACCGGCTCCGCGAACGGTCGGACGAGATGCGGAAGGCCACGCCCGGAGATTCGCCAGGAGGGACAGCGCGAACCGTGACGACTGCGGCGCGGCGAAAGAAGTAGCTCGCAGCTGCGGGACTCTTTCGGAGACGAGGCCGCCGACGAAATGGTGGACCACCACGGCGTCGCGACGACGCAGCTCGTGACGACCGGCGAGGCCTTTCAAGCTCCCCTCACCGGCCAGATACGCCCGCACCATCTGCAGCTTGAAGTCCACGCTGCACCGACGATGCCTGCGGACTGTCATTTGAACCTCCGGATCGTGCCGGAAGGTCAAACCAAACCCCCCTGGTCTGTCCGCTTCGAGGGGGTCACTCCAACAAACTGTCGCATTCTCAATCGTTATCGACAAGACCGCTGTCGGGCGGCTGGACCTGCGGCACCCTCACAGTCGTTTTGCCTCCTGCCGCAATGGATTGCTGTCACGGCTCGCCGGGCATACGCTTAGACTGGCAGCCGGCTCCCCAAGCCTCAGGTCCGGATGCCCGTGACCGCGAAACTCTCGCGGCAGTTCTATGAACGCTTTGGCGATGAGCTCACCGAGGCGAAGCTGGAGCAGCGATTCGCCCAGTCTGAGGTGAGGCTTGAGCAGCGATTCGCCGAGTGGGACGCAAAGTGGGAGCGTCGCTTTGCCGAGTCGGACGTGAAGCTGGAGCGTCGCTTGGCCGCGTTTGAATCGCGGATGGTCCGCTGGATGTTCACGTTCTGGACCACCACGATGCTGGCGTTTGCCGGACTGTTGGTGGCGGTGCTGCGCCCGAAGTAAATAAGTTGTTGGCAGGAGCGCTACTGAGGATAACGACGATGCGATACGGACGAACGCGCGAAGGTTCTGGTACGCGGAGACCCATCGCGCTCTGCGCGCTCGTTGGCCTCAGCATGGTTGCACTTGGGCCTCTTGCCGTGTTGGCCCAATTGCGCCCGGACACGGCCCGCGTTTCGCTGCCGTACACGAACGAGTACCAGATTCGTTCTCGCGTGAACGGACGAACGTATCGACTGGCGGTTGCCTTCCCACCGGACTACGCCGCCCGCGGAGACGACACAACGCGCTATCGCGTGCTGTACGTTCTCGACGGCAACGACGAGTTCCCACTGGCCGTCGAGGCGCACCGCCTCAGGCGCGTGGGCCTCACGGGTCCCGGGACGGGGCGATGGCCCGACATTATCATCGTCGGCATTGGGTATCCGGTTGATCTCTATTGGGACACCATGGATTTCCGCAATGACGACTATACGCCGACCAGGCTTTCCGCCCCACAACCCGAGTGTGGGGCCTACGGCAGGCGCCCGACCGGTGGCGGGCCGGCATTCCTGCACGTGCTCCGTGATGAGATTGTGCCATTTATCGACACGCATTACCGCACCGTGCCGGACCGCGGTATCATGGGCCATTCCCTGGGTGGGCTGTTTGCATTCTATGCGCTACTCACCGCGCCGGAACTCTTCCAGCGGTATGCCGCGCTGAGCCCCTCGCTGTGGTTCGACAGGGAGATGATGTTGGGAGTCGAGGCACGGGCCGCGAGCAAAGGCAATGGATTGAAGGCGACGGTATTCGTCGCCGCTGGAAGTCTGGAAATCCCCTGCATCCTCGAGCCGATGCACCGCATGGTCGATTCGCTGCGTGCACACAAGTATGCGGGTCTCGATGTTCAGCACCAGGTGTTTCCCGACGAGGGTCACATGAGCGTGCTTCCGGCAGCTGTCGGTCGCTCGCTGCAAGCGCTCGGCTATGACCCACCTCCACCCGCAGCTCCACCTACTCCTCGTCGCCCGTAGCGTCGGCGGCCAACGCTGTACCCGCGGCTAACGGAAAGCCGGTCGTGTCGTTGGGTGTTGGGCCGGGGGGTTGCACTTTTTCTCTCGCCGTGTGTTCGGCGACTTGGGCGGATCTGCCGCTCGCGGAGGAGTCATGATCTCCGGCAGCGATCCTTGTCTTTCGCCATTCGTGAGCTGATGTGTGACGCAGGCGCCAAGCCTCATCGGCCTCTTCGTCGCTCCGCTCAACCGGGCCGGTATCGGTGCATGGGTACCGGCGCTCTGGTCACCACCGACGGCAGCGGTCATCCGGAACAGACGAGACGCGTTCCCAGAGATAGCCATCGACCTCGGGAACCGGTGCGCTGCTGGCTTGTGCGCGAGCATCCGACGAACCCATGTAGCGATCAGGCAGCCTGGTGGGCCGAAGTGCAAAACATGGTCCGAACGCGTTCGATACGGGAACGATCGATTTTCCCCGTACGATTACTGAATCGAACAGCTGGCGTGCCGCCGGGCCGGCCGCCTTTGCGAGGGAGTCCACGAGCTCGTCTCGAGTAAACCAGCCTGGCTGTCCCCCCGGTCTCGCCTGGTTGCCCAGGCCTCCATCGCCTCCCAAAGTACGCGCGCGCGTAATCAGCGGGATCATTACGCTGTCGAGATTGCGGCGCCCGTTACTTGCGGCGCGAATCCTGGCATCCATGTCCGCCCAGAACAGGATGCCGCGCTCGTAGGATACATTCTGCGCCTTGCCATCCGTCATCGGATTGGCTCTGGCGACCGAGTCTGCGGGCATGTTCTTCCGCGGATTCGTGTAGTAGTTGCGGGTCTGCAGGTTCATCTCCTGCAGCACGAGATCCAGCGGTGCGAGGCCGGAACGGAGCGCGAGGGTCACGGCGTAGTATTCGTTCAACCCTTCAGTGAACCAGTTGTTGGACGGGCCACCGCCCCCCGGATTCTGAAGTCCGCGGACGAACAGATGTCCGGTTTCGTGTGCCAGCAGGAGGAGCGGACCCACGGCGGCCGTGTCACGCGGCCCCGCAGGCGCGTTGAAAATGAAATGATTCGGGAGCGCGGTCCCGCCATAGGCGGGCGGGGGCAGCATCCGGCCCATCACACGATATCGTCGCGGTGTCGTCTCCTTGAAAAATGTCCGCATGTACTCATACATCGACGCGACCCATTCCATCGCCTTTGACGCGTCCCACGGCGGCGTGCCGTGCCAGTATGCCGCGAACCCATCGCGATCTCCCGTCGCCGGATACCGGTTGAGGGGTCCCGCCATGAAGAAGTTCATCGACAGCGTCGAGAGCGGGGCGCGGACATCGTTGTCGTCGGTCAACCCCGAGGTCGTGATCGAACCGGGAGCAAGATCGCTCAAGTCCCACCGAAAACGAGCGGCGTATTCGACGCCATCGGCAGGCGTTACGAGGATGCCACTCCCCTGGCCACTCACGGCCCCGTCGGCGGCGCGCAACATGTACGATGGATTGGTGCGAGTGCCGGGCGGCCACATGCGCGCCTTGAACGTAAGGGTCACCGGAAAGGTGACGGGTCGCTGGGCGCGCCAAGCCCGGCTATCTCCACTGTCGCTCTTGACCGGAACGGGTCCGTGGGCATCGACCATCTCCACCGTTTCCAGTCCCGGCGCTGCGGGAGGACCGGGAGGGCCGCCCGGCACTCTGACTACAAAGTCGGCATTTGTGACACCGGCACTGCGGAAGATCTGCTCGCGAATTTCGGCGTACTGAACATCGGGAGCACTATTCCGGACCGGACGCACGACGATGTCGATCGACGCTGCGGAGTCAACGACGACCGGCGGGCCTCCCGTTCTCTGTGCAACAGCTGGCGAGACGAAGACTGCGCCGCACAGTATTCCGGATAGCAACGATGAACTTCGCAACTCGATGACTCCCGTCGGTGCATAGTATCAGGCTGGATCCGGCAACATATGCATTTCGCAACGACCGAGCCAGCGAGGTGCAACCTATTAAGAAGGCTCAATCACGGAGGCTCCCGATGCCGATAGACCGCCGCACATTCGTCGCCTCGGCGACGTCTTTCGCCGCTGCCGCGGTCGTTGCCCCAACGCGCGCATTCGCGGAAGCGCCCAGGCGATTGTCCCTCGCCGACGATCCGCTCGGTGTGCGCGCGGATTTTCCGATTCTCGACAACGGTCGAACGTTCCTCAACTCCGCGTACATCACACCGAGCCCGCGCGCGGTGGCGGCGGCAGGCGCGGCCTTCTACCAGGCCAAGTCGGCGCGCCCCATGTCCGTCGGCGAACTGCTCGGCAAAACCGGTGAGGTGTGCAACCAGTTCGCCCAACTCATTCATGCGTCGCCCGAGGAAATCGGGTTCGTGTTCGCCACGTCCGAGGGTGAGAACACCGTCGCCAACAACGTCCCGCTCGCTCCGGGCGACAACGTCGTGATCGACGACCTCCACTATGACGGAGCGATCGTCGCCCACCGTCAGCTCGAACGGCGACGGGGCATCGAGCTGCGGATAATCCAGAATCGAAACGGGGAGGTCACGCCGGCTGACTTTGCTCGACAGGTCGACGGCCGCACCCGTCTCATCGCCGTTTCATACGTCTCGTCCGTGAACGGGCGGCGGCACGATGTGCGCGCACTCGCGGACCTCGCGCACGCACACGGCGCGCTGTTGCACGTCGACGCGATCCAGGCAGCCGGCATGTTTCCGATTGACGTTCACGCCGACGATGTGGATTTTCTCTGCGCCGGGACGTACAAATGGCTGCTCGGCGGATTTGGCGTCGCGCCGTTCTACATCAAGCAATCACTGCTTGATCGCGTTCCCATGGACCGTTTCGGCATTTTCCAGGTGGCGTCCGAAACGCCCGGCCATCACTTCGAGCTCAAGAAGACCGCGAGGCGATACAACTATGCCACGCTTCCGTTCGCCGAGGTATACCAGTTGGGTGCCGCGCTGTCGTACCTCGAGAAGGTCGGCGTCGATCGCATCGCGGAACACACGCTGGGGTTGACGCGGCGCCTCGAGGCCGGACTGCTCGGCCAGGGGTACAAGTTGTTCACGCCGACGGGCAATCGGTCGTCCGTGCTCTGCTTCTACACCACGAGACCGACGACGGTGATCAACAGCGCGTTCGAGCAGGCCAAGGTGGACGTCACTGTCCGCCAGGGACACGTTCGGGCGTCAATCGCGCTGTTCAACAACGCTGATGACGTCGATCGCCTGCTGGCGGTGACCAGGGGCCTTGCGTAGCCGGTGCCGACTCACCGGCGTTGCCGATGCCATCCCGCCTGGTAACAAATTCATGGTACTCAGGGCACGCGCTTGCGCGCGATTGGTGTCAGTCCGGTTCGCGTGACGAGTCCGTTGACCAGGTCCAGCTCGATCGTGAGCGTGCGCTGCGCGACCGCCTGAAACGCCAAAGCTCGTGCGCGCAACCGGGCGAACTGCTCGCGTTCACCCGACGTGACGGGGCCAGAGATTCCCTCCACTCCCGAAATGAATCCAGCGATGTCGGTATTGAGCCTGGGCGCCACGTGCAGGATATCCAGCGCCACGGGGGGGCCGCCGGCCCCGCCGGTAACGACCGCGGCCTCGAGCGAATCGGCGCTCCTGATCAGCGCCTGAATCGCCGTGTCGCGCGGACCGTCGGGGGCATTCCGCGCGCGATCGGCAAGTCCCGACGCCTGTGCGCGAATGTTGCGCAGGTCGGCAATCGAACGGTCGAGATTCTCGGACAGCGAAACAAGCGCGGCGAGCATGGCGGCGTGGGCGCGCTCGGCGGCAGGCGTACTCCCCGCGCGCGGATCCGGCACAACAGCCACTGATTCCGACACCGTTGTTCCGCCGAGCGTCATGCGCACGCGGTAGATGCCGGTGGGCGTGCCGTGGAGGCTCTCCGTTGTCGTTTGCCGTCCCCGCAAATCCCAGGTGTACTGATTCAAACCCCGCGTGGTTCCGAGCTGCGCGCCGATATCTCTGCCGCGGCCGCCTCCGGCGCCGGCGACTTGCCCGCCTCCGGCCGTCGCGACATGTCGAACGACGGCGCCGGCTGCGTTGACAATGTCGAGTCGCAGCGTGTCGATCGCCGTCAACGTGGCACCGAGCGAATACCGGATGGTCGCCCTGCCGAGGACTCCGGGTGAGCGCGCGTTCCCGTTGACCCGGGCGGCGGTTCCGGGTTTGAAGAGAAAGAGCTTTGCGCTCGCCACGGTGGGCTGGAATTGGCGCAGCGGCGTAATGTCGTCGAGCACCCAGAGGGCGCGGCCTTCGGTCGCAACGACGAGATCATCATGGTGAATCTGCATGTCCGAGATCGGCACGATGGGAACGCCGTGCTGAAACGATTGCCAGTCCCGGCCGCCGTTGAATGAGAGCCAAAGCCCGTGTTCCGTTCCGGCGTAGAGCAGGCCTTTGCGAACCGGGTCTTCACGAATGACGCGCGCGGGATAGTCGCGCGGAAGCGACCTGGCGAGATCGCTCCACGTCTTCCCGTAGTCGCGCGTCACATAGAAATGAGGCGTGTCGTCGTCCCACTTGCGACGTGAGAACGCGACGTACGCCGTGCCGTTCGTGTGCGGTCCCGCTTCGATGCTGTACACAAGGCCCTCACCCCAGCTCGGCGGCGTCACATTCGTCCACGTGCGGCCGTTGTCGCGCGTGAGCTGGACCAACCCGTCGTCGGTGCCGACCCAGATGGTGCCGCGCTCCCGCGGCGATTCGACGATGTGGACGATCGTGTTGTAGATCTCACCCCCGGAACCGTCGTGCCAAAAAGGCCCGCTCCGGCCTTGGTGGCTTTTGTCGTTTCTCGTGAGATCTGGTGAGATGGGCGTCCAGTTGTAGCCGTCGGTCGAGCGAAACACGACGTTCGCCCCGTGGTACATCACCCTGGCATCGAAGGGCGACCACGTGAGTGGCGCGCTCCAATTGAAGCGGTACGGCATGTCGATCGACGCGCTGCCCAGGTGTTGGCCGCCGGGGAACTCCGTCACTGACCGCTGCGCGCCTGTCGTCAGATCGTAGCGGTGCAGCTCGCCAAGGAAGCCCGTGGCGAAGACGACGTCCGGCTTCTTGGGATCGAACGCGAACTGTGCGGTCTCGCCCCCGGCCAGCAGCGTCCAATTGGATGTCGTAGGCCGCGGGTCGCCCGTGCCGCCGGGCTCGCGGCTCGGAATCCTGACCGATGGTCCGTCTTGCTGCCCGCCGTAGAGGTTGTACGGAAAGAGATCGTCCATCTGCACGGCGTAAAACTGTCCGGTTGGTTGATTCTCGACGGAGCTCCACTTCTCGCCGCCGTCGAACGACACGGCCACGCCTCCATCGGTGGGTAAAATCATGTTTTGCGGGTTCGACGGATTGATCCACAACCGGTGATTGTCGCTGTGTGGTGATGGTCTCGTGGCATACGTGACTCCGCCGTCGCTGCTTCGGAGCAACGAGAATCCCGGGGCGTACAGAATGTCGGAGTTCCCTGGATCGACCGTGACGGTGGAGAAGTACCAGGGGCGCACTTGCAGCATGCGGTTGCCGCTCACGCGTCGCCAACTCGCGCCCGCATCGTCCGATCGATACATGCCGCCGGAATCCGCCTCGACCAGCGCGTACAGGCGGCTCGGCATGGCGGGGGCAGCGCCGAGTCCGATTCTTCCCATCAATGCCGGCAGCCCGTTATGCAGCGGTGTCCAGTTGTCGCCACCGTCTGTGCTCTTCCAGACTCCTGAGCCGGGACCCCCCGACCGAATCGACCATGGCGTCCGCTGAAAATCCCAGACCGCCGCGTAGAGCACCCGTGGGTTCGCCGGATCCATCACCAAATCGGACGCACCGGCGTTGGGCCCAACGAACAGGATGCGCTTCCACGTCGCCCCCCCGTCGGAGCTGCGATAGACGCCGCGATCGTCGCTCGGTCCCCAGCGACTTCCGAGCGCAGCGACGTAAACGACGTTCGCCTCGCTGGGGTGCACCACGACGCGTGCGGTTTGCCTGGTCCGTTCGAGCCCGATGTGTGTCCACGTCGCCCCGGCATCGATCGACTTGTAGACGCCGTCGCCAACGGAGGACATCTGCCCGCGCACCGGCGCTTCGCCCGTGCCCACGTAGATGATCGACGGGTTGCGGTCGAACACCGCGATGTCGCCGATGGATCCGGTGTTCATGAATCCGTCGCTGATATTGCGCCAGCTGGCGCCCGCGTCTTCCGTCTTCCAGAGACCGCCACCGGTCGATCCCATGTAATAGACCCGCGGATTGCCCGGAACGCCGACCGCTGTCGTCACGCGTCCGCCGCGGTCGGTGGCGATGTTCCGCCACTGGCGGGCACGAAACATCGTCGTGTCGTACACTTGGCCGGCGGCCGGCGCTGCATGCAGGACGAGCACGCCTGCCGCGAGCGGCACCAGCCGGGAGATCCGCGCGCGCATCAGCGCGACGCCGCGGCACGGATGAAAGATTTCACATCGTTGCTGAACAGCGTGCGTGCCGGCATGTCGAGATACATCTGGTGTGCACCCAGGTAGCATTTCCACGTCACCGCCGCGTCGTACGGCGACGGGAGCCGTCGCGCGCGCTCCGAATTGATCGAGCAGCCGCCGAGCGGATCATAGGCGCCCTGGGCCACGAGCACGCGCAGTTTCGGATTGAGCACGATGGCTTCAGGCGTCGAGGGCAGGGAACCGACGTGCGGGATACCGAGCATGCCGGCCTTCGCGAAGTCCTCTCGCGCCTTCGCGAACTGCTCTGGCGTCGCGTCATAGATCGCGGAATGCACCCAGAGCGCGTTCATGGTTGCCGGATACTTCCCGGTCGGCGCAAACCCCTGCGCCAGTGTTTCAACACCATCCATGCCAATGTACGGCAGATCCGTGCGATACCCGAGCTGCCGCCGCAGATAGCGGAGCGCGGCCGGAATCCAGGCGTGCACCAATGGCGTCGACCGCCGGTAATCGGAGGTCAGGGCGCGCTTCCCGTCTACCGGGAAGGCGCCGAACCAGTTCTGGGACGAGAGAATCAACTTCTTTCGATCGAGACGATCGGTGTTGTATCCCGTGTGCGCTGTCAGCTCCGCCGCGATCTGGTTCCGCTCCTGATCCGACAGGCTGTCGACGCGAAGGATCGCCGGCAGATACCGCTCGCGCACCCACTTCTCCGTTGCCGCGCGCACCGCATCGGGTGTCGATCCCAGTTCTGGCGGTGTCTTCTTGAAGTACAGCCCGACGACGGCCATGTCGGCGACGTGCATCGCCCAATCCACCGTTGTCGCGTTTTCGAAGCTCGGCAAATCCGTGCTGCCCGAGATGTGCATGATCCCGGCGACGTTGAATCCGCGTTTGAGCACGGCATATCCGACTCGCCCGGCGCGGGACGATCCATAGCTCTCGCCTGCGACGATAACCGGCGCCTCGTCCGCGTCGTGCAGCAGGAGCCAACAGCGGATGAACTCCGCTTCGGCCATGACGTCGCCGACGAGCAGCGCGAACTCCTTGACGTACTCCGGCCTGGTCGCGCGGCTGAATCCGGTGCCGACGGGATCGACGAATACAAGATCGCTCTCGGTCAGCCAGCTGTCGGCATTGTCGACCAGGCGGTCGCCTTCGCCACGCTGCGGACCGGCCACCTCGAAATGGAGCGGCAGCGACGGCCAGCCCGGCCCGCCATTCCAGATGAACGTGACCGGTCGCTGCCTTCCCGGCGAGGCAACGCGATACGACGTATAGAACATGTAGGCATGCGGATTGCCGGTTTCTACGTCTCGGATGGCGATGCGCCCCACCTCCGCAGCGTAGCGGAGGGGACGGCCGTTGATGGTGATCTGGTGCTGCGTGACGACGGGCGGTCGCTCCGGCTCGACCTGCGCGGTGGCCACGCCGGCGATGAACACCCACGCTGCGATGCTGACGACCACCGATGTCGCGCGCCGGCACGTCATAGCTCGTTCTCCTCTTGGTGTCGAAGACGCACTGGCGGGCGGGGAGGCCTACGGGCGAATGATTCCCACGTCGCCCTCGATGTGGACGATGGTTCCGAACGGCGCCGACATCGTCTTCATCTCATTGAGAATTCTTGCCGCAATCGCCGGCGAGGCAAATGACGGAACACCTTTTGGCTTGCTGCCGGCCGCGTTCAGGTCGATCGGGTAGATCCGGATTTCCTTCAATTTTCCGCCTTCCCAGGTCGTCGTGGCGAAAATACTCTCCCACATCGTGAGCGTGGTGCCGCCGCCCAACTGGCGGATCGACTGCTCGCTCGGCGGGCCGGTCGGCCCCGGGGCGGAGAGCAGCCGCGGCTCACCGCCCACGTTCGTTCCGGCAGGACGGCCGGAGAACGCGAAGCTGGCCAAACCGTAGAAGATCGGCTTGCCTTTATAGATCTCTATGCCACGGATCAGATGGTTTCCGTGGCCGGCGACGACGTCGGCGCCGGCGTCCACCACGCTGTGAAAGAGCTGCACGAGATAGTCGCCGGGCACCGGGTTGGTGTCGTCTTCCCCGGTCACCGATTGATGCGCGTGAATGGTGAACACCGTGAGATCGGAATGTTGCTTCGCCGTGTGCACCGCCTGCATGATGTCTTTCAAATCGAACTGATTGATCCGATACGACAGCCCCGGCTTGTCGCCGAGCTGGTAGATCTGATCGAGCACCATCAGTTGTTGCGGTGGGGGGGAGGCGGGGGCGCTCCCCGGCGAGCGCATGGCCTTGAGCTGCTGCAGCAGTGCCATCTCGGACGCAGTGACCTGCTGAAAGACCGTCGTACGCACCGTGCTGATGCCCGCGCGCTCGACGAGATCGCCGCGTCCATCGGCGGCGGCGAAGTTCGGCTTGAAGGTTCCCGCCGTTGCCACGACGGCGACACGCCCTTTCGGCGTGGCGAGCACAGTGGCGGCGCGCGCTTCCCTCATGTTCGCGCCGGCGCCGGCGTACGCGACTCCCGCAGCGTTCAGCAGGCGCAGGTTCTCGAGCAACGCGTCGGCGCCATAGTCCATGCCGTGGTTGTTGGCGACGGTGACCATGCGGACGCCCATATTCCTGATGTCCCACGGCCCCGTGGTGTCCTGCGGAAACATCGCGCCGGTTTCATTGACCGCGAACCGCCTTGTCTGGACATTGAACGCGGGCCCTTCCTGATTCGCAAGCGCGAAATCCGCTCTTC
>DASZZO010000247.1:0-12127 GCA_035544915.1 Gemmatimonadaceae bacterium | reverse complement strand
GGCCGGGCGCTTTTTCGTGGAATCGGTTTGGGGCTTCGCTCCGACGGTGTCGGATGGGGCCTCAAGGTAAAAACCCGAGGCCTGTTCCTTGACGGTCACGCTTTCCACCTGGTGGTCCTTGAAGTCCACGATAATCTCGCGACCGGTCACATAGTTGATATTCGGCTTGTCAGTCTTCCCCGCGCGCCCCGGCGCTACTTGATAGTAAGAGCTTGCTGACGACGTAGTGGTGCCGCGCGCGATAATCTGGCGAACCGCCGGCTTGTGACTCGTATCACCTGCGACAACGGAGTCGAAATAGGCGACGATCGTGTCTCCACTCAGCCGGTCGGGATCCTTGGAAATGATCTTCGCCGTGTCAGCCGCGCCTTCCGCCGTCGCGTTGCGGAGGGCATGCATCTCCCGCAGGACCTGCCCCGGCATTACGACGTCGATCGAGTCGGCTGTCAGGTCCTGCTCCGTGGACTTGGCGTGTGCCCGCCCGGGGCCCCAGGCATTGGCACGGGAGAGCTTCTCCCCTGCGACCCGGAGGTCGATGCTATCGGCAGTCAGGACCACGTCATCGCTGATCGCCTTGGCGTGGCCGGAGCTCTTCACGCGCTGAACCTTGCGTTTCGTTGAGTAGATGTCGATGAAGTCTCCCTCCAGGGTGAACTTGCGGTCGCCACGTCCGACGATCCGGGGCGTGTATGCCAGCCGCACGATTTCCCTGCCGTTATCCATGAACGCAGAGTCACTCGTCGCAGCGAGGTCGGGGCGGTCGATCACGACCTTGCCCTTTGCATAGACCAGCGAGTCGTTTTCGGATGTTACGCGATCAGCTTGGAGATTGGTGGAATCCTTGCTATCCGAGCCGGCGTCGGTGGGGCTGAGCCAGACATTTGGGCGAGACTCCGCCGTCAGTCGCGAGCGGTCGCGAATCCCCTTCGCCACTCGCAGGTACTCCGCCCGCGGCCCCGTGAAGTGGGTGCCGGTGCTGGTGATCCCGCGAACGTTGCCTTCCGCAATCAGCCGCTCGTCACCCGTGAAATACGTCATCCGGTCGGATTCGAGCTTCAGGCGCGTCTCTGTATAGTGGACGTTGCCAATAAGGTTGAGACGCTTTTCGTCGCCGAACTGTTCGGCGCTGTCGGACCTGATACGTTGCGTCGTGCCGGCACACCGCGCGTCGAAGCCGCCGCCGTAAAAGACGTTGTGCTCGCGAGTAGGCGTTCCAAATACCTCCGCGTGCGATGTTACGACGCCGTTGACTTGCACGCTTCGGATGTCGACCGAGCATTCCCTGGCCGCTTGCCCACGCCTCGTCGGTGCAGCACCCTGGCACATGAGCGGGGGGGAGCCCGTCAGGAGGGCGACCAGCGCGCTGAGCCATCGAAGCTTCGCCGGCGTTGCGTTCATCATTGGTCCGGAAGCGCGACGGTACCGGCCTTTGAGCTGATGAGCTTTTTCACGATGATATTTTGAAGGTCCGCATCGGAGCGGAACCCCACGCCCACGAGGTCGCGCCCCGGCTCCTTGAGCGTAAACGCACTATCGCTCGAGATCTGGTTGGTCCGCTGGTCGAATCGGAGGAAAGGTGTCTTCAGGGTGCGACCGTCCACCGAGGCCACCTCCACCTCGCCGTGCGCCTCGAGCGTCCCCAGTCGATTGTTGTAGTTGCCGAACATCGAAGTCAGCACGGCGTCCTTCGCGCCTGTAGAGCCGAAAAAGACTCCGCGAACGACGATCATGTCCGCTCGGGTGTTGTCGTCGAAGAAAAATGCCGTGTCGGAGTCGATCGATGCTCGGAGCAGCCCGCGATCGGTAATGAGAGTGTGCAATCCGAAGATGACCTGGTCCGCCGAGTCCGCCATCGTCTTCTTGCCGGACGCGATGGGGAGTGGGTTGGATTTGTTGCATGCACCGATCAATGCGCTCAGCGCGAGCAGTGCCGGGAGCCGCTTCATGACGCAGCTCCGGCTCGCATGAGATCGTGCAGGTGCACCACCCCGACAACGTGCCTTCGCTCGTCCAGAACCGGCATAGCCATGATGCCATGCTGTTCCATCCGATAGACCACGGCACTGGCCAGCTCGTTGGCCATTGCAGTCCTTGGTGACCTGACCATCACGGTGTCGACGCGAGCGGTCAGGTCAGTCTGATTTTCCATGAAGCGAGTGAAGTCCCCGGTGGTGACAATGCCGGCGAGTTCGCCGGCGACGCTTGCAATGATGGCGATGCCGCGTCGTTCGCCCAGCTGCACCACGGCTTCCCGCATAGTGGCAGTCAGGGGAAGAATCGGCAGGTTCTCCGTGAGCATTACCTCCGATACGGTGAGCAGCAGTTTTTTTCCGAGGGCACCGCCCGGATGCAGGCGGGCGAAGTCCTCCCGGCGGAACCCCTTCTGCTCGAGCAGGGTGACGGCAAGCGCATCGCCCAGTGCGAGCGTAACGGTCGTGCTGGTGGTGGGCGCGAGATCGTGGGGACACGCTTCCTCGCGCACCGAGGCGTCGAGCCATACGTCCGAATGACGCGCGAGCGTCGACGCTCCGTAGCCCGTCAGCGCGATCGTCTTTACACCCAGCCGCTTGAGCTGTTCCAGAAGCGGCAATAGTTCATCCGTTTCCCCACTCTTCGAGATGAGCAGTGCAATGTCGTCGGCGGAGACGATACCGAGATCGCCATGTACGCTTTCGGTGGGATGCAGAAATGTCGCCGGGGTGCCAGTTGACGTCATGGTGGCGGCGATCTTGCGACCGACGAGCCCTGACTTCCCCACGCCGGCGACGATCACGCGGCCCTTGCTCGCGGCAATGAGCTGTACAGCATGGGCAAACGAGTCGCCTATTCGCGCCTCCGCTTCGGCCAGTCCCGCGCGCTCGAGGCGCATCACCCGGCGGCCGCGCTCGATGATCTCCTCAGGCGTCATGACTTTGCTTTGCTCCGCTCTCCGCCTAATCGCTCCGCCAGATATCGCGCCACCAGCCCGTCCCACTCGCCACGGGCGGCCAGCAGCAGCTCGGCGAACTCCCGCACGGCGCCCCTCCCGCCGGCGCGTGAGAGCTGTACCTGCGCCGCTTCGCGTACTTCGCGCGTGCCGTTGGCAACCGCCACGGGCAGCCCCACGAAGCGCATCACGGCGAGGTCCGGAAGATCGTCTCCGACGAAGGCCACCTCCGCTGCGGCAATTCCGTGCTTGCGCAACATGCGTCGCAGCGCTGGCAGCTTGTGGGCGCGCGTGTCCTGGACAAGTTCATCCACCCGGAGCTCGGTTGCGCGCATCTTTACGCTGGCGGATTTGCGGCCCGTCACGATCACGACCTTGATGCCCGCCTGGCGGAGCAGGTGGATGCCAACGCCGTCCTGGGCATCGTAGCGCTTGATCTCGACGGGCTTCCCCTTCAGGTCGCCCAGGTAGAGGCCGCCATCCGTCATCACGCCGTCCACGTCGAACCCGACAAGTCGTACCCGCAGGGCCGCTGTCGCGTCAATCACGAGCGTGACGCCCGCGCCGCCGCCCACACGTCCACGGCGCGCGCAACGAGCTCGTCAAGCTCGTCCAGCGGCAACATATTGGGCCCATCACTCGGCGCGCCTGCGGGATCGGGGTGCGTTTCCAAGAACAATCCATTGGCCCCCGCTGCGACAGCGGCCAGCGTGAGCGAAGGGATCATCTCACGCATCCCGCCACTCGCTCCGCCGTCGCCGCGGCCCGGCTGCTGCACGGAGTGCGTGCCATCGAAGATCACCGGGCATTCCGTGGCCACGCGAAGGAGCGGGATGGACCGCATGTCGACGACGAGATCGCCGTAGCCGAAGAAAGTACCTCGCTCGGTCACGGCAACCTCTGCGGCGGCCCGTCCTCGCGCCTCCCGGACCTTGCGTACCGCGCCCTGCATTCCTTCGGGCGCCATCCACTGCCCCTTCTTCACGTTCACCGGCCTCCCCGTGTCACCGGCGGCGACGAGCAGGTCCGTCTGGCGGCAGAGGAACGCGGGGATCTGCAGTACATCGGCGACCTGTCCTGCTCGCTCGCACTGCTGGGGTAGGTGAACATCGGTGAGCACGCGAAGGCCCGTGCGTATGCGCACGCGATCCAGCGCGGCGAGGCCAAGTTCGATTCCGGGGCCCCGGGGCGCAGCCGGATTCGACCGGTTCGCCTTGTCGAAACTCGCCTTGAAGATGATGCCACCAGGAACCCTGTCCGCGAGGCGCGCCAGGTGGTCGCCTACCCGAAAGTTCAGGTCATCTCCCTCCGCGACACACGGGCCGGCAATCAGAAACAGCCGGTCGAGCGGGAAGAACCCGGGGCGGGCGGGGCGGACCTCCATTCAGTCTGCCCGGGTCAGCACGCTCGGCGAAACGGTCACAGGCGCTGCGCTCGCCCGCTCTTCCCGCTTGCGGCTGCACGTCACGGCGGCGGCGACGAACGAAGCAAAGAGCGGGTGGGGACGCGTGGGGCGCGACTTGAGTTCGGGGTGAAACTGGCAGGCCACAAAATGCGGATGGTCGACGATCTCGACCATCTCGACCAGGGACGCGTCAGGCGAAAGCCCGGAGAGGCGCATGCCCCTCTCCTGCAGGACGTCGCGATATTGGTTGCTCACCTCGTATCGGTGCCGATGCCGCTCGCTGATTTCGGGCTGCCCATAGATCTCCGCGGCCCTCGACCCAGGACGCAACCGGCATGGATAGGCTCCCAGTCGCATGGTGCCGCCCATGTCCTGAACATGCTGCTGGGTTTCCATCAGCGAGACAACGGCGTTGGAGCATTCCGGCGCGAACTCGCTGGAGTTGGAATCGCCCAGGCCGCACACCGTGCGCGCGAACTCGATAATGGCCACCTGCATGCCAAGGCAGATGCCGAAGAACGGCGTGGCGGTCTCACGCGCAGCCTTGATGGCCTCGACCATGCCCTCGACGCCGCGCACCCCGAAACCGCCGGGGACGAGCAGCCCGTCGAATCGGCTCATCATCGCCCGCGCCGTCCGCTCGTCGACGAACAAGTCACTCGACGTCCACGCGATATCCACGCCGACGTCATTGGCGATTCCGCCGTGAATGAGCGCCTCCTGTACGCTCTTATAGCTGTCCGCGTAGTCCGTGTACTTCCCCACTACCGCGATGCGGATTTTGCCCGGCGGATCCACGACGCGCTGTACCATCGTCTCCCACGCCGAGAGATCCGGCGTCAGCGTCTGCAATCCCAGCCGGCGACATACCAGCTCGTCCAAGCCCTGCTCGTGGAACGCGATGGGAATCTGATAGATCGTCTGCACATCGCGACTCTCGATGACTGCTCCGAATTCCACGTTGCAGAACAATGCAATCTTGCGCTTCACGTCCTCGCTCAGTGGCCGCTCCGTGCGGCAGATGAGGATGTCGGGCTGAATTCCGATCTCCATCAGGTCACGCACTGAATGTTGCGTAGGCTTTGTTTTCACTTCGCCGGCGGCGGCAATGAACGGCACCAGAGTAAGGTGAATGAACAGGGCGTTCTCGCGCCCCACATCGTGGCGGAACTGCCGAATGGCCTCGAGAAAGGGCAACGACTCGATGTCGCCAACCGTGCCCCCAATCTCCACCAGCACGACGTCATTTTCCGGCGCCAAGCGCCGAATGGCGCTCTTGATCTCGTCTGTAATGTGCGGAATGACCTGCACTGTCGATCCGAGGAACTCGCCGCGACGCTCCTTCGTGATGACGTTCAGGTAAACGCGCCCCGTCGTCACGTTATTCTGCTGCGAGAGAGGCCGGTCGATGAACCGCTCGTAATGCCCGAGGTCCAGGTCCGTCTCCGCCCCGTCGTCGGTGACAAAGACCTCTCCATGTTGGAATGGGCTCATCGTGCCAGGGTCGACGTTGATGTACGGGTCGAACTTCATCATCGTCACTCGGAGGCCCCGCTCCACGAGCAGGCGACCGAGCGATGCGGCCGCAATACCCTTGCCGAGCGACGAAACCACGCCGCCTGTTACGAAGATGTATTTGGTCGATGGCTGTGCCTTCCGTGTGGGTGTGATCGGCATCAACGTGCACCTGCCGGAGTGGGGGCTTTCTCGCGCCACCGGGCATTGGCAAGCGCGAGATCTTCTTCGGTATCAATGCCGCCGCCCTCGGTCGGCTCGACGGTCGCGACACCCATTGCGAGGCCGTCCGCCACGGCGCGAAGCTGTTCGAGTTGTTCGGTCAGCTCCAACGGATGACGGGGGAGCGACACCCAGCGCGCCAGAGCCGGTTGCGTGTATGCATACACGCCGACGTGTTGCTTGACGAGCGCGTTCCGGGAGGCAGCGTCGGCGCGATCTCGCAGAAATGGAATGGGCGCGCGGGAGAAGTACAGGGCGCGATTCTGGGAATCGGTCACGACCTTAACCACCGCTGGATCGCCGAGAACGGCCGGACTTGCCAGGAAGGCGGCAGTGCCAAGAGGATAGATCCCTTCCGCGACGAACGCGGCGGCACCCTGCACTCCAGCCTTGCTCACGTAGGGTTCGTCGCCCTGCACATTCACGATCACGTCATGCCCGGAGAACTCGGGCTTGAGGGCCACTTCCGCCACGCGGTCGGTCCCGGACGGATGGTCGGCCCGGGTCATGACGACTTCGGCGCCCGCCTCCCGCGCAATAATGGCTACACGCTCCGAATCCGTTGCCACCACGACGCGGTCGGCGATGTTCATTTTCGCGACCCGCTCCCAGACCCTGACGATCAGGGGTAGTCCACCGAGCAGGCGAAGCGGTTTTTGGGGGAGTCGCGTGGCCCCCAGGCGGGCTGGGATGACGATCAAGGTGCTCACTGAAGCACCCTCAGCGGAAGCGGCTGGCATGCAAAATCCACGCCACGGAATATAAGAAGCGGCGCACCCGATCGCAAAATCCGGATGGCAGAGCCTTCGACTATTGGGAGAGCCCTATCGCGGGAGCGGCTGCAACCCGGCCTGGAGGAGTCGTATGGCGTTCTCCCCCATGATCTGCCCGATTTGACCCTCGGTAAAGCCCGCATCGATCAAGGCTTGGGTGAGGAGCGGGAGGCCGGTCGCATCGAATGCCGCCTCGACGGCCCCGTCCCAGTCGGAGCCGAGGCCCACATGGTCGATACCGGCCACATCCACTGCGTGCCGAATTGCTTTGGCTATCCGTTTTGGCGTCGCGTCGCACACCGCCGCGTGCCAATAGCCGATACCGATCAGGCCACCGTTGGACGCCAAGCGCTGGAGCTGTGCATCAGTCCAGTTGCGTGGACCCGGACAAACCGCGGCGACGCCGCCGTGCGAGACCACCACGGGGCGCCGGGCAATCGTGAGAACATCGTCGACAGCTCTTGGCGAAACATGGGCCAAATCCACGATCATTCCGCGCGATTCCATCCTGCTCACCACCTCGTGGCCGAGCGCAGTGAGGCCGCCCTTCTCCATTCCGTGGGCCGATCCGCCCACCTCGTTATCGAAGAAGTGGGTGAGGCCTGCCATCCGGAATCCGAGCGCGTACAGGGTGTCGATGGCCGCGAGCCTTCCCTCGAGCACGTGAAGGCCTTCGATGGAAAGCAGGGCAATCACCATTCGGGGGCGCTGGCCACGAATCGCGAGCGCGCGCTTCAGGTCGACTGCGTTCGCCACGAGGTGCACGAGGCCGTTCGACCGCGCAGCGGCAGCGTGCAGTTTGGCACTCGTCCAGCGCGCGCGGGCCAGCAAATGCTGGCCCGTGAGCCAGTTGTCGAGCGGACGGCGTTCGGCGGCGGCCAGCAGGGTGATCATGTCGGATTCGCCGGAGTTTCCCGTGTAGTTCTGTCCGCGAGGGGTCTTCGAGACGGTCGATAAAATCTCGATAGCCACGTTGCCGTCGATCAGGCGTGGAACGTCCGTACTCCCCACGCCGCCCCGCGCGAGTGGATCGCGAGGCCACAGCAACAAGTCATCGTGCAGGTCCACAATGCGGAGCTTCGCGTGGAGCGCGCGCGCCGCGGGAGACACGACATATGGGGGCTTCAGCACCACGGTGTTCATCTTCGCGTCGAAGTAGCTGGCGACGAAGAAGAAGAACGCGGTCGCGGCGGCGCCGAGGATGACGACGATAGCGAATCCCGCGAACCTCACGGTCCGGCGCATCCTACGCCCTTGCCACGCTGGCCGCATGCGCTGCGGCAAGGGTCAGAAAGTTTCCCAGCAGTCGCTTGCCGTGCTGCGTGAGGATGGACTCAGGATGGAACTGGACACCCCACACAGGATGCTCCCGGTGGCGCACGGCATGAACCTCGGAAGGATCATCCACTGCGGTGGCCGTGACCTCGAGGGAGTCAGGCATCGAGGCGCGGTCCACCACAAGAGAGTGATAGCGCATCACCTCGAGCGGGGTAGGGATCTCCGCGAAGAGACCGGTGCCGTTGTGCCGGATCGCTGATGTCTTGCCATGCATTACCCCGCGAGGGGCGCGAATCACCCTGCCGCCGTAGGCTTGGCCGATTGCCTGATGCCCAAGGCAAACACCCAGTATCGGGATCTCGGCACCATAGCGCCGGATGGCCGAAATGCAGATCCCCGCCTCATCCGGAGTGCGCGGTCCCGGACTCAGCACTATTGCCCGCGGAGCGAGACCCGCGATCTCCTCCACCGCCATCTCGTCGTTACGCACCACCTGCGGCCGCTCCCCAAGCTCGCCGAGGTACTGCACGAGGTTGTAGGTGAAGGAATCATAGTTGTCGAGAACAAGCACCATGTTGGGCATCAAGGGCAAATATGTCACCGGCCCGCGGCGAAGGGCCACCTCGCCCCTTTCCCTCAACCGGATCACCACCTCATGGTGGTGGACCGTCGAATCCCCCGCTATTGCGGGCGTCTCCAGTCGAGTGGACGTTTCCCACCCATGCATGCACCACCGCCGATGCCGCTTGTGGGGCGAGCCGACCAGCTCGCCGCGCTCTCCGGCGCGCTGAACTCGGCCGCGCGCGGACAGGGCGGCCTGCACATGGTCGTCGGCGAGGGAGGCATCGGGAAATCGCGCCTGGCCCTCGCAGCCTCGGGGCTGGCAGACGGTCGCGGCTTCACTCGCGTAGTGGGGCGCGCGTATCCCGTCGAGACCGGGATTCCCTACGCGCTCTTTGCCGACGCCTTCGTGCCATTGTTGCGGGGCCTCCCGGCCTCGGTACTGCAGACGCTGTCAAGAGGAGGAACGGCGGAGCTCGCAATGCTCTTCCCCGCCCTTCGGTCGGATGAAGCAATGGCACGCGTGGCCGACGTCGCGGAACTCAAGCCTCGCCTCCTCGATTCATTTGCCCGTCTGGTCCAGAGACTCGCCGCGCGGCAGCCCTTGCTCGTCGTGCTGGAGAATCTCCACTGGGCCGACCCGTCGTCACTTGAGCTGCTGCATTTCGTGTCGCGTCGGGCGTCCGAACATCCGTTGCTGCTGCTGTGCACGTACAACAACGAGCAGCTTGACGCGCACACGCGGCTGCGGGCCATGGAGCAATCGCTCCATTCGCTCAGGGCGCTCTCGATGCACGTCCTGCCGCCCTTGTCGCGAGGCGAAACGTCGGAACTCATTTGCCGGCAGTTTGAAGTTTCTGCCAACGTCGTGGCTGATTTCGCGGCTCTCCTTCACGAGCGCACGCGGGGAAACCCGTTTTTCATTGAAGAGACGATGAAAGCGCTCGTGACCTCCGGGCGTCTGAAACAGGAGGACGGCCACTGGGTGGGCTGGAGCGCGGAACAGATCCAGATGCCGCGCACGATTCGCGATGCGCTGGGCACCAGGCTCGACCGCCTCACCGCCGCGGCCCGGCGCATCGCGACCATCGCGGCCGTGGTCGGCACGCACGTTCCGCATGCACTGCTCGAGGAGATGGCCGGTCTCAGCACCCACGATCTGCTGGAGGCCGTCGACGAACTTCGCCACGAACGCATGCTCGTCGAAACCCGCGCAGATGCACAGCTGGCGTATGAGTTTACGCATCCGCTGCTGCAGGAAGTCCTGTACTCGGACCTTTCTCGCGCCCGGGCACGCGCGCTCCACGGCGAGATCGCGGACGCGCTGGAGAAACTGTTCGGCGATCGTGCGCTCGCGCACGCGGATGAGCTGGCCGTGCACTTCCTGCGCGCCGAGCATGCCACGAAGGCGGAACGGGCGTGCCTCTATCTCGGGGCGGCAGGACATTCCGCGCTGGAACGCGGGGCTGACCGCGAGGCGGCCGAGGCCCTTGAGGCGGCGCTCCAAATCGCGGAGCGTGCCGGCGACACAGGGGGGCGCGAGCGCCTGCTCGACTTGCTTGCGCGGGCGCGTCAGCGACTCGGCGCCTATGCGAGCGCGTCGGAGCTGTGGGAGCGCGCGGTCGCGCTGGCCGCCGCGCGAGGCGATTCGAGGCGGGTCGCCGCGCTGGAGCGGCGCCTCGGCGTCGCCGCCTTTTGGAGCGGTCGGTACGAAGATGCCCTCCTCCATCATGAGCGTGGGCTTGCGGCAGCGTCGGCCGCGCGCGACGAAGGCGTGACGGCGACCCTTCGACTCGCACGCAGCGTGGTTCTCCTGGAGGTCGGGCGCAGCGACGAGGCGTCCGATGACATGCGGGCTGCGCTTGCGATCGCCGAACGTATCGGAGACCCGCGCCTCCTGTCCCGCGTGCACCAGAATATCCAGATACTCGCCAGCTGGCGCGGTCCGAGCGACCTGGCCCGCGAGCACGGCAACAAGGCGGTGGAGTTCGCACGGGCCGCAAACAACAAGACAGCGGAGTGGGCCGCGCGCTGGACCATGGCGTTGACGGCCGGGCTCACCGGCGATGCGCCGGGAACCGCACAACATCTCCCGGCCGCGATGGCGCTCGCCGAGGAGCTGCGCTCGCCCATTCTGCGAATGTGGACGGCGGAAATCGCGATCGAATATCGGTCAGGAATCGGCGAATGGGATGAGGCCATCGCGCTCTCCGATCGCACAATTGCCGACGCGCGCGCGTTCGGGCAACGCACTCTGCTGCCACGTTTGCTGGTGTGGTCGTCACTCGTGCATCTGGGACGCGGCGATTTCGACCGCGCGAAGGCGCAGATCGACGAGGCGTGGACGATGTCCGGGGCCGACCGCGCTGCGCAAGGGCGCCCGGTAAATGTGCATGCCGTGGTGCCGGCGCACGTCGGGCGCGCCTCGTGGTATCTCGCAAGGAAACAGTACGCCCGCGCACTGAAGATCGGCGAGGAGGGCCTGGCCATTGCCGACCGGACGGGTTACGTGGCGTGGCAGATTCACCGGCTGATGCCTCTGCTGGTCGAGGCATCGTTGTGGGTGGAGGACTGGGCGCGCGCGCAGCGCTATGGCGATCGCCTCCGCGAGATGTCCCAGCGACTCGGGCATCCCCTGGGCATCGCATGGAGTGATGCATGTTTTGCCTTGATGCGCATGCTCAGGGGTGATTCCGCTGGAGCTGTCGCGCTGCTGCGCCGCGCCGCCGACGAACTGGACGCGATTCCTTTCGTGGAGCACGGGGCGCGGGTGCGCCGTCAGCTTGCTGAGGCGCTCAACAAGGCCGGAGATCCGGATGCGGCGATCATCGAGCTGCGCCGCATTCACGATGTGTTCGCGCGAATTGGCGCGGGCCCGGCGCTCAACGACGTGCGCGAAAAGCTCCGCGAACTTGGCGCCCGCCCCCCCGCCCGCACGCCGGCCCTGGGCATGGGGGCGCTCACGGCGCGCGAGACAGAAATCGCACGGCTCGTGGCCGCGCGCAAGAGCAACAAGGAAATCGGAGCCGCCCTTGAAATATCGTCCCGCACGGTCAGCACGCACCTGACCAACATCTTCACCAAGTTCGGTGTCGATTCGAGGGGTGCGCTCACCGATCTCGTTCGCGCGGGCGCGCTCGAGATCGGAAGCGGGCGACGCGCGGCGCTCGAGTGACTAGGACGCCCAACGCCGCGCAAGCGCGTCAAATGCGCACGCCCGTTCGAGCGCGTCCACGATCAGCGCATTGCTCTTTCCGTCCTTGACCGCCGTCCGCAATACGTGACGTCCGAGGTCCCTGCCCATCGGAGAGACGTCGCGGAGGAAGATGTTTTCCGCGCGACACCGGGTGATCACCGTCTTGGCCTCCGGTCCGCGCGCGTCGAGATGGACCAGGAGATAGTTCGCGTTCCCGGATACGTGCTCGACGCCCGAGATCGACCGTAGCG
>DASZZO010000246.1:0-25417 GCA_035544915.1 Gemmatimonadaceae bacterium | reverse complement strand
CGACTCCCACGACGATGCGACAGGGTTCGGTCCGCTTGGAAACGATCACACACTTGCCCAGCGCGTTCTCGCCCGGCCAGACGGCCTTCGCCATCGACGCACTCACCACGATCACCGGCTCACTGCCGACCACGTCCGATTCCGTGAGTCCGCGTCCGGCCACGATGCGCATTCCGACCGCGCCCAGGTATTGCGGAGAGACGGTCGACGCGAGTGGCGGGAGCCCGAGCAGCTTCGGAACGGAATCGCGGTCCGGAAGGAAGATTTTCAGAATCCCGACTCCGCCCATCAGTGGCAAGTCGGCAACTCCCACGCGCTCGACGCCCGGAAGGCGCGCGATGCGGTCGGCGATCTCGGGCAAGCGGGCCTTGAACTCCTGATCCCGGCCGATACCGAACCTGTCGCCTGCATACCGCACGTTGGCAAGCACCAGCCGGTCGGCGTCGTACCCGATGTCGACGCCCTCGACATGACGGAGGCTCTCCACGAAGAGCCCCGCGCCCGCGAGCAGAACGACCGACAGCGCGCCCTGCACGACCATCAATCCGGTCTGGAGCCGCGAGCGCCGAAAGGTCCCCTCGCGCGCGCCGGCTTTGAGTGCGCTCGTGAGATCCGGACGGCTCGCCCGGAGCGCGGGCACCAGCCCCGCTGCGACCCCGGCGAGGAGCGCGATCGCGGCGGTGAATGCTGCGACGCGCATACCCACGGCCGGCTCAGCCCAGTGCACGGCGGGCAGGAGGATTTGACGCAGGACACCACCGCCCCAGATCGCGACAACGACCGCCGCCGCCCCGCCAATCATCGCGACCGCGAGGCTCTCGCCGAGGAGCTGCCCGATGAGGCGCTTGCGACTCACGCCGAGCGCCAGCCGCACGGCGACTTCCCGCCGTCGCTGCATCCCCCGGGCGAGAAACAGGTTGGCGACGTTCGCGCAGGCAATGAGGAGGATAATCGCCGCTACACCGGCCAAACGCGTCGAAATCGCGACGACCTTTCCGCCATCCGTCCAGATCGCCTGCGCAAGCGGTGCGAGCGCGACGGTCGCCGACGTGTCCCGAACGCTCTGGCCCAGTACCGGACTCGAGGCGCCGAGCAACCGTGCGGCCGCCGCAGGCGACTCCGCCCGTGTTACGAATCGAAAGAGGCGACCGCCGCCACCGGGCCCCGCATACCAGGGCGAGCGGGGATCCACGGGTCGCATCGTGCTCGCGGGCGCCCAGAGATCCACTGCGTCGAGGTCCACGCCCGTGAACCCCGCCGGCGCCACGCCGATGATCGTGTACCGTTGCGCCTCCACGTCCACCGTCTGCCCCACAGCGCTCGGCGCAAGAGCGAATCGATCGTTCCATAATTGATGACTGATGATCGCTACGGGCGCGACGTTCTGGATGCGTGCCTCGTCGTCCGAGAAGAAACGGCCGGCCGCCGGGCGAAGGCCCAGAATCCCGAAGAAGTTGCCCTCCACATAGCTGACGACAGCGGGTGGCGCTCCATCGTCCTGGCCGAACTGGAGGTGGTCCACCAAGTAGCCGGCAAGTGGGGGTCCGCCGGGGAGGGCGGCGCGCACGGCGCGCAGCTCCGGGTAACTGTAGTTGAAGCGACCACCCGGCTCGCAACGCGGAGCCTTGCATCGCTGCTGCACCCGGTACAGCTGCCCCGCCGCGGTCACGCCTGCAGGCTCGCGCGCGAACAAGCGGTCGAGCAGGGAGAAGATCACGGCGTTGGCGCCGATGCCGAGCGCCAGCGTGGTGGCGACCATTGCCGTGAAGGCGGGCGAGCGGCGCAGCGTGCGGAGTGCATATCGCGCGTCCTGTGCGGTGGCCTCCCACCATTCGGCGCGCTGGTGCTTCACCGCGACGCGCGTGTCGATTTCACGGAGGTCGTGCCGCACGTCCTCCAGGTCGCCAAACTCCATAAGGGCTTGCGCGCGCGCGTCCGTGAGCGAAGCCCCGCGCGCCTGCAGTTCGGCGACTTTCTCATCGAAGTGGAACCGCAGCTCAGCATCGATGTCCGCGTCGGGGTCGCGGCGCCAGATGCGCAGCAGGCCGCGCCACCCCGCCGAGAGGGACATCACGCCGTTGCCGGGCGAGCGCTCATCACGCTCGCCACCGCCCTCACGTACCTGGCCCATGCGCTGGCCTCGGCGCGCAGGCCGCGCCGGCCTGCACCCGTCAACGAATAGAACTTGGCGTGCTTTCCCTTGTCCGAGGTCCCCCAGGTGGACTCGACCCACCCCCTTTCCTCGAGCCGGTGCAGCGCCGTGTACAGCGCGCCATCGAGGATGCGGAAGGTACCGTTGGAGTTGTCGCGGATGAAGCTCGCGATGGCGTAGCCGTGCATCGGCTGCCATGAGAGCGATCGCAGGACGAGGACGTCCAGCGTGCCCTTGATGAAATCCATCTCTGAGGCCGCCATGGAAATACCATAGCATCAAACATTGATGGGAGCAACGGCAGGGGCATGTTTCAGCAGCGAATGCGCGATCGCCCGGCGCCGGCGGTCATTTGGCCGATCTGAGGGTCTCTTCGAGGAAGCGGGGAAAGTTGGTGATCACGTTGAGCCGCGGCGCGCGAAGGCGCGGCGTGCCCTGGAGAACCAGGAAACGCCCGTCGGGTCCCCGGTCCCAGCTTCCAAAGGCCTGCAGGAACTGTCCCTCGAACAGCAGCCGGGGCGAGACCTCCGGCTTCGTTAAATCGGCAGGGACAGGCACAACGAACCAGCTGCCGCCGGTTCGATAATAGACCTGTCGTCCATCCCTGCTCCACCTGGGCTCCTTGGCACTGAGCGGGGCAAGCTGCACGCGCGCGGCGGCCGCGCGATTGTCCGTCGGCGCCATCATCAGCCCCGTTTCGGACTCCCACACGACAAAGTTCCCGTCTGGAGAGAATTGGCATATACCGCCGCCTTGCGCGTCGAGTGGCGTCGTGTTCGCGGGCGCCGATGTTCGCCACAGGGCGAGCGGCCCGGCCGTAGCGCCGCAGCGCAGCGAGCCGTCCGCTGATTCGTTGGCGAAGCTCTGGTCAGAGCTGTCAACCACCGCCGGGCCCGACCCGAGGTGGACCACCACGCTGCGCTCGGAACCATCCGGCCGTCGCATGAGCGCAATGAGATCGCGACCGCCGCGAATCCAGTCCACCGGCCGGAGCGTCAAGTCGGTGGGAATGGAATCGAGCACACGCCTTCGCAGGTCCGCGATGATCAACGATGATCTTCCCGAGGAGAATCGCCGCAGGATCGCGAGCCGGTGACCATCCGGAGTGAGCGCGAAGCCCCCCACGATGCTGCGTCCGACGAACAGCGTATCGCGCACGTGGCCGTCCTCGCCGGCCCAGACGAAGCGGGACAGCGCGGCATCGGTGCCCGGCGCCCACACGAGCGTCCCGTCGCCCGCCATGCCGAGGTACGCGTTTCCGCTCTGTTCCTGCTGCACGCCCGAGAGCACGATCTGCGGCTCTCCCGTAAGCCGGAGCGCTTGCGCGTCGAACGGCGCCGCCATCAGCGTGCTGTCGCGGACGAACAGGAGCGTGTGCGGTGGTACGAACAGGGGAAAACCGCCCGCGAGCGGAGCGCCGGGTGCCCGGCTATTCCTTGCGACGGGCTCGAGCAGTCGCCGCATCTCGCCCGTGCTTCTCGACACGACATACGAGAGGTTGGCGAACGAGGCAAGAAACCAGTCGCTTCGCGGTCCGAGCGGCGCGATGTGGGTGAGAAGACAGGGACGCTTTGCGAGCCGGACCGGTTCTCCGCCCGTCGCCGCCACCGACGCAAAGCAGTCGCCCGCATCGGCGAGGTACAGGCGATTGTCGGAGTGCCACACGATATCGGTGGGGAAGTTCGCTGTCGCGATCCGAGTGACCGAGCCGTCGGCGAGCGACACCCGGCGCAGCTCCCGGCCGACGGCAAAGGCCACCGCGGCTCCGTCGGGTGCGAAGGCCGGAAACATCGCACCCTCCGTTCCGCGCAGCGGCGCAGCCGTCCCGATATTCAGGCGGAGCAGCATCAGGCGGGTACCTCCGTTCGTCGCGGAGACATAGACGATCGACTTCCCGTCGTGGGAGACGGCGAGCGAGCGCAGCGGGACGTCGTCGCGGTTACGCGCCGCGACGAGTGGCGCGCTATCGGGAAGGGAGATGCTCCAGTGCCGTACCTCTTCACTCCCGCCGGGTGCGCCGCCGAAGCGCCACGCGACAGCGGCGCCCAGCACGGCCGCCGTCACGAGCATTGCCGCCGTGCGCCAGCGTGCAGGGGTGCGGATCGCCAGCCTTCTCGCGGTCGCCACGCTCGTTGCCGCACCGGGTTGCAGCGCCGCCGCAAACTGCGCAGCCGTCGAGTACCGGTCGGCGGGGAGTTTTTCGAGTGCGTGCGCCAGGGCGAACTCCACGTGTTCCGGCACGGCCGGCCGCATCGCGCGCACACTCCGCGGGCGCTCGGTCAGCACGCGGGCGAAGATCGCCTGGGCCGTGGTGCCAGTGTGTGGTGGCTCGCCGGTGAGTGTTTCGTATGCCACGGCGCCGAGCGCGTAGATGTCGCTGCGGCCGTCGATGACGCGGTCGCCGGCGGCCTGTTCCGGACTCATGTATTGCGGCGTCCCCAGGGAGATGCCGCTGGCCGTGAGGCGCGAGCCGCCGGCACTGCTGACGGCCAGCGCAATCCCGAAATCGGCAATGACCGGCTGGCCCCCCTGGAGCAGGATGTTCTCCGGCTTGAGATCGCGGTGGATGACGCCCTGCGCGTGTGCATACTCCAGGGCGCTTGCGACAGCGACGGCAATGCGGATCGCGTCTTCCACCGGAAGCTGCTTCTCGCGTTCCAGGCGGTTGCGGAGGCTCTCGCCTTCCATGAACGGCATGACGTAGAAGAGCAGCCCGTCCGCTTCTCCCGAATCGAAGAGTGGCAGCAGATTCGGGTGCTGGAGGTTCGCGGTGACCTTGATCTCACTCAAGAACCGCTCCACGCCGAGTATGGCGCCGAGTTCAGCCTTCAGGACCTTGAGCGCTACGCGGCGGTCGTGCTTGAGGTCGCGGGCAAGGAAGACCGTGGCCATCCCGCCCTGGCCGATCTCGCGCTCGACGGCGTAGCGGCCGGCGAGCGAGGCATTGAGTTGTGCGATCGTGTCCATCGGTGACGCGCGGCTCCGGAGGGTCGGTGAGCGCGTTGACGTTAGCGCGAATCGACCGGAACGGCCACCAATCGAGGAGTCGAGCCGAAGGGGGAGGAGCCCTCGCGATCAGACGTGTGCCGGGGTGGTGGCCAACGGAGGCCCATAGATCGCGCCGACGACTGCGCCGTACAGAAGATGTCCGAGCAGACTTCCGCCCGCCAGGGCCATCGAGCCGGAGAACAACGGCATGCCCATCATGGGCATCACGACGAGCTGCGCCAGGAGCCAGGGACCGATTCCATACAGCGCGCCGCGCACCCACGGCGCGCCGGGGAGCTTCGCCGCGACTGCAGCGTACGCGACGGCAAGGGTGCTCCCTATCATGAAGTGGGCAATCCAGCCCAGGACCAGATTCCCGCCCATCGCGGCGGCAAGCATCTCGGCGGGATTCATCTTCGGAATTCCCATCATCGGAGCGACATACACCCCGACGATCGTCATGACCGCGGTTCCGGCAACGCCCGCGATAACGGCCTTCGGTACATTGATTGGCATTGCCAAGTCCTTGGAGAACGAGTGATGAACCCGCGCGTCTCACGGGGTTCGCGACGCCCCGCGGATCGGGGCTGCGTGCTCAATACGCGAGCGCCGGAATTCGTTCCACTCGTATCGAAGGGTTGCGCATCGGGAACTAAATCCGCGTTCGGAGGCTTGTCTCGTTATGGTGCCGGCGGCGCGCGACGACGTGCGATTCGAACAGGAAGCGCTGTGCTGGCTCCCTGACGTGTCACGCTTCGCACTGTCGCTGACGCGTGGCGAGGCTGACGCCGACGACCTGGTCCAGGACACATTTCTGATCGCCTACCAAAAGTGGAACCAGTACGTACCGGGCAGTGCGTGCCGCGCGTGGCTCTTCACGATCTGCCGCCACCAGTTCTACCGCACGCGCGAGCGGGGCGAGCGGCTGGTCGAGGCCGATACACCGGAACTGGAAGCGCTCGCGGCGGCCGCGATTCATGCTTCGGCGCAGTCGGCAGGACTCGAGGACAGCTTTGAGCGCGCGGAGGTGCTCGCGGCCGTTGAGCATGCGATCGCGGCGCTTCCGGCCGCGTATCGGGACGTCGCGCTCCTTGTGGACGTGCACGAGCACAGCTACGACTCGGCGTCGATGGTGCTCGGTGTTCCGGTCGGTACGGTCCGGTCACGGCTGTTCCGCGCCCGCCGGCTGCTGCAGGAAAAACTGCTCGCGCACGCTCGCGACGCCGGATTCGCCGGCCGCGGCGCCGGGCCGCGCTCACGAGGACCCCTTTCATGAAGCCGATGCTCGACTGCGACGCCGTGATGCGGCAGCTCTGGGATTATCTCGACGGCGAGCTTACACCGGAACGCATGGACGCGATTCGCGTGCATCTGAGCATGTGCGAGCGGTGCCAACCGCACGCCCAGTTCGAGCAGACGTTTCTGAGCGCGCTCGCGCGGGTACGCCGGGAGCCGTCGAATCCCGCGGGGATTGCGCGGCGTGTGCGGGCCGCTCTCGCTGCGCATGGGTTCTCCATTGCGTAATGCCTCAACCGCTCACCGGCAGGTGAGATGACCACCACCCCGCTCAAAGAAACGACAAGTGTCTGCTCGCACTGTCTCGAACAGGTTCCCGCCAGTGTCTTCGAGCGCGACCGGCAGGTCTTCCTCACCAAACGCTGCGCCGTCCACGGCGAGGAAGAAGCCCTGCTGGCGAGCGACGCGGCACTGTACTGGAATCCGCCAAAGGGTGCGCCCTGTGCATCGGGCGGTTGTTGCGGGAGCAATCACAGCTGCACGCTGATCTTCGAGATAACGGAGCGCTGCAACCTCACTTGTCCCACCTGCTTCACCGCCTCCTCCCCCCATCTCACCTGGTCGATGCCATTTGCGGAGTTCTCCGCGAAACTTGACGCGTTGCGCGCCAGCGGAAAGCGCGACGCCGACATCGTCCAGATCTCGGGCGGCGAGCCGACCGTGCATCCCGAGTTCGAGCGCATCGTCTCCCATTGCTTCGACCGCGGAGTGAGCAAGGTGTATGTCAATACGAACGGTGTGCGGCTGGCGAAGGACGCCGGGCTTGCCCAGAGGCTGGCGGCCATCGCCGGTGGCCCGGGCCGGCTCCAGTTCTATTTGCAGTTTGACGGATTTGCCGAATCGACGCATGAAGCGATTCGCGGTTCGCGAAACCTTTTTCCCATTAAACAGAAGGCTGTAGAGCATCTGATCGACGCCGGGCTGTTTGCATTGCCGGTGATGACCGTCACCCGTGATATCAACCTCCACGAGATCGGCGACGTCATCCGCTTTGTCCGGGCGCACCATCCGCAGATGAACACGGTGATGCTGCAGCCGGCATTCTACGCCGGGCGATATGAAAACGACCAGACGAATCAGCGTCTCACGCTGGCCGAAATCGCGCACGCGGTGGTCGCCCAGACTGGGGGCTTGTTCGCGCTCGAGGATTTTGGTCCAATCCCCTGCTCTCATCCGAACTGCTTCGCGCTCGCGGTGGCCCTCGTGCGCGACGGAGAGTTCGTGCCACTGTCGCGCTATTTTCCACGCTTCGAGTCCTGGACCGACCCGTCGGTCGCGCCGCTCATCGCGCGATTGGCCGATAAGCTCCCGCCCACGATGCTCAAGGCGTTATCCGAGGACGAGACGCTCGATATGCTGCTCGATCTCCTCGGAGAATCCGACGACTCGGCGAACTGGCCGAAGTATCACGACTTTTTCGTCGTCGGTATAAAGCCGTTCATGGACGCGCACACCTACGATCAGGACCGCGTGGACCGCTGCTGCGTGCACGTCATCGATCGCGCGGGTGCGCCCGTGTCGTTGTGCGAATACAACGTGCTCCGCAGGCCCCGCGGCCTGCTATGAACGTCCAGATCCTCGGCGGCTTTCTCGGCGCCGGAAAAACGACCCTGGCACGCGCGCTCGCCGCCAGGCTCCGCTCGCGCGGAGAGCGCGTCGCCATCATCACGAACGATCAAGGTCGCTCGCTTGTTGACACGCGCGTGTGCCTCGACGCGGCCGATGACGTGTACGAGATCACGGGCGGCTGCTTCTGCTGCCGGTTTCCGGAACTCGAATCGGCGCTCCAGGCCGCCGCGGATTCCGGGGCAACGACCACGATCGCGGAAGCTGTGGGCAGCTGCACGGATCTCGTGGCGACCGTCCTGGCGCCACTGGCCGATCGCTGCGCTGGCCGGGTGTCCGTGAGCCCGCTTGCGATAGTCGTCGACCCGTGGCGCGTCCGGGAGGTCACCGCCGGTGGCATGCACAGTGAGGTCGCCTTCCTCTTTCGCAAGCAGGTCGAGGAGGCCGACGTAATACTGGTAACCCGCGCGGATCTCGATCCACCGAATGTCGACGAGACCATTCACGGCTGGCGACCCGACTGCCCGGTGATTTACGCCTCCGGCCGCACGGGTGCCGGCATCGATGCGTGGCTCGGCCTCGTCGATACGCGCCGGGCGAAACCGCTTGCGATCGATTACGACCGCTACGCGGCCGCGGAGGCGTTGCTGGGCTGGTGCAACGCGCGAGTGCGGCTCAACGCGCCTGTGGGTCTCGATTCCGCAGAGACCATGCGCGCATTCCTGGGGGCGTTGGCCGACGCGCCGATTGCGCACGTAAAACTCACGGACGTCGAGGGCGGGATTTGCGGAACGCTCGTGCGCCGCGGAGGGGAGCCCACCGTCGAGGCCGCCCGCGCGCCGGCTCGGTCACGTGAGATTCGATGGGTGCTGAACGCGCGTGTCGCCCTCGCGCCCGCTGAACTTGGCCCGCTGCTCAGGAACGCGATGGCGCGGGCGGCGCTCTCCGCGGATGTCGTCTGGGAGGAATTCGAGTGCTTCAGCCCCGGCCGGCCGACTCCGACCCACCGCTATGCCCAGCGCTGCGATACCGGTGCCGACAGCTGCTGCGCGGCATTCTATCAGCGGCCAGACGTTCGCCAGCTGCTCGGCGATTCCTTTCATCCCGGTGGCGTCGCACTCACGCTGCAGATGGCGCACCGACTGGCGCTGTCTGATGGCTCTGTCCTGCTCGATGTCGCGTGCGGTACGGGCGAGAGCGTGCGCGCGATTGTCGAGAAGTATCCAGTCTCCGCCATCGGGATCGACGCCGCTGCGACGTCGAGTCTCAACGGGCGCGTAGAACTTCGTCGGGGAGACGCGCACGCCATTCCCTGTGAGTCGTCGAGCATTGACGCGGTTCTCTGCGAGTGCGCGCTCAGCACATTTCTCGACCAGCCTGGAGCGCTGGGTGAAATGCATCGCGTGCTCCGGCCGCGTGGCAGGCTCGCCATCAGCGACATGGTGCTCGAGGGAGAGGTCCCCCGGTCACTGCGCGGATGGGTCCATTCCGGCACCTGCCTCGAACGCGCCCTCTCCATGCGCGCATACGAACAGGCACTTCGCGACGCCCAGTTTACCATGGTGGAGCGGTGGGACGCGACCGACGCCCTTCGCGAGCTGCTCACCCGAATCAAGCGGAATCTTGTCGGTGTCCTCGCCGCGGGCGCGTCCGGCGCGTTCAGCACACCCACCTTCGACGTTCGCGCCGCGCGCCAGACGCTCAGGGACGCGCGCCGCGCCATCGACGACGGCATCATCCGCTACGGCGTATTCATCGCGGCGCCCGCCGATTGACGCACCAATGACTCAATACGTCGACCTCGCCATCGTCGGTGCCGGATCGGCCGGGCTCATCGGCGCAGACTTCGCAGCGACACTCGGCGCGAAGGTCGCGCTGCTCGAGAGCCACCGGATCGGCGGCGACTGCACGTGGACCGGCTGCGTGCCCAGCAAGGCGCTCATTCGAGCGGCGCACCTTGCACACGATGCGGGCCACGGCGCCCCATTCGGAATTGAGGTCACATCGGCGCATGCGGACATGCCTCGCGTTCGGGAGCGAATCCGTGGCGCCGTCGCGACCATCTACGAGCATACGACGCCCGAAGCGCTGAAGGGCCGGGGCGTCTGCGTGTGTATTGGACCGACTGCCTTCGTCGATGCACATACCATTGGATGCGGAGACCAGCGCTTCGTGGCAAAGCATGTCCTTATCTGCACCGGAGCGCGCGCGACGATTCCCCACGTCGAGGGCCTCAGCGGGGTGCCATTTCTCACCTACGAGACGTTGTTCGAACTCGACGCACTGCCATCGCACCTGATCGTGATGGGCACGGGCCCGATTGGCGTGGAGATAGCACAGGCGTTTGGCCGGCTCGGCGCGCGCGTGACTATCGTCGGGCCCCAACTGCTCGCGCGCGAGGAGCCGGAGACGCAGGCACTCATCGCCCATATCCTCCGGCGTGAGGGTGTGGAGGTCGTTTTGGAGCGGGCCACTCATGTGGGTCGCGTAAATGGCGCCGTCGAGCTGCGCACCGCGACGCGGGCCTTTACGGGCGATCGTCTGCTCGTCGCCGCCGGCCGGACGCCGAACGTCGCCTCGCTCGCGCTCGAGCGCGCGGGGGTGGCGCACGACGCCACGGGGATTCGCGTGGACAAATACCTGCGCACCAACGTGAGACAGGTGTATGCGTGCGGCGACGTCATCGGCGGCGCGCAGTTCTCCCACCTCGCCGGCTGGCAGGCATTTCAGGCCGTGCGCAACGCGCTGCTCCCGGGCCGCGCCGCCGGATTACCGGACGCCTTGCCGGCGGCAACATTTTCGGATCCGGAAGTTGCCCGCGTCGGATTTACGGAGGCAGAGGCGCGAACAGCGCTCGGGGCCCGCGTAGAGGCGCACTCATGGCCGATGTCGAAGGCCGACCGCGCGGTGTGTGATGGCCAGACAGACGGGTTCATCAAGCTGATTACGCTGGGTGGCCGGAAGATCATCGGGGGGACGATTGTCGCAGCGCGCGCCGGCGAGATGATCGCCGAGCTGACGCTCGCCGTCCGCATGGGACTCAGCGTCGACACGATCGCCGGAACCATACACGCATATCCCACGTGGTCGAGCGCAGTGCAGCTCGCCGCACTCGACGTCATGATGGCAAGGTTCCGCACGTCGCGGGGCGGCCGGATGATTCGCTGGCTCTCGCGCCTATCCCGCTAGGTTTGTTTCGCCGTTGCGTGTCGACCGCTATTGGTGTTTCGATGGCACTCGCATGCGCGCGACGCCGGCAAGCGAGATCAGGGCGAGCACCGCGGTACAGGCAAGCACGCCGTCCATCTGCCACCGCGCCGCGAGCGGCGCGCCCAATCCCGCGCCGGCCAGCTGTCCCGCCCCCAGCAGGAGTGAGTACACGCCCATTGTCATGCCGCGGGACGACCCTCGCGTATCGGTGAGGTCCGCCATGTGCGCGAAGGCCGCAGGGGTGAATCCGCTTTCTACCAGCACGCCGAGCACCGTCACGGCGAGCATCGCGTGCGAGGTGCCATGGTTCACCAAGGCCAGTGAGCCGACAACCATCAGCATGCCGAGGAGGGCAATCGCGAGCGTTCGGCGTCTCGGCGCCCTGGGCGCGAAGGTGGACCAGAGTGCGATGCCGACGAGAAACGTGATGCCCCACACGGCGAAGATCACGCCGATCTCCCGCCCACTGTGCCCGCCAACCAGCGACTGCGACGTCGAGCGTGCCGGCAGCTTCAGGAGGTACGGCGCCTGTTGCACCCACACGCCGACGACCGCGTTCACCGCGAGCCACGCGACGACAAAGGAACGCGTCCCGGCGGTCCGCGCGAGCTCTCGAACAGTCTGCCACGCCTGCACCGCCACGGTCGGGGCAGGTCGTTCGGGAGGCACATCCTCGTGCGCGAGAGTCCAAGCCGCCCCATACACCGCCGGCAAGAGCAGGAATGCCCAGCCACCCAGAGCGTCCCACCCGACACCGCCGATGAGGTATCCGAGAATCAGCCCCGCGAGCGAGGTGGCCTCGAAGAGCCCCATGATCCGCAAGCGACGCGACGCGTGCCCGTGCGTCAGCCGGGCAAGGAGAGCCAGTGTCGTCGGCACGGCGAGCGCGGCGCTTGCCCCTTCGCTGAGACGGGCCGCGACGAGCACGGCGAGGAGCGCCCGCACCGGGAGCCCGGCGAGCGCGGCGACCGTTCCCGTCAGCACCGCCGCAACGCCGAACACTGGACCCCACCGGAGCACGCGAAGCTGCCCGCGCGAGTCCGCCAGCCGTCCCGCCACCGGGGCGCCCACCATCTCGGTGACGTAGAAACTGACGCTGAGCAGGCCGACGACCAGCGCGCCGACGCCCCCTCGTGACCCGATTCGATCTGCCACAAGGAACGCAAAGAGCTGGCCGGAGGTCGCCGAGGCGATCCGGATCAGCGCATTGATCAGGATGAGACGCGTCGCTGTCATGCTCAGGTCAAAGCTGGGATCGCTGACGGTGCCGCGCGGCGGGAATGATTCGGGGCTGAAGCTTGTCGGGAAAGAGATCACACGCCTCCAAGGCATGCGATCTCTAATTCAATTGTGCGGGAACTGGAGGGCAACAACGCCTCATCGGCAGCCGTTCGTTGCGCAGCCCAGCAGCATCTCTGCTATCTTGGACGCATGTATCGCCGTGTCTCGCCCGCGCTTCGCGCGGGACGTGCCCTCACCGCCCTGGTCACGGTGTGGTGCCTCGGTTGTGCCGGGTTTGAGCCGCTCCTGAACGCACTGCTCGGTTCCAACGCCGGATCGAGAATGGCGTGCACATCCGAAGCTGGCAGGGCGGATGAACAGTCCGCGATGGACGGATCGGACCTCCCAATGCACTCGGCCGCCGTGTCGCCGCCCGCCGATGACCACCGCGGATTTGACTGCGGGTGCGGACAGTCATGCCAGGCAACCTCGCTCGCGAGTCAGGCCATCGCGCCGCGCACGGATCCAACGCCGCGCGTTGCGGCTAACGACGTGAAGCAGCCACCAAGCGTCGTGCGCACGCCGCTCCCCCCGCCGCCGGAACAGACGACGAGCTGACAGGAGACGTGTGCCCTGACGACACGGGCGCGCCTCCTCGCTTCCACATCGCCGCACCACTCGTCTGCGCCGCCGGTCACCGGCAAGCGCGGCGCTCATCCGCCGCACTTTGCCCGCCGACAGCACGGCTCCAGCCACCGCAACCGGAAGGACCGAGATGAAGTACGCCTTCGCGCTCTGCCTTGCGTCAGCGCCACTCGCGGCCCAGGTTCCCGATCCGGGTACCCCGCCGCCGCCACTCACGCTTCGCGCGCTCTTCGACAGCGTCGCGGCCACACACCCACTCGTGCGTGCAGCCCAATCGCGCACGCGCGCCGCGCAGGGATCGCGGATCACGGCCGGAGCGCTCGGCAATCCGGTCCTGAGTTATCAGGTGGACCGCATGCCGCTCGCCAGCGGTCAACCGTCTTCTGGCGACGATCGCGAGATCATGACGACCGTGACGTTTCCGCTCGAAGCGTTCTACCAGCGGTGGCCGCGCGTGCAGGCCGCGGACGCCATAGTACGCGCCGCCCAGGCAGACGCGGACCTGGCCAGGCAACGGATCGCACTCGAGGCCGCGGACAGCTACTACCGCACGGCATTCGCCCAAGTTGGCGTTTCGACCGCGCGCGATCTGTTGGCGTGGCTCGACACGCTCGTGGCGTACAATCGTGCGCGCGTCGAAGAGGGTGCTGCTGCGGAGGCCGATCTCGTGCGCGCCGAACTCGAGCGCGACCGCGCGGCTGCCGATGCGACCATGCAGGAGGTCGAGCTCGCCCGTGCACGCGCCACTCTCGCCGCGTTTCTCGGCGAGCCGCGACGGTCCGCACTCGCAACCGTCATGATGAGCAATCGCCCGCTGGCGCTGGCCGGCGACGCCGGCGCTGCTTTCATCACGCCGCCGGCGCTCGACCGTCGCCCGGACGTGCGCGCCGCGCGGAGCCGCGCCGATGCGTCGCGCGCGGGGGTCACGACCGAACGCGCATTGATCGTGCGGCAGTTTGGTGCCACGATCGGCGCCAAGCGGATGGCCGGTAACACCTCTCTGGTGGCAGGGCTGAGCATCCCGTTGCCGCTCGTCGACGTGAATCGGGGCCAGATCCGGCGCGCCTCCGCCGAGCGTGACGCGGCGCTGTTCGACCTCGCGGCCGCCGAACGGGCAGCGTCAGCTGATCTGGCCGGCGCGCAGGACGTCGCACGACTGCTCACCGCGCGCACCGAACTTCTCACCGCCGGACGTAACGGTGGTTTTCTCGCGCGCGCAGAAGAAGCCCGCCGCATCGCCCTGGGCGCGTACCGCGAAGGTGCCGTTCCGCTCCTCACTGTCCTCGACGCTGCGCGCGCATGGGGCGACGCTCGCGCGACGTTCTACCGCACCCTCTACGCGCAGCACCAGAGCGTGCTGGTCCTGCTCGCCGCGCAAGGGATCGACCTGTTCACACACGTTCCCGCGACGGCCGAGCCGGTCGCGCCCAACCGCTGAGGCCGCAAATGCGCTCATCCATAGGACTCGCATTGCTCGCGCTGTCCGCCGCAGCGTGCCGCAAGGCTGCGCCGCCCGCGAACACGGCCGCGGCCGACTCGGCGAACATGGCGAACATGCCCGGCATGACCATGCCGATAAAGAGCGACACCACCGGAGCGAGCGCCGGCGTGAAGGATGATTCATCGAGGCAGAAGCCCAGTGGAACGGTCCCGCTCCCCGCGACGATCACGTTCACGGCACAGCAAGTGCAACACGGTGGCGTGCGCTGGGGGCCGGCGACGATAGGCACGACAGCCACGACCGTGGTCGTGCCCGGCACGCTCGTGCCGAACGAAGATCGCACGGCACGACTCGGCGCGCCGGCGCGCGGCCGGGTGATCGATGTGCGCGTCCAGCCGGGTGACCGGGTCGAGCGGGGGCATGTCCTTGTGACGCTCCAAAGCGCCGACGCGGCCATGGCGCAGGCCGATGTCGTCAAGGCGACGGCGGAGGTGACGGCACGTCGGGCGCAGGTTCAGTACGCCGCGAGTGCGCGCGCCCGGGCCGAACGGCTGCTGGCGCTCAAGGCCATTCCACGGCAGGACTATGAGCGTGCGATCGCCGACGACGAACAGGCGCGCGCGTCGCTCGCGCAGGCCGAGGCCGAGCAACGACGGGCGCAGAGCGCAGCGGAGCAGCTCGGTGCGACGACATCTGCCCCGGGCGAGATCGCATTGCGGGCGCCGCGGTCGGGCGTCGTGCTCGCGCGACCAGCGGTGCCCGGCACAGTCGTCGAGGCCGGCGCCCCGCTGGTCGTGGTGACCGATCCGGCGACGCTCTGGCTTCGCGTCAGCGCGCCCGCGCAGTTCGCGCCGCTGTTTCGCGACGGCGACCGGCTCCGATTCAGCGTGCCTGCCTACCCGGGCGAAATCTTCACGGCGCGCGTAGACGCGGTGAGTCCCGGACTCGACCCTGATACCCGAACGCTTGCCGTGCGCGGCGTGCTGGCGAGCGCGAGCAAGCTCAAGGCGGAGATGCTCGCCAGCGTGACCGTAAGCGGTGGACCCAGCGTATCGGCGCCGCTGCTTCCCGACGACGCCGTGCAACTCCTCGCAGAGCAACCGACGGTGTTTCTGGTGCGGCCCGACGGCAAGGGCGGCGCAACGTTCGAGCGGCGCGCGGTGGAGGTCGGCGCGAGATCGGCCGGCCGAATTCCAATCCTTCGCGGCCTCGACCCGGGTGCAGTCGTTGTGACCGGCGGCGGCCTCGCTGTAAAGGCCGCGTTCCTGAAGGGCGCCATGCCCAGGATGGAGATGTGACATGACGGCGCTAATAGACGGGCTCATCGCGCTTGCGATGAAGCACCGGTTGGGGGTGGTCAGCGCCGCTCTGGTACTTGCCGGCGCCGGCGCGTGGTCCTTCGCCACGATGAAGACCGACGCGTTCCCCGACCTGACGCCGAACCAGGTCATCGTGATGACCACGGCGCCGGGTCTCTCGCCGTACGAAGCCGAGCAGCAAGTCAGTTATCCGATGGAGATCGCGATGCTCGGCCTCCCGCGCACGACCGGTGTACGGTCCATCGCCAAGGCAGGGCTCTCCGTCGTGACCGTGACGTTTGACGATGACGTGGATTTGTACTTCGCGCGTGCGCAGGTGCAGCAGCGCATGCAGGATGCGATGGCGCAACTGCCGTCCGGTGTCCAGCCGATGCTGGGGCCGCCGGCGACCGCGATGGGTGAGGTATTCGAGTATCTGGTCGAACGGGACACAACGGCGGTAGCGATCGACAGCGCGGCACTCATCGACCTCACCAATGTGCAGGAATACACGATCAAGCCGCTCCTCCGGACGGTGCAGGGCGTTGCGGCGGTGAACAGCTGGGGCGGAATGCCACAGCAGTTCCAGGTGAACGCCGATCCTGCCAGACTTGCCGGCTATGGCCTGACTCTCACCGACATCGAACGGGCGCTCGCCGCGAACAACGCGAACTTCGGCGCCGGGTATCTCGAAGACCGCGGCGAGCGTCTCACCGTGCGCGGGCTGGGCCGGGTCACCGACACCGCGGACATTGGCAACGTCGTGCTGGCAACGCGCGCTGCGACGCCCGTGCGTGTGCGCGACGTCGCGACCGTGACGATCGCGTCGCAGCCCCGGTATGGCGCGGTCACGCGGGATGGGAAGGGAGAAGCGATCACAGCCGTGGTGGGGATGCTCAAGGGTGCGAACGGCCGTGAAGTGGTGAATCGCGTGCTGGCGCGCATAGAAGAGATCAGGCCGTTGCTGCCCCCGGGGGTTCGCATCCGGCCGTTCTACAATCAGGGCGAAGTCGTCGCGCGTACGACGCGCACGGTCTTCCGGAATCTCCTGGAAGGGGCGTTGCTCGTCATTGCCGTGCTCTTTCTTTTTCTCCGGAGCGCGCGCGCATCGCTGCTGACCGCGAGCGTCATTCCGCTGGCGCTGCTCGCCGCGTTTCTCGTGATGCGCGCGTTCGGCGTGTCGGCGAACCTCATGAGCCTGGGCGCGCTCGACTTCGGCCTCATTGTCGACGCCTCCATCGTGATGGTCGAGAACTTCGTCCGCCGCCTGAGCGCCGACCGGGCCACTGCGGCCGGCCGTCTCGACGTGCTTCGCCAGGCCGCCTTTGAAGTTGGAAGGCCCGTTGTGTTCGGCGTCGCGATTATCGTCGCGGTGTACATCCCGATCTTCGCCCTCGAGGGAATCGAAGGCCGGATGTTCAGGCCCATGGCGTTCACGGTGTGCGCGGCCGTGCTTGCGTCGCTCGTGCTCGCGTTGACGTACGTCCCCGCCATGGCGTCGTACGTCTACGCCGCCAGCCACGCAACGACGACCGCGACGCTCGCTTCTCGCGACGAGATTCACGATGATGCGAGGTGGTTGGTCGCGCTGCGCGTGCGATACGAACGCGTGCTCACCCGGGCGCTGGGGCACCGCCGGACTGTCGTTGCGAGCGCGGTGGCGCTGCTTGCGGTCGCACTCGCCTCGGTCCCGTTCCTCGGCACCGAGTTCATGCCCAGGCTGGACGAGGGGTACCTGCTCATCGAGACGCGCCGGCTGCCGAGCGTTTCACTTGGCGCGGGGATGGCGATCTCCGCAGACGTCGAGCGCACGCTCAAACGATTTCCGGAAGTCGCGAACGTGGTCACGAATCTCGGGCGTCCCCAGGAAGCGACCGAGACGATGGCGCTCAACCAGGCCGATGTGTACGTGCTCTTCAATCCCAGGCGGGCATGGCGCGCGACATCGCTGCAGGCGCTGATTCCGCAACTGGATTCGGCGCTGGCCGAGATTCCGGGGCTCGACTACGACTTCAGCGCCCCGATGGCGATGCGTCTCGATGAAGTCATTTCAGGGGTGAAGACCGAACTGGGGATCAGGATCTACGGGGACAGTCTGCCCCTGCTGCAGGAGAAGGCCGACGCGATTCGGCAAGTCGTCGAGCGCGTGCGGGGGGCCCAGGACGTCTTCGTCGGGGTGAGTGGAGGCGCCATGCATCTCGAGCTCGACCTCGACCGCCCCGCGATCGCCCGCTACGGACTGAACGTCGCCGACGTTCGCGACGCCGTGCAGATGGGGGTGGGCGGGATGGCCGCCACTGAGGTGATCGACGGGCGGCGCCGGTTTCCGGTGGTCGTCCGCCTGGACGCGCGCTACCGTGCGACCCCCGACGATATCGGGAAGATCCTCGTCCGCACGCCGGCAGGCGGAACCGTCGCACTCTCGCAGGTGGCGCGGATCCGCGCGGTCGAGGCGCCCGAGGTGATCAACCACGAAGGAGGTCAACGATACGTCGTCGTACAAAGTAACGTCCGCGGGCGGGACCTGGGAAGTTTCGTTGCCGATGTGCGGCGCGCAGTGAAGGAGCGAGTCGCGCTACCGAGCGGTTATTACCTCACATATGGCGGCCAGTTCGAGAACGCAGCGCGTGCCACGAAGCGTCTCGTACTGATTGTGCCACTGGTCCTGCTCCTCATTGCCACGCTGCTCTACGCAAGTTTCGGCGCGGTTCGCTACGCCGCGCTCGTCATGCTCAACGTGCCGTTTGCGCTGGTGGGCGGGATCGGCGCGCTCTGGGCGCGGGGGCTGCATCTCACCTTGAGCGCGTCGGTGGGGTTCATCGCGCTTTTTGGCGTCGCCGTGCTGAATGGCGTCGTGTTGATCACGTACATCAATCAGCTCCGATCGGCCGGCGCGTCACTGCACGACGCGGTGCGGACGGGCGTGACGGTCCGAATGCGACCGGTACTGATGACCGCGCTCGTGGCGTCGGTCGGTTTCATCCCGATGGCCGTGTCCACGAGCAGCGGCGCGGAAGTGCAGCGACCGCTGGCAACCGTGGTGATCGGCGGACTCGTCTCCGCTACGTTGCTCACGCTCGTGCTGCTTCCGGTCGTTTATGTATGGGTGGAGGAGCGCGTCGGCGCGCGGACGACGCGCGCACGTGGATGATGGGCGGGCTTCGTTTTGATTCAGCGCTTTCCGCTCGTGCGCTGGCGAAGTTCCGGGAGCCAGTTCAATACGACCACGAGCTGCCGCTCGTCGTCCGCGAATCTGAGGCTTTATGCACCGCTCCGATATGACCCCCGATTCGCCGTATTGCTGAAGAAGGTAGGGTCGAAGGGATCCTGACGGCGACGGTCAGCCGTGAGGGTCGAATACCAGCCATGTGATGCGCTGCCACACCTCGGAAAGCTGAAAGGACTTGTCGCCCCATCAGAGCCGTGAAGTTCCAGTCCCATCGGTCGCCCTCGATCCGGCACTTCCGCTGACGGATTTCCCACGAAGGCTGGCTCGAGGAATAATTCTGCCTGCCCCGTGTACATGCCGTCCCTGATCGTGTGAGTCCCCCGCTCCGGCGGGGATTCGCCTTGCGCGCAGCGAATCGACCACCTTCGGTTGCGGCGGAAGCTGCGCATCCTCGAAACAGAACTTGTGTCCGGCATGACACTGTATTCTCGTCCCCCAGCTGTTGCTAGCTCATGCGATTGGCGCAATTATCTAGAGAAAGACCCACACAGCCACGGTACAGCCAAGGGCGGCGACTACACACAGAGGAGCTGCTCATCGTGCCACCAAAGCATCAAGCCGCAGGCCCCGCGTTCGTTCGATACTTCGCACCGGTGTTGCAAGCACTCAGGGATCTTGGCGGCTCCGCGCGGCCCGCAGAGGTGCGCGATCGAGTCGCCGCACTCATCTCTCTGTCCGACGCGGCCGCTGCGGAGACGATTCCGAGTGGGCAGCTCCGATTCGACAACCAGGTACACTGGGCCAGGTTCTATCTCTCTCGCGCGGGATTCATTGATTCATCGACGCGTGGCGTCTGGACTCTCACCGAGAAAGGGACGGGAGCTCGGCTTTCCCAGTCAGAGGCGCTGGCGATCTTCAAGCAGACCCACCAGTTCGTAAAGAGTGCCGCGCCCGAGGCAGCGGGCGATGCAGGGGGTGACGAAGCATCAGAGGTGGAGCGTGCCCCTACCGAAGCGCTGGTTGATCACCGAGCCGCCGCGCACGCGCTCTTGATGAGGTTATCGCCGGCCGGATTTGAACGGTTTGCTCAGCGCCTTCTCCGCGAAGCCGGCTTTCAGGATGTAAGCGTAACAGGTCGGAGCGGCGACGGGGGAATAGACGGAATCGGAATCTTACAGGTCAATCCGCTTGTCAGTTTCAAGGTGCTGTTTCAATGCAAGCGCTACGTCAGTTCAGTCACACCCTCGCAGGTGCGCGACTTTCGCGGCGCAATGCAGGGGAGGGCCGACAAGGGGATCATCGTCACCACCGGTACCTTCACCGCCGAAGCGAAAAAAGAGGCGATTCGTGATGGAGTGCCGCCGATTGAACTGATGGACGGCGAGCGACTCGTCGATATGCTGGAACAACTCGAGCTTGGACTGAAACCCACGAAAGCGTTCGTCGTCGATGAGGCGTTCTTCGCCGGATTCGGCTTTGACACTCGATAGCCGAACGCTCCCCCAGAGCCCCTACAGTCATTTTCTTCAATCAGTTCGCACAGCTCATGCACAGTGCTTCGCCGGCGATGCGAGCCCACCGTGTGCCCGTCGATATCCGCATCTTCGATTTCGACTGCATTTCATCAGGCATCCTGACCGTATCGCTTCATCGCCGCTACACCTCGTAGCTGACACAGATTCCGGAGGATTCGTTTCCTCCCTGGAGAGGCGAAGGCGCGATGCGCCTACAAAGCACCAACGAATTCAACTGTCACGCTCGCATGTTTCTTCCCCTTGCGCCTCGGTCCAACTTGGATACGAACATCCATGTCGAGCGCGTTTAGAAAACGTTCAAGCCGTTCCTGACTGAAGCGCGCAAGTTTGGCGCGGACCAGGCTCTTCTTGCTGCGACCGACCCATTTGAGCGGCTTTAGGGGACGTTCGATCCGTCAGGCGCTTGCACTCGATCCAGTATCACCCGAATTCAATGTTAACGCCTCGTTAGCTTTTCTTTTCGCCAACGAGCTCGACTCGGTCATCTCTCGGCATCGGCGGTCAGCAGAAATCTCCTCCGAACTCGCCGATTTCAGTGCCGTCATGGTCGGATCTGCTTACGCGCTCAAAGGGATGTATGCGCAGGCCGAAAGCACGTACAAGGCTCTAGACGCCCGCGATCCCACTCAGGCGGGGAGGAATCTCGCGTTCGGTTGGCTCTATGCGCGGACGGGGCGCCGGTCCGAAGCGGTAGCGATTGCGCGGCGCGTCGAGGCTAATTGGCCGAAGACCTATGTGGCGCCGGAAAACATCGCCACCGTCTACGCAGGGTTGGCTGACCGCGACAGGATGTACTACTGGCTCGACAAAGGGGTTGCGGTCCGCTCCGGAGGAGCCCCGTACGACGCTGTCATGCCCTGGCTCCGACCGTACGTGCACGAGGCTCGATTCCGCGCGTTGATGAAGCGAATCGGAATACCGGACGAGCCGTGACGGGGCGGTCAGAGCAGCGCGCGTTGACGAGATATTCTGACCATTCTCTGGAAGATGCGCGCGTCACGGTGACATTGTCCCTGGAAGCTATGTGCAAGCGTTCCTCCACGGCCTCATGCTCGGTCTGGCGAATAGCGTGTGGGTTACGGGCGTGCACGTGCTGTTGTTCAGCCAATACGTCGCGACCCACGCGCAGGAACTCCAGATGATGAAGTCAATGCCGATGGCCGCGCATCCGCAGTTGATGATGGCTTTGATCGGGCCGGTGATCGGCGTGATCTCGGGTGTCGTGCTCGGGCTGTTCGCCCTCGTCGCCGCGAGGCTCGTGCGGCCGCGCACCAATCAATAGTCCGTCGATTCCTCTTCTTCATTGCACCACGGGCACAGGGCTCGTCCGGGTGGTATGGGTCCCGTCGCCGAGCGTGCCGGATAAGTTGAGGCCCCAGCAGTAGGCCGGGCCGCTACTCGTCACCGCACAGGTGTGGAACGATCCTGTCGCGAGGCTCGTGAACGTCAGACGACCCGCGACGGGCACCGGGCCCACGCGCGCGATCGTGGTCCCATCGCCGAGCTGGCCGACGGTGTTCGCGCCCCAGCAGTAGGCCGCTCCGCTTGTCGTCACCCCGCACGTGTGGTCGGCGCCCGCGCTCACCTGGACGAAGCTGAGGCCGCCGAGGACGGGCACGGGGGTCGAGCGGGAAGTCATCGTGCTCCCGTCTCCGAGCTGGCCGGACTCGTCCAAGCCCCAGCAGTACGCTGCGCCGCTGCCGGTCACGCCGCAGGAGTGAGCGCTACCGGCTGTGAGGCTCCTGAACGTCAGACCACCCATGACGGCGACGGGCGCGCGCCGATCTGTGGTCGTGCCGTCGCCGAGCTCGCCAGCGAAGTTGCTCCCCCAGCAGTAGCCGCCGCCCGCGGTCGTCATCCCGCAAGTGTGGCCGCCGAACGGTAAGCGGCCCGCGCTCACCTGCACAAAACCGAGCCCGCCCATCACGCTCACCGGGCTCGACCGGTCGGTTGTGGTTCCGTCGCCGAGCGCGCCGGAGCGGTTGGAGCCCCAGCAATAGGCGGCCCCGCCGGTCGTCACCGCGCAGGTGTGTTCGGCGCCCGCGCTCACCTGAGCGAAGCTGAGCCCGCCCGCCACCAGCACGGGGCCGGTGCCGCTACTATAGCCGTTGCCCCAGCAGGAGGCGGCGCCCGCGGTGGTCACGGCGCAGGTATGGTTGCCGTTTTGGTCGTCCCCTGCGCTCACCTGTGCGAAGTTGAGCCCGCCTAGCACGAGCACCGGGTTCGTGCGCGGGGTTGTGGTCCCGTCGCCGAGCTCGCCGGTGAAGTTTGCGCCCCAGCAGTAAGCGGCCCGGCTTGTGGTCACGCCGCACGTGTGGAAGGCGCCCGCGGTCACCGCGGTGAAGGAGACCTGGGACACCGGGCGCGGCCCCGCCACATCCCCACCTGCTCCGCAGGCGGCGACCGCAAACCCCGCCAGCGTCGCTGGTCCGCGCCGGCCGAGCAAACGCAAGATCGCGCGCCCACTCATCACAACAGAGCCAAGGTTCTTCATGGCCGTCTCCAGTTCTGATGTTCCGCACGTCCAGGGACTCGATCCAGGATCCATTCACCGAAAGCGTGTCGATGAAAATACAGCGGACCAAGCCGCGCGTCTCTTCCCGATAGACCCACACGACGGCCGTTCGATTCGCCCCGCGTTCATGCGATGACGCTCTCACCGGAATCGCCCGTGATCGTTCGTTTGCGCAACGCGCCTGCCCCCTTGAAACGCACGCCTCTACCCATTACCGTATTACGTATTACCCATTACGTACTGCGGAGGAATATCGTGCCCGTGTCGACCCTCACGTCGAAGTACCAGGCAACCGTCCCAAAAGAGGTTCGTAAAGCGCTGCACCTCGGCGCCGGCGACCGCATCGAGTTCGTGATCGAACGCCGCGGCGCGGTGCGCGTGCGCAAGGCGGGGCCGGCCGATCGCGGTGAACTCCGGGCGATCGAGGCGAGCCTCGCACCGGAATGGACCTCGGCCGGCGACGATGCGGCCTATGCCAACTTGTAGCCGTGGCGAACAGACGGTCGGTGCGCACCCATAGCCCCGGCGATGTCGTCATCGTCCCGTTTCCGTTCACGGACCGCGAGGCGTTCAAGCGCCGGCCCGCACTGGTGTGTTCGTCGGAGGCCTATAACCGCCGTGCACGCCACGTCGTGCTGGCGATGATTACTACGGCGGCTGGGTCCACGTGGCCCGGCGATGTCCCCATCCGGGACCTTGAGGACGCGGGCCTGCCGGCGCCGAGCGTCGTACGGTGGAAACTGTTCACGCTCGATGTTTCACTCATCCTGAAGCGCGCCGGTGCGGTCTCGCGGCGCGACCGCGCGGCCTGCCGCGCCGCTCAGCCGCTGGCGCTGTAGCAACGGTCGCCAGAGGCCCTTCCGGCGAGACGCGCTTCGCCAACTTCCACGCCGCGAGCCGTTCGGCGTCGCCAAAAAGCCGCGCGACAATGAGCGCGTTGAGCACGGCTGTGATACGCACCGATTCCGCGGCCTCGTCGGCAATCTCCTGTGTGACGAGCTGCATCCGCGTCAGCCGCCTGTCCTGCTCCAACGCCGCCTGCGCCACTGCGTCGGCCGCCCTGCGCAGCTCACGGATGAATTCCACCGGCAACTGCGGATCGGTAAAGACGCTGCATGGATATCTCAGTGTTGGTTGGCTGATGACCCACAACGCGAACGGCCCCCATCATCGGGGGCCGTTCGCGCGGGAACCTGACCTTCAGTTGTCTCTGGTGATATTCCCGGTCGCCGAACTCACCGCCGGGTGCGGCTCGACTAGGCCGCCTTCACCCCCTGCACCGTTACGGCCGGTGCCGCCACAAGTATTGGCGCGGGTGCCACCGGCGGACTCGCTGGCGGTGTCGCTGCCGGCGGTGTCGCTATCGGCGGTGTTGCTGCCGGCGGCGTCGCGGGTGGAGTGGGCACCGGCGCCGGAGAAACTGCCGGTGGCTTGGTGGTGCCCGTCGGCACGCCGGGCTTGGCCTTCACCCGCTTGGTCTGCGTCCACGCCGCGAGCAGATCGGTCCTGCCCTTCAGCTGCTTGACGACGAGCGCGTTCAGGACGTGGACGTCGGTAGTCGCAATCGCCAACTCGTCCACCACGCCCTGCGTCGCCTGCTTGACCTGCGCAAGCTCCAGGTCACGCGCCACGACCGCTTGCTGCAGCGCCGCCACGCTCGATTGCAACTGCGCGATGAAATCCTTCGGCAGCTGCTGGTCGAGGAACGTCTGCGTGTACTGCCCCGCGGCGTTCGCCATTGCGGTACCAGCCATGATCAACGCGGCGTCCTTGCTGTTCGCCCTCGGCACCCGCAGGTCCACGATCAACGGTGTGGTGCCGAGCTTCTTCTTTGCGATGGCCGCAATGGGCTGCATGTGCTGCACGCGCAGCTCCTGGCGCAACGCGTCCTTCACCTTCGTGCGGCTCGTGGCCGCGGTCTGCGCCTGGCCTTGCTTGGCGCCCGCCTGTGCGAGCGCGGTCACCGCCTGGTCGAGCGCCACGCGGGACGTCGACTTGTTGACGGTGCCGAGCGCGTCGGCGTTTGCATCCAGGAACCCCTGGATGCGTTGCAGGGTGGTGAGGCGTGCCTGCTGAATGCCCTTCATATGGACCTCCTCCTGTGAAACGGGTGTGGGCGCGCAGGTGAGTGAACCCGCCGGCGTGCGCGCCCGGAGCGCCGGCGGGAGAGCGACCATCGGTTTCGCCGGCATATGTGCCGGTTTCCACAATCGCGGCCCCGGATTCGCCGTCGGGGTGCGCGGATTCCTGGTCGGCGCCCTCGGCTGGAGCGTCGGTGTGCCCGGCGGGCCGGTCGGAGCGGTCGGCGCGGGCGTCGGTTGCCGCGGCGCGGCGGTCGGTCCGGTCGGTTCGTGCGTCGGCGCTCGCGGCGCGCCGGTCGG